>JBCDDJ010000198.1:0-11466 GCA_039180385.1 Cyanobacteria bacterium P01_G01_bin.38 | reverse complement strand
TAGACAGCAACCCCCTGAGCATAGGTCTAGACGTTTGCTGAGGTTGGGAGCCTCCCTTAGACAAAACGTTGCCGCTGTGAGGAACTTTTGGTGATATTTCCCATCTTAGCTTGATGGGTGGAGCATGATGTAGGTTTTTGGTAGGGCAATGGCTACAGAGAGTATCGGGATAGTTGCAATTGGTCGCAACGAAGGCGAGAGGCTTCAGGGGTGTTTGCACATGTTAAAGGCGCGAGTATCTGAACAGTGTCCGATTGTCTACGTTGATTCTGCGTCTGTAGATGATAGTGTTCAAATCGCCCGTGAGCTGGGTGCAGCTGTGGTTGAGCTTGATCAGAGTCAGGCATTTACGGCTGCACGGGCGCGTAATTCGGGTTTTAACTATTTAGTCGCTCATTTTCCCGAGCTTCAATACATCCAATTTATTGATGGTGATTGTGAACTGTCGGTCGGCTGGCTAGAGGAGGCCCGTAGTTGGTTAGACCAGGATGACCAGCTGGCAATCGTCTGTGGTCGTCGACAAGAAAGGTTTCCAGAAGCTTCTATTTATAATCGATACACCGATTTGGAGTGGCAATCCCCAGCCGGAGAGGTTTTATTTTGCGGTGGAGATGCTTTGGTTAGGGTTAAGGCACTCCAGGCCGTTAAAGGCTATAACAGTGCCTTAATCTGTGGTGAAGAACCTGAAATGTGCATTCGACTCCGACGTCTAGGGTGGAAAGTCCAAAGGCTTGATCAAGATATGGTTTTTCACGATGCCGATATGCAGCAATTTAGCCAATGGTGGAGGCGGGCTGTTAGGGGGGGATGGGCGGTTGCTCAGGGGTTCGCGATGTATGGTCAAGCACCGGAGCAGTATATGGCCAAACAACACCTCAGCGGTTGGCTGTGGGGTGGGATCATTCCTGGGTTTTCTCTCTTGGCAGCGCTGCCAACCCACGGGTTGAGCCTACTGATCATGCTCAGCTACATGGTGTTGATGTTCCGCATTTACCGTTATCGTCGCAGTTGCTATGGTAATCTTCCGGGTCATGCGCTGACTTATTCTGTCTTCTGCACTTTGTCGAAGTTTGCTCAAGCGGTCGGACAGCTCAAGTATTGGCTTACTCGATGGCAGCGTAAAACACCCCTCCTGATTGAGTACAAGACCTCTAGATGACCATTATTGGAACTTTTGAAAGACTAAGTGACTCTTATAAGGTATGGAGTTGACTGTAGGAAAGCCTAAGTTCGAGAGTCGTCTGTTGACGCTGCACGGAAGAGTTCGGGGTTTCAATTTGGAAGTTTTCAAGTTGCATGGGAATGATTCAACGCCTGGAGAGCGTAAGTTCAGAAGCGATCAAAGGTGCTTTTCAAGTTTTCGAATCTAAAACTTTAGTCCCGTTGATAATCAGGAGTAGAACTGACGATTATGCGTCTTGCTTATATCACTGGTGAATATCCTAGAGCGACTGATACGTTTGTCCAGCGAGACATCACTGAACTGCGTAATCAGGGTGCGGAGGTCTTTACGTTTTCTGTTCGCAAGACGGGGGACGAGCATATGGTCGGCGAAGAGCAGAAAGCCGCTCGCAAAAGCACCTTTTACATTATCGCAAATGCGAGTCCGATTGCTTTGTTGGTAGCTCATATTAGCCTTTTCTTAGGGGCACCTGGCCAATATTTGAGAGCCTTGGGTCTGGCCTGGCATATTCGTGAAAAGGGTTTTCAGGGGGCTCTATATCAGCTTTTTTACTTCGCTGAGGCGGGAATTTTAGCCAGACAGGTTCAGAGGCAACAAATTCAACATCTGCATAATCATTTTGCCTATGCCAGTTGTAACGTGACTATGCTGGCGGCTGAGTTAAGTCATCGAAGCTTTAGCTTTTCAATTCAGGGGCCGTCGGTCTTCTTTGAGGCAAAGCGCTGGCGACTCGATGTCAAAATGCGAAAAGCGCAGTTTGTGCGCTGTATCAGTCACTTTTGCCGCAGCCAGTGTATGATTTTTGCCCCGCCGGAAAAATGGAATCGGTTACATATTATTCACTGTGGCGTTAGGCCTGAGCTTTTTGAGACCGTCTCTCACCACCAGCCTGGTTATCGCTTACTTTACGTGGGTCGTCTGGCCGCAGTCAAGGGATTGCCTGTTCTCTTTGAGAGCCTAAAAACCCTTAAGGAGTCTAATCCAGACATTATGCTCACCGTGGTAGGGGATGGGTCTGAGCGTGCAGACTTGCAGGCGATGGTCGTTGACCTTGGGATTGATCAGAATGTTGATTTTGTGGGCTACAAGTCGCAGGCTGAGGTCAGGCAGTACATGCAACAAACAGATGTCTTTGTTTTGCCGAGTTTTGCCGAAGGTCTGCCGATTGTTTTGATGGAAGCCCTTGCGGCTGGAGTGCCGTCTGTATCTACTCAGATTGCGGGCCATAGCGATTTGATTGAGAATGGCGTCAATGGTTATTTAGTCCCCCCCGGAGACCCAGGATCAATGGCCGATCGAGTGCGGACGCTTTTGGATGATCAAACGCTCCGGGCAAAATTTGGGGCCGCAGGTAGAGAGAAAGTCGAAAGGGAGTTTGATATTAGCCATGAGGTTTCATTGCTGTATCAAGTCATGACATCTGCTATGAAGGGTGAAGTTGAGGCCATTCGTCCAGAATATTACGAGCAAGCTGCCGAAGCAGAGGCTACGCTGGTCTCATCTGCCAGATAATGGCGAGTCCGCTAATTTTCCCGAGCCAGCTGGGTCAGCCATTCTACTAACTGCAAAACGAGCGCACTTAATCGTCAATGAAATCTTTGTCTCTCTATCTCTCTAAAGTTTTTTATGTTCTTGAAAGCAATCGTAGAGAGCTTGTATTGTTGCTAGCTGCGTTTATGTCAGCTTCTATTTTAGAAGCTTTTGGTATTGGTCTAATTGGGCCTTTCATCAGCATCGCTTTTGATCCCGATATTGTAAGGCAGCACCTCATCTCAAAATCGCTTATCGTGGACGGGCTGGGTTTACAAACCGATTCAGAGATTATCCTGGCTGTTACCGTTTTTGTCATTGCTATTTTTTGTATCAAGTCGCTGGCTTACTTCCTCTGCAAGCTCTATATTTACAGGTTTAGCTACAGTCGAAAGGTTGAGCTAGAAACTCGACTTGTTCATACTTATCTAAACATTCCTTATCTGTTTCATTTACGTAGAAACAGCGCATCGCTGATCAAAAATATTGTTTTTGAATCTAATCAGTTCACAACTAACTGCCTGATTCCTCTGCTGGAGATTGTTGCAAATTTAGTTGTCCTGATTACGCTGTTAGCGCTGTTGGCGAAAACTAACTTTACGTTATTGGCTTTCAGTTTGGCTGTCTTATTACCAATCTTTCTGATTTTCAATAAGCTAAGCAAGCGAGTTCGGAAGTGGGGAAAGGTCAAGTCAGAAGCCCATCAAGCAATTCTTCGGGTCATTAATCATGGTTTGGGAGGCATCAAGGAAACAAAGATTATTGGCTGTCAAGACTACTTTGAGACGGAATTGAGGGAAAGCGCTAGACAGCTGGCAAAAGCGTCTGTTTTTGTGCAGGCCTTTCAGCTTCTGCCCCGTATCTCTATAGAGGCGACCTTAATTATCTTTTTGATTGTTTTGGTGGCTTTTGTTCAGATATTTTTAGTAGATAGTGTGGAGCAGTTCAGTTCGATCCTTGGAATATTTGCGATCGCATCCCTGCGCATGGCTCCCATCGCCAGTCAGACACTTAATGCGGTGATCAGGATGCGGGCATCTAGCCACGCGCTAGATATGCTTTACTTAGATCTCCATGAGATTGATGGCTACAACTTGACCTCAAAGCGAGATTCTCAAGGGACATCGTCTTTGAATAAGCAGGCCTTTCCCCCCAACCGGTATAGCATTTCTTTCAAGGACCTCACATTTGCCTATCCTAATATATCTGAACCTGCGATTCGAAATGTTTCTCTCTCTTTTCAAAAAGGAGAGTCTATTGCTTTTGTGGGTAAGTCAGGCGCTGGAAAAACGACTTTGGTCGATCTGCTACTGGGTTTGATTACCCCAGACTCGGGTGATATTTGTATAGATGGCGTTTCAATTTATCAGGATTTAAGGAAGTGGCAAGATTTAGTAGGCTATATTCCCCAGGCTATTTTCTTAACGGATGAAACGATTGAGCAAAATATTGCCTTCGGGGTTCCAGAAGGAGAAATTGATCAAGATCGGCTTCAGATGGCAATCCAGGCTGCTCAGCTGGAAGAGTTGGTGATGGATCTGCCCAATGGCGTCAGGACTCAGGTTGGTGAACGAGGGGTTAGGCTATCGGGGGGGCAGCGACAGCGCATTGGGATAGCCCGTGCGCTTTACCATCAAAGGCAGATCCTGGTACTAGACGAAGCCACCTCTGCCCTCGACTCTGAAACAGAAAAACTTGTCAGCAATGCTATTAATTCATTGGCGGGTTCAAAAACGTTGATTATTATTGCCCATCGTATTTCGACCATAGAAAGCTGCGATCGCATTTATATGTTAGAGAAGGGCGAACTTAAAAGATCGGGTACATACGCTGAAATA
Organism: Cyanobacteria bacterium P01_G01_bin.38; assembly: GCA_039180385.1. GTDB lineage: Bacteria > Cyanobacteriota > Cyanobacteriia > Phormidesmidales > Phormidesmidaceae > SIO4C1. The sequence goes on along the minus strand of JBCDDJ010000198.1, from coordinate 6,915 downwards.
TTCATGTCAAAGGCTTAGGAAATTCTTGAGCCAGGCACTTGTTTATCACCCCTATATGATTCATTATCTAGAATTCAGAGTTTGGCTGACATTCTAAAGCATCCCCATGTCTCAGAAGCAAATTCTCATACACATTGGTTATCACAAAACGGGCAGCACTTTTTTGCAAGACCTTGTCTTCTCGTCTGAAGAATATGGGTTTTCGTCCCCTTGGGATGTCAAAGAATATTTTGAAAATATCATTTCTGTTAATCCTTTTGCGTATAGAAGCAGTCAAACTCGTTCGTTTTTCATTGCCAAAATCGAATCAGCCTGGACTCGCTCCCTGGTGCCGGTCCTTTCTTGTGAGGCTCTATCAGGGGATCCCTGGAAGCGAGGATGCAACAGCGGATTTAACAATAAGCTGGCAGCAGATCGCCTGGCTGAAGCTTTCCCAGAAGGGCGGATCTTGATTGTTATTCGAGCACAGGCCAGTATGATATTTTCGCTTTACCGACACAGCATACGTAGCTTTTGGTCTATGAGCATAGAGGACTATTTGGAACAGTCAGGAGGCGATAAAGGGCTGCACTATTTTGATCCTTTATTTAGATTAGAGTATCTGGAATATAACTGGTTGATCGAATACTATCAAAAGTTGTTCGGCCAGGAAAATGTTCTAGTTCTACCCTATGAGGGGCTCAAGCTAAGAAATTCTGATTTTTTAGAAAAACTCGAAAACTTTACCAACACTCATCTACCGAGAAGCTTGAATCAGACAACGGTTAATCAAGGCTACTCAGGGCTTTCAGTTGCCCTCAAGCGTTGGACAAATAAACTGTCTCCAACGTGCGCGCAGCCTAACGAAACACGCTATCAAAAGTTCAATAATTCTGTCTTTTATCAAATAAATAAAATCACGCCGAAATGGATTGGCGAAATTTTCGATAGGCGTTTGAGAAATTCTATTGAGTCTCAGATTAAGGGACGATATAAAGAGAGTAATCGTATTACCGCTCAGCTAACGGGGCTTGATTTACAGGCCTATGGCTATGAAATCTAAATGATTTTCAAGAATAGTGAGCCGTGAAAAGTAAGCTCTGAAAGACGATACCTCGAGTTGCCCACAGATTGTCGCTGCCCACAGATTGTCTAGGATGAGATAAGAACAGCTCTCTCATCGAAAAAATCCTCATTTGAATATTATGAAGAGGCCCTATCTCAATTTTCTAACCAACAGGAGGTCTATTTTGAGTCAGCCTACTACTTCTCTTAGTCAGTCTGTTTTGACTGGGACTAAAATTCCTAGAGTGATTTGGATAATGTGGTGGCAAGGGTTTGATCAAGCTCCAGAACTCGTCAAAAAGTGTCGAATTTCTTGGGAAAAATATCATCCAACCTGGAAGATTTATGCGCTAGACAAGCATAACATCAACCAATTCATTGATGTCGAAAATGTTATCGATACTAACAGGAAAGACATCCCTTTACAAAAGATTTCTAATGTTTTAAGACTTAATCTGTTAAAGAAATACAGCGGCGTATGGGTTGATGCAACCTGTTTTTGCTGTCGTCCCCTGGATGATTGGCTAGGAGATTTTGCTAAATCCGGTTTCTTTGCTTTTCAGAGTACAGGAGGAGATGCACTTTGCTCTAATTGGTTTCTTGCATCGGACAAGGGCTGCTACATTACGGCCAAGCTTTGTGATGAGCGCACTCAATTCTGGAAACAGAATCGATTCTCTTTTCTTCAAACTCGACGGCCCGGAAAAATTGTCGTTAAGACGCTGGCCAGATTTATCAATCGCAATCCCTATTCAACAAGGCTTTGGTTTTCATTTCTTATCTTAAAAGTATTGCGACTATACCCATATGGCATATTTCATCACCACTTTAACAAGCTATTTTTTGAGGATCCCAAGTTTCGAGAAATTTGGGATCAGACTAAAAAGTATAGTGCAGATGTCCCGCATAAACTAAGGATGGCCGGACTGAGGGAGCCGTTGTCACCGTCTATTAAGCAAGACATAGACGATAGGAGAGCACCTATGTATAAATTGGATTGGCGAGCTGCAGAACCCAAGATTCCAGAAAACTGCATTCTAGATTATTTGCTGAAGTCTTTATGAAAGCTTAGGTGCTTGCTGACGAGTGAGGTCGTTTGAGTAGGAGAACTATCCAAAAAACAGTCTGCAAATAAAGGCAATCGCTGTATTGGCTAAACTCCTATCTAGAAGAGCTTTCAGCTGTCTTGACTCAGGATTGTGAGTATTCGGTCTCAAAGTAGTTTGTGGATAGTTCGCCCATGATTATGGGTAGTTTGCCCATAATTAAGTGTAATTTTGCAATGGTCTAAGTAGGTAAGGCTTGAAAAGGTATTGGGTTTGGCAATAGTCTTTTGGTATTGGACTAAGGAATAGTTTTATATGCGTTTGTTAGTCATACTTTATGCTGGTGATTATAGAGAAGCTTACAGACGTATGGTCTCAGGAGAGCCTGAAACCTACATTGGGCATCGATATTCAGTCAAATCGCTCATAAGAATTGGGCAACAAGCTGAGGAAGTAGCTGTCCTCTGCTGCCGCTCTGAAGACGCTTATGATGAGTTTCTAGAGCCTGGTTTCCGAGTGATTGGAACCGGATATGAGCCAGAGAAGAATATGAGATCTTTGATCCAAACTATCAAAGATTATAGGCCAACCCATGTCGTACTCCGGGCACCTATGCTCGGTGTATTAAACTGGCTAACTCAACGGAAAATTAACACACTGGTTATGTTTGCTGATTCCTTTTTGAATCGCAGCTTGCCTGCCAAATTTAAGAACTTTCTGATGGTGAGGAAATTGAATCATCCCTGTATTAGGTGGGTTGCTAATCACGGTGTTAATTCTTCTTGCCTTCTACAGAAAATGGGGGTTAAGACTGAAAAAATTATCCCCTGGGACTTGCCACATACTAAGAGCCCTAGGGTTTATCAAGCCAAACATATCAAAACTGATGCCCACAGATGGAATCTCTTATATGTAGGGTCCATAAATGAAAAAAAAGGTGTTGGCGATATTTTGTTTGCCCTTCTAGAGCTTAGGCGAAAAGGTATTAATACTCAATTAAAAATTGCAGGCAAGGGGCATGTGGAGTCGTTTTCTTTGCAGGCAAAACGTCTCGGAATTGAGGATGCCGTAGCCTTTTTAGGCTTAGTACCCAATGACAGTGTCGTTGGCCGAATGCGGGAAGCCGATTTGGTTTTAATTCCTAGTCGCCACGAGTATCCAGAGGGCTTCCCATTCACGATATATGAGGCATTATGCTCTCGCACACCTATCGTTGCTTCCGACCATCCCATGTTTAGAGGTGTATTGATACACAAAGTGAGTGCGATGATTTTTACAGCGACTCAACCCTCAGCCTTGGCAGATTGTATTCAATGCATCCTTGAGGATGCTAGCCTGTATCATCAGATTTCAGAAGCCTCTCTAGCCACGTGGGAACAGCTACAAATTCCGGTAAAGTGGGCTGATTTGATTGAGCGTTGGTTATTTAACTCGCCAGAAAACGATCGATGGTTGTTTCAGCATCGGCTGGTCTCTGGAAAGTACAACGATTTTAGGGCTTATGAAGCCGCTTACCTGCACGAAACATAATTGGTGTGTGTTTTCATGACTTTTGTCAGTCAACCTGGATCCTGATGGGTTGCCAACTCTTTTCGAATGATCTTTTGTAAGGCTTGCCCTATTTTCTGATTGGCCTCAGGGGTAAAGTGGCCATCTGCAATGAAGTTTCTTGGATCATCAGACGGTACAATTGTGTGGGTACTCAGCATCAACGCATCTAAACTCTCCACATGGGCTGACAGCACTTCGTGAAGATGGGCACTGTATCCCTGATTATTGATGAGTAAAATCACAGGCGTTTGTCCAGATGCTCTGGCGGTCGCGACAAATTCCGTCAGCATGACCTTGAGGGTCTGAATTTCTGATGCATCAGGATTAAACCCTTCCCTTAAATCGTACAGACCTGCCTCACTCAGTCCTCGCTGTCGATTGGCCCATCCACGGCGGATTAACCGCACAATGGCTGAGTGATCTGTCAAATTTTCGTGAAATACAAACGCATCGAAGGGGGCATCATATTGTTTCATCTGTTGCTGTAGACGCTGCCAGTTTTCATCCCGATTATTAAAGGCCTCTACAAACTCATCTGCGGTCATAATCACTGGCTCAACGGCCACCAGCTCATCCTGCTCGACTGTGTAATGAGGGTATGTATAAGGGGCAGGATGCTCGTAGGTCCAGTTCATCCCAGATATACTGCGCATACGCTTTACACTAGACGCTAGGATCCCCATCATGGCCACATCTGCGTCCTTGCCTTCTGTGTCTGCCATAAATGCCGCAAAAGAGTGGCTGGGGGGCGCTGACGGTCCCGCAATCATTCGCAGCGTGATTTTGCCGTCGACGTCTGCTAAAGCCCTAGCAGCCTGATTTGCAAAAGACATGCCGTAAACGGCCACCAGCAAGTCATGATCTATTTGTGGAGCCTGGGGCAGGGGCTGCCACGTTTTGGGAGCGATCCATCCAGAGGCCACGATCGGATCGCTGTTTGTGACTTCATTCTTGACCATTCTCTCTAGCTTGCTTTCGATAGAGCGACCGTAGTCAAAGTAACTTTCAAACGCGCTGGGTGTTTGAGTAGATTCTTTAGGAAAGGGAAATAGGAGATTGATACCCAGGTCTATCAGTACCAGCCAGAAAAATATCCATGCCCCCAGCTTCCCAATTGGAGCCCATTTATTGTCTCGTTTAGGGGGTAACTGATCATGTCTAGTTTTATGAGGGCTTTTAGTTAAATGGGTCATTACAACTCCTGGGGGTAAAAGGCCAATTTGGGAGAAGTTTAGAAAATCGACCTGAAGTAAACGCGGGTTGACAGCGCTGCTAATGCGGTCGGCGGTCTATTGAGTGTTGTGAATTTATTGAGTCCTGTAAATCTGTCAAGGCTAGCATCGTCAAAATTGGAAATAGATAAAGGTTGTCCCCGTATTTGTCAGGCCCATCAACAACACGGTGATTAGAGCTGCGTAGAGGGCTGCTCTCACCTGGATGGGCCACAAGCGGTACACTTTTGCCTTATCAGATAGATAATGGGCTAGATCAGTGATGAAAAGCAGTGCGATACCGGCGATTGCTGCTAAGGGTGGATCGGGAATAACCGGCGAGGTCCACATCGGATGAAAGAACAGACGATCGGTAAACGCGTATATCTGGTTCCATGAGGAAGCGCGAAACAACAACCATCCGTAGCAAACAATTTGGAAAAAGCCGACGATCATAACAGATCTTCGTAGGCCATCGCCGAATGTTTGAACGGTTCGGATCGTGGGCTTTGCACCAGCAATTAAACGATGGATGCAGAGGATAGCCCCCTGGTACACACCCCAGTAAATAAAGTTCCAGGCGGCACCATGCCATAGCCCACCTAAAACCATTGTCAACATCAGGTTGCGATAGGTCTTGCAGGTGCCATGACGATTTCCCCCCAGAGGGATATACAGATAATCCCGAAGCCAGGTCGAAAGGGAAATATGCCACCGTCGCCAAAAGTCGCTGGGGTTAACCGCAAAGAACGGGGCTTCAAAATTGACCATCAGATCAAACCCTAATAGTTTGGCTACCCCCCGAGCGATGTCGGAGTAGCCAGAAAAGTCGCAATAAATCTGGATGGCAAACAAATAAGTCGCCAGGATGATATCCAACGTGCCAACCACACCCGTGCTATTGTAAATAGCGTCGACAGAGGTGGCGACGCCATCCGCAATCGCCACCTTTTTGAACAATCCAAATAAAATGAGGAAACATCCCCTCGCCGTTTTATCCAGTGTGATCAATCTTTTAGACGTAACCTGGGGGAGAAAATGACTGGCTCGTTCGATGGGGCCAGCTACAAGCTGTGGAAAGAAGGCTACGAAGAGGGCAAAATCTAAGATGTTGTTGACGGGTTTTAGCTTTCCTCGATAGATATCGATCGTGTAGCTCAAAGTTTGGAAAGTGTAAAACGATATGCCAACCGGCAGAAGAACATTTAGGGTTAGCCAATCAGGTTGAAACCCGAAAATCTTTAAAGAATCTGATAGAGATTCTGCAAAGAAGCCAAAATATTTGAAGAAACCCAGGATTCCCAAGTTTACAACTAAAGAAATAATCAGGAGGTACTTTCTGCGTTGGGGGTGGTTCGTTTTGTGTATGCGTTTCCCTAGAAAAAAGTCGAGAACGGTTGATATCCAAATGAGAGATAAAAATCGCCAATCCCAGGAACCATAAAAGTAATAACTAGCAACGAGTAACAACAGGTTCTGTCGACGATGAGAAAACAGAAAATAAAGACCGTAAACTATTAAGAGGAAGGCGAAAAACTCAAGGGAGGCAAAGTTCATGCTTAGATGCTCCTCTTACTTTGTAGGAATCTCTTGGGTAATCCTTAATTTTTCAAAGAAAATAGCTTTGATGGGGCGATAAAGTCAGTACCCTCCTGTATTGCCTGACACACCTTTTCGCTGGCGATTGAAAACCACGGTGATACGTACGCTTAGAAATCGGAATAACGAGCCCACGCAGCCCGCACGGCGGACTCTACATCTACAGGAATAGTAGCTGAATAGTAGCTTTTAACCACCCAGCTAAAAGCGCTGTCGGTCAACCAGGAGCAGGCCGTTTCGCACATTAGGTAGTGACGTAAGTTGGAGACAGTTTGCTCCCGGAAAATCTGAATCATCATCACCTTGAACGCGCAGCCAGGTAGCCCCAGGCATAGGCTGTTGGCCCTAGGGTGTTATCAATGGTGAACTCGGTCACCGCTGGATAGTGAAAAATATCCAGATAGCTCTCAGCGGTGGGGGTTTTATAGATGTCTGGGGAGAGGGTGTCACCTAGCCTCGAAAAT
>JBCDDJ010000197.1:0-11559 GCA_039180385.1 Cyanobacteria bacterium P01_G01_bin.38 | reverse complement strand
TTCACGGGTGTCTACTGTGATCTGGCTGAGCTTGAAGTTAGGCGTGTGAGGCGTTTTAGGGGCCAATTGCTCGACCAGGGCTTGTTGGGTTTGAGCGAGCTGGGTTGCGATCGCACGCTCCACAACCCCCTGGGGTGGAACTTTTGCCAAGACCTGACAGGCGGATAGGCAGAGCGTAATGCTGATGACCAAAAGTGTTCTGAAAGCACGAGGGAACGGCATGGTGAGGAAGCAGGGGAGGCAGAGGAGCAGGGGAGACAGGGGAAGCACTCCTCGCTTTATTCTTTCACAATGCTATTTATTCTTTCAAACTGCGAGGATCTAATGCGTCTCTGAGGCCGTCTCCGAGCAGATTAAAGCAAAGAATTGTGGTGACAATTAAGAACGTCGGGGGCCAGATCAGCCAAGGATGGAGCACCAGCACCGAGGCATTCAAAGCCGAGGACAGCATATTGCCCCAGGACGGGTCCGGCTGCTGGATGCCCAGACCAATCAGACTTAAAACCGCCTCAGCCACGATATAGCCAGGCACCGCCAGGGTGGCTGAGATAATCACATAGGTAGCCGTTTGGGGCAAGATGTGGCGCAAAATAATGTGCATCGAGCGGCCCCCCATCGATTGACTGGCCTGGACAAAGGTGCGCTCTTTTAAGGAGAGCACTTCGCCGCGAATGATCCGGGCCAGGCCTGCCCACCCCACAAACGACAGCATCAAGGTGATGCCCAAAAACTTTTGGGTGCTGCTGATCTCTGCGGGTAAGGCCGGGGCCAGGGCGATCAGCAAATAAATCGACGGTATCGTCATGATCACCTCCACCAGCCGCATCAGCACAGAGTCAATCGCACCGCCAAAGTAGCCGGAGATACCGCCCACAATCAGCCCTAACGGAAACGAGATAGAAACCGCCAGAAGGCCAACAAATAGGCTAATGCGACCCCCGTGGATGAGACGACTGAGCTGATCGCGGGCGGCCTCATCGGTGCCCAGTAGATTCCACCGGCCTTCGCCGACGGTGCCAAACAAATGGCGGTTGCCAGGAATCCCTGGAAATATCTGGATGCTCTCCCCCAATTCCAGTCCACCCTCAAACGAGAGCCGCTTAATCACCGGTAGCTCAAGCTTAAATAAGCGATACTCTGACCCCTTGGGCAACAACCGAATCGGTGAGGGTTGGCTAAAGTCGGCTTTGATGACACGACCGCCGGTTTCAATATCAACTGGTCCCTGGGTGATAGGGTACACATGGGGACCGATAAACTGACCGGTTTCCTGATTGCGCCAGTAGATGGGCGTAGGGGGCAATAGCGAACCGTTGGCCTGACGCGCTAAGGGGCCATAGGGGGCTGTGAACTCAGCAAAGATAACCGTTAGATAAAACACCAGCAACACCGTCGCCCCAAACCGGGCAAATGGGTTTTGCTTAAGTTTTTGCCACCATGTGCTGTTCATAAGATTGGCCTGGTAAACCCTGATATGGATTTTATCTTGGGAAAATGTCTGATCGGCTGTCAAAGTTGAATATGTCGGATTTGGTGAGTACGCTGCGCTGGTGAGTGCGCTGCGCTGGTGAGGTGGTGAGTACGCTGTACTGGTGAGTGCGCTGCGCTTGATGGGGTCGCTGCGCTTAGTAAGTCAGTAACCTGTTTCACCACTTCACCGCCTCACCACTCACCCCACCGAAATTTCAGGCTCCACGCAGTGCTAGCGAGGAATCAAAACCTGTTCGTATTCCACCGTAAACACATTGGAATACAGATTAGCAATAATTTGCTTGCCTTCTTGGGTTAATGATAGATAGCGGAGGCCATCTTTAATGTAAGGATGAACGCCATTCCAGTAGAACTTGGGATAGTTTTTGCGCAGGTCGCCGGGGTGATCATAGTTCAGGTGCTTATTTTGGCCCGTTTCTTCAAATTCGTAAAATAGGGCGCTAATTTTTTTGAGATAGCGCGGATCGCTGAGCTGACCAATCAAATCGGCTGAGCGAATCAGGCCAGGGTAGTTATGGGTATCCTGATGATCATCCTCTTTGGGAATTGGGAATCGAGTGAGTTCGATATTGCGTTTGATGGTCTCAGCATTGATGCGTTCGTTGCTACCAAAGCGTTCTTCGACAAACTGCTTGCCTCGGTCGACGTGGTAAGGGGTGAGGGAGGCATCTGTCGCCCCCGGCGGCAGCTGGACCCGCCCATCGTCTTTGCCCGTGGCGTAGATACCTTCATGGTCTCGGTCGTCGCGACAGACCCCTTTGACATAGCCAATATCGTGGCACACCAGGGAAATAATAAAATGCAGCCAGTCATCGCAGGTAACGCCCCCCTCTCGAATATGCTTGCCTCGCAAAATCTCCTGGCCGACCAGGGTGACCAAAATCGTGTGCTCTACATTGTGATAAAGGGCATCGCTGTTGGCGATATTTTCTAAGGCCATGCTGCCTGCCCAGGCAATAATGTCTGCGTAATCAGGGTGCAGGCCGCCGTAGGTGCGCTGATAGCCAACACGGATTTTTTCAACGAAATCAGCAATTAAGATTTCGGTCACATTGAACATGTTTAGGGTGGAGTTAAGGCTGGGAAACAACACAGTTTTTTTAATTTAGCTAACGCTAGCACACAGCCTGCCCCATAGTGCGGGCGGCTGTAGCCTAGCCAGGACACGATTGATACTGAAGTGATTCTGGCTGCACCCAATTCTTTTTGCCAAGTCTTTTGATTGTGCGCTTGAGTAAGCGTCCTGACGGTGATCATGGTCATGCTCGATGTGCGTCATAATGACCAGAGAGGTTTACATTTCGTAATTTTTCACAGGTATCGAGTTAGGCGTATCGTGACGTATCCAAAGTATCAAGAGGCTAATGCAGAGAGGGTAAAGTCCATTGCGGGCTCCTCCGGTGGGTTGTCAGGCCGGGTAGGGCTGTTGTTGGGGGTGGGACTGGGTCTCGCGATCGCACTCCTGGGCAGTCGATTTATGCCAAGGGGGGCTCAACCCTCTACGGAGCCTGCCCCCGAAGCAGTCACCGCCGCCGCCGGGCAAAGTGTCACCGTCGGGCGTGCCGAGTCGACCCAAATTAGCCAAACCATAGCGCCCCCCGATAGCGAAGTTCAGGCCTTTGACCTGTTGAATGTGGCCCCCTCGGTCAGTGGCTTGCAGATTAAGGAAATGCGAGTGCGGGAGGGAGATACGGTCAGCCAGGGGCAGGTGCTTGCGGTGTTAGACAATGCTGTGCTGCGGTCTCAGATTGCCCAGGCCGAAGCTAACCAGGCCCAGGCCCAGGCTCAGGTCAGACAGGAAGAGGCGGAGCTGGCCCAAGCCCAGGCCCAGGCCGAGGAGGCTGCTGGCAACTTTGATCGCTACCAAAATCTATTTGATCAGGGGGCCGTGAGTGAAGAACAGCTAGTCAGTCGGCGCACTCAGATGGTAACGGCGCAGGAGGCGGTGCAGGTTGCGATCGCAAACATTACCAGCGCCCAGGCCACCGTAGACAGCAGAGTGGCCGAGATTGAGCAATTACAAACTCAGCTAGGCCAAACCCGGGTGTTAGCCCCGGCGAACGGGGTGATTGCGGAGCGACAGGCCACCGTAGGCGATACTTCTTCGACGGGTGATCCGCTTTATAGTCTGATTCAAGACAATGTGCTAGAGCTGGCGGTGCAGCTCAGTCCGACTCAGCTCACCCAAGTATCGGTGGGGGCTCCGGTGCAAATTACCTCATCAAGCGATCCGCAACTCCAGCTCCAGGGGAGCGTGCGCTCGATTGACCCGGTGGTGAATGATCAAAGTCGTCAAGCCACTGCCAAAATTAGCCTGCCCGCCAGCAATCGGCTGCGGGTCGGGATGTCTTTAAAGACCCAAATTATCACCTCAAGCCGTTCGGGCATAGTGGTGCCTGTGGTAGCGCTGGTCTCCCAAGCGGATGACACGTTTCTGATCTACACCCTGGGCGAGGATCAAACGGTCCGAGCTAATCAGGTTGAGACCGGTCAACGATTGCCCGCCGAGGGCGATTTACCTGAGCGGGTAGAGATTACCTCCGGGTTAGCCAGTGGTGCCCAGATCATTGTAGAAGGGGCCAGCTATTTGCAAGACGGCGATGCGGTAACGGTGGTGGACGGACTATGAGTTTTAATATATCTGGCTGGTCAATCCGTCGGCCCATCCCGACGCTGGTTTTGTTTTTGGTGCTAACGATTGCGGGGCTGCTGTCGTTTCAGCAGTTGGGCATTGATGCCAACCCCAATATCGATATCCCAGCGGTGCAGGTAGAAGTCACCCAACTGGGGGCGGGGCCAGAAGAGTTAGAAACCCAGGTTACCAAAAAGGTTGAAGACGCGGTATCGGGCCTGGGTAATATCGACAACATTACCTCTACGGTGTCTGATGGCAGCTCGTCCACTCTGATCAGCTTTGATCTAGGCACTGACACCGAGCAAGCCACCAACGATGTGCGCGATGCCATCACCCGGATTCGCCAGGATCTGCCCCAGGATGCCAACGACCCCGTCGTGCAGCGGCTGAAGTTTGAGGGCGGCCCGATCATGACCTATACGGTCAGCTCTGAGCGCCGCTCGGTCGAGGCCCTCAGTGACTTGGTCGATCGCACCATCGCCCGTGAGCTGTTGTCAGTGCCTGGGGTGGCCCAGGTGCGCCGGTTAGGGGGGGTCGATCGCGAAATCCGGGTTGATCTGGATCCCAATTTGCTCAGTGCCGTTGGCATGACGGCGACCCAGGTGAATGATCAGATTCGCAACTTTAATATTGATCTGCCCGGTGGGCGGAGTGAATTCTCGGGGCAAGAGCAGGGAATTCGCACTCTGGGTAGCGCTGAGACGGTGGAGGCGTTCCAAACCCTGCCCATTGTCTTGCCTAGCGGCGACTCTGTCCCCCTAAATACCTTGGGTACGGTGCATGATGATTTTGCCGAAAAGCGTCAGTCAGCCTACCTTAATAATCAGCCGGTGGTGTCGTTTCTGGTGTTTCGCAGCAGCGGCAGTATTTTGGTCACCGTGGAAGAGGGGGTTAGGGATGCGATCGCATCCCTCGAAACTACCCTCCCCGAAGACGTCAGGTTTCAATTGATTAACACCCGCGCCGATGACATTCGCGACTCTTACCAGGCGTCTGTGGATGCTCTGATCGTCGGCTCCATTTTGGCTGTGGTTGTCGTTGGCTGCTTTTTAAGAAACTGGCGTACCACCCTGATTACTGCCACTGCCTTACCGCTCTCGATCATCCCCACTTTTTTGGTGATCAATGCCCTGGGGTACACCCTCAACAGCATGTCGCTGCTGGCCCTGACCCTGGCGGTGGGTAACTTGGTTGACGACGCCATTGTCGAGATCGAAAACGCTGAGCGTCACCTCAGTATGGGTAAGCCTCCACTTAAGGCCGCTCTGGACTCCTCAGCGGAGGTGGGTCTGGCGGTGATTACCACCACGGCGACGATTGTGGCGGTGTTTATCCCCGTGGCCTTCATGGGCGGGGTGCCGGGACAGTTTTTTCAACCCTTTGGGGTGACGGTGGCGGTCTCGACCATGTTCTCCACGGTGGTTGCCCGACTGATGACGCCGATGATGTCGGCCTATCTGCTTAAACCCAAAGCGGGGGGGAGCAGTAACGGCAACGGCAATGGCAACGGCAATGGCAGTGCCTACAGTAATGGCAACGGCAACGGTCGCCGAAACCATCGTTACACCGCTGGCGGCATTTTCATTCCTAAAGCATTGCTACCCTACTATCAGTTGTTAACAGCGGCCCTTCGCCATCGACTGATGACTCTGGGCCTGGCGGTGGGCTTCTTTGTGCTCAGTTTGATGCTAGTTCAATTTATCCCCACCAGCCTCTTTGACGCAGGGGATACGGTGATTTCTAACCTCTCGGTGGAGTTGCCCCCTGGCTCAACCCTGCAAAAAACCGAACAGGTGACCCAGGGCGTGACCAATCAGCTGCTAGAAAGCCCCGCCGTGGAGAGCATCTATGTATCTCAAGAAGTCGCGGATGCCAGTGTGACCGTTCGCCTCAAGCCCAAAGGTGACCGAGATCTGACTCGGGCTGAGTTTGAACAACAATCGCGCCAGATCCTGGCCCAAATCCCAGGGGCTCGTATCGCGTTTGAAAGTCAGGGGGCTGGCGGTGGTGGCAAGGATCTCAGCATTGTTCTCAAGGGGGAAAATCCCACCACCCTTACCCAGACCGCCGATGCGTTGACTCGTCAAATGCGCCAGGTGCCCGGATTGGTCGAAGTCAACTCCAGCGCTAACCTGGTCAAGCCAGAGGTGCTGATTCGACCTAATCCTCAGCAGGCCACTGATCTGGGCGTGAGCGTGAGCGATATTGCCCGCACGGCCTCCCTGGCCACCCTCGGAGATTCAGAGTCTAATTTGGCGGAGTTTGACATCGGCGATCGCCAAATCCCCATCCGGGTTCGTCTGGCCTCCGAGTTTCGCGGCGACCTTGACACGCTTAAAAACCTCAAAGTCCCTGGCCAGAACGGTGCTCTAGTGCCCCTCTCAGCGGTAGCCAGCATTGAGTTTGGCAGCGGCCCGGCCCAGATCGATCGCTTTGATCGGGCTCGTCAGGTCACAGTGGGTGCAAATCTTCAGGGTATTACCCTAGGGCAAGGCATCCAGGCGGTCAATCAGCTCCCGGCTTTTCAAAATCTGCCCCCCGATGTCAGCCAAGAGCCCTCGGGCGATGCCGAGATCATGCGCGATGTGTTTAGCCGGTTTGGCCTGGCCCTAGCCACCGCTGTGCTGATGATCTACGCAGTGCTGGTGCTGCTGTACAACAGCTTTATCTATCCGCTGGCGGTCATGATTGCTCTGCCGCTGTGCATTGGCGGGGCGCTGATGGGGCTTTTAATTGCCCAAAAGCCCCTGGGGCTGTTCGCGCTAATTGGTATCGTGCTATTGATGGGTCTGGTCACCAAGAACTCGATTTTGCTGGTGGACTATGCCATCATGGCTCGCGATCGCGGCCTGTCGCTAAAACAGTCGGTGATCGAAGCAGGGGTGACCCGACTGCGGCCCATTTTGATGACCTCGATTTCGACCGTGGCGGGCATGATGCCCATTGCCTTAGAAATCGGCGCAGGGGGTGAAACCCGTAGCCCCATGGCGATTGCAGTGATTGGCGGGTTCTCGACCTCGACTCTACTGACTCTGGTGGTGGTGCCCGTATTTTTTACCTACATCGCCCGTTTCCAGCAGAGCATCGTGGGGCTTTTGGGTCGGTTAACCGGGTTAGCCCCTGCCCACAAGCAACCGCCGTTACCTCAGCGCCCTGAGCAACCGCTACCCAAGTAGTCAGATAGTCAGAATAAGTCTGTGTAAATCACATTCACAACAGTGGCAATTTTGTTTGCCACTGTTGTTTGCCACTGTTGTTTGCCACTGTGGATTTCGCCGCCCCTGACGACCTTGGCTAAGCTTTACTATCCACTACCCACCACCCACTACCTACCACCCACTACCTCCTCCAATAAATCTAAAACCCAAAAACCCTTATGAGAATCGAGTTTTAGCGATCTAACTAGATCTCATTTTCAAAAAAATTGCCGCATTTGCATAAACCCCCCTTTCTCCCCACGAGTGATAACTGAACGGACGGAAAACAGCAACACCGCTGCTCCTTCCAATCTCTCAACAATCACTCTTGACTTAACTAGGAGAAAAGACACATGGCTAATGTTTACGGCAGCAACTACAACGACAACAGCACCACCAATGGGTTTCCCTTTATCTATCGCCCCAGCCTGTACGGCACGAGTGCCAATGACAACATGTATGGCTACGCCGGCAACGACAGAATGTTTGGCTTTGCAGGCAATGATTACCTCAACGGTGGCCTGGGTGCTGACGCGATGTACGGTGGCACTGGCAACGACATCTACATTGTTGATAATGTTGGCGATACCGTTAACGAATCAGCCGGAGCTGGCTACGACACTGTTTATTCCTCCATCTCAGAAATCTTAAGCGCCAATGTTGAGCGCCTAATTTTAACCGGAACCGCCAATAACTACGGATATGGCAATGCGCTCAACAACAGCATCACTGGCAACAGCGGCAACAACTATCTCTGGGGGGCCGCAGGCAATGACTTTATGTATGGCCTGGCTGGCAACGATACCATGAATGGTGGCACCGGGGCTGACACCATGTACGGCGGCATTGGTAACGACACCTACTACGTTGACAATATTGGCGACAAGGTTATTGAATACGCAGGGCAGGGCTACGATACCGTCCGCGCCTCTATCTCAGAAACCCTGAGTAATAACGTTGAGCGCCTGATATTAACCGGGACAGCTAATATCAGCGGCTACGGCAATGCGCTGAGCAACATCATTTTAGGCAACAGCGGCAACAACTATCTCTGGGGGGCCGCAGGCAACGACGCGATGTACGGCTACGCAGGGAACGATACCCTCAACGGTGGCTTGGGCGCTGACAGCATGCACGGTGGCTTGGGCAACGACATCTATTACGTCGATAATGCTAGCGATACCATTAATGAGTCCGCAGGCCAAGGCTATGACACCGTTTATTCGTCCATTTCAGAGGTGCTGAGCGCTAACGTTGAGCGTCTTGTTCTAACCGGGGCCGGTAATACCTATGGTTACGGGAATAGCCTCAACAACCTGATTTCGGGTAACAGCGGCTCTAACTATCTCTGGGGTGCAGCGGGTAACGACTCCCTGTATGGCTATGCGGGCAACGACACCATGAACGGCGGCACCGGGGCTGACACCCTGCGCGGTGGCCTGGGCAACGATACGTATTATGTTGACAACGTGGGCGATACCGTTATTGAATCTGCCGGACAAGGCTATGACACCGTTAGAGCCTCCGTTACCGAGTTCCTCAGCGCCAACGTCGAGCGCCTCATCCTAACCGGGGCCAGCAACATCAATGGCTACGGCAACAGCCTCAGCAACAGCCTCACCGGTAATACTGGCAACAACACGCTCTATGGCTTTGGTGGGAATGACTACATCCTGGGCGGAGCGGGCACAGACAACCTGGTCGGCGGCAGTGGCAACGACAGACTCAATGGCTACGGTGGCACCACTGGCGAATATGACATTCTATCTGGTGACTTTAGCACCTCAGCCCCTGGAGTCAAGGGCGCTAGCGATGGAGCCGACGTCTTTGTCCTAGGGGATGCTGCCAAGGCCTTCTACCTCGGTGCAGGCTATGCCACCATCAAAGACTTCTTCCACGCTGAAGGGGATAAGTTCCAGGTGCACGGCAGCCAGAGCGACTACACCCTCAACAAAAACTTCAGCTACGGCGGTACGGCAGCTAAAGATACCGCTATCTTCCACAAGGGTGATTTGATCGGTGTTGTTCAAGATACCACCAATGTCGTTCTGGGGATAGATTTCCAATTTGTCTAGGGCGCATCTAGCACTCATTGAGTGTATGTTCTCCGGATTTAATCTACTTAGCCGACCGGTCAACCCGGTCGGCTTTTTTCATAGGGATCTATGCCACGTGATATGGATTAAGGCCGTTGGCTGAAATCATTTACCCCTTGACTTCCCTTATCACTTCAAGATTTTAGGCAGATTACTGCTTTTTCTAAGGGAAAATTCAGTAAATCATTGTTCAATAGACCTAGTCTACAACACTGGCACATACCCACCGTCCATTGCGACCCCCAGACGCTCATACCATCATTAACCGCAACTTATGGTTCAGTCTCAACCTAAAATCAGCACCACCAAAACACTCACACCGTTTGATATCAAGCTTGGCAGTCCATTAACCAAGCGCTCGATCCGCGTGTTACAAATTAACCTAGGCCGTAAGTGCAACCTGACCTGTAGCCACTGCCACGTCGAGGCTGGCCCCCACCGTACCGAAGAAATGTCCCCAGAGGTTTGCGATCAGTTGGTTGAGATCATTCATCGATTTCCCCAAATCCAAACGGTGGATCTGACTGGTGGGGCCCCTGAGATGAATTATGGCTTTCGGCCCATCGTAGAAGCCGCCCGAGCCCAAGGTAAGGACGTAATCGTGCGCTCAAATCTGACTATTTTCTTTGAGCCTGGCTACGAAGACCTGCCTGAGTATTTTGCAGCCCACCAATTGCATGTGGTGGCGTCTTTGCCATGCTATCTCGAAGATAACGTCGATAAGATGCGCGGCCAGGGGGTTTACAATGACTCCATCCAGGCGCTACAACAGCTGAATGCCCTGGGCTACGGACGCAATCCAAAGCTGCAACTCGATCTGGTCTATAACCCACCGGTTCCCACCGCAGAGCCTTTCTCCCTCACCCCAGGTCAGCAGGGGCTAGAGCAAGCTTACAAAACCTATCTGCAAGAGCACTTTAATATTAGTTTCGATCATCTATTTACGATTACTAACCTGCCGATTGGGCGCACTAAGTTTCAACTCAGTCATCGTCACCTGCTGCATCCCTATCTCAAGTTTTTAGAAACCCATCACAATCCCATTACTGTGGAGCATTTGATGTGTCGCAATGAGTTGTCCGTAGACTATCTCGGCAACGTCTACGACTGCGACTTTAACCAGATGGAAGACATTCCCGCTGTGACCCCTACGGGTGCCCCGGTGACCCTCAAACAGTTACTCAATGCGGGCACCTTAGATGCGATCAACACCGTTCGCACTGCCCCCTATTGCTATGGCTGCACCGCCGGTAGTGGCTCTAGCTGTGGTGGCGCGCTGCTTTGAGACAACAACCCAGCCTAAAATTTTGCTGACTCACGACTAGACGACTCAATACTCAACTCAAAAACCTATCCACGAGGACCTAATCCATGAGAGTCTTAACAAAACCCTCAAGCCGTTTACGGCGTTACTTTCAACTCATGTCTTTTGCTACGCTCGGCATGTTGCTTGTATTTGCTGGTCCTGCCATGGCTCAAGAAGCTTCTGGCGGTGGCTTTCAAGGATTACTCACAGGTGTCCTCAGCTGGATAGATAACTTAGGCATCATTGCCCCGCTGGTGTTTATCGGCCTCTACATTGCGGTTACAGTTGCATTCTTGCCGGCTTCAATTGTGACTTTGGGGGCTGGAGTTGTTTTTGGCGTGGTCAAGGGCTCTCTGTTTGTATTTGTTGGCGCCATGCTGGGGGCCACCGCTGCCTTTTTAGTAGGACGCTACGTTGCCCGCGATTGGATTGCCAAAAAGGTTGCCAATAATGAGAAGTTTCAGGCAATTGATGAGGCTATCGGTCGTGAAGGTCGCAAAATCATTTTCTTGATTCGCTTATCCCCGGCATTTCCGTTTAACCTGCTCAATTATGCGCTGGGTTTGACTAAGGTTTCTCTCAAAGACTATGTATTAGGAACCGTCGGTATCCTCCCTGGCACCATTATGTATGTCTATCTGGGCTCATTGGCAGGTAACCTGGCGATGTTGGGGTCCGGTGATGCACCCTCTAACCCAGGAGTTGTCTGGGCAATCCGTATTATTGGTTTTATCGCAACTGTGGCGGTGACCGTCTATGTGACCAAGGTTGCGCGCAAGGCCCTCAAAGAAGCTGTCCCAGCCACGGCTGAGACCCCCCAAATGCCCTAGTGCT
>JBCDDJ010000196.1:0-11672 GCA_039180385.1 Cyanobacteria bacterium P01_G01_bin.38 | reverse complement strand
GAAGCTCCAGGCTGGGTTTAAGCTACTCACCACTGGCACCCCCATCGAAAATCATCTGGGGGAACTGTGGAATCTGTTCCGATTTATCAATCCAGGGCTGCTGGGCTCGCTGGATAGTTTCAACCAGCGATTTGCCACCCCCATCGAGCGCTACCAGGATAAGCAGTCCCGCACTGCTCTCAAAAAACTGATTCAACCTTTCTTACTGCGGCGCACCAAGCAGCAGGTGCTCTCAGAGCTGCCGTCACGCACCGAGATTGTGCTCCATGTCGAGTTGAGCAAGCCCGAGATGGCCTTTTATGAGGCGCTGAGACGGGATGCGATCGCAAAACTCACCGACAGCGATGTGACTGCGGGGGCCAAACATTTGCAAGTCCTCGCCGAAATCATGAAGCTGCGCCGCGCCTGCTGTAACGCCAAGCTAGTGGCCCCCGATACGCCCCTCCCCAGTGCCAAACTCGACGTGTTTAGCGAAGCCTTAGAGGAACTTTTAGAAAACCGTCATAAGGCACTGGTGTTTAGCCAGTTTGTCGATCATCTCCGGATCATTCGAGAATACCTCGATCAGCAGAAAATCAACTACCAGTACCTCGACGGCAGCACCCCCGCCAAGGAGCGCAAAAAGCGAGTGGATGCATTTCAATCTGGTGAGGGAGAGGTCTTTTTAATCAGCCTCAAGGCGGGCGGCACCGGTCTCAACCTCACCGCCGCCGACTATGTTATCCATATGGACCCCTGGTGGAACCCAGCCGTAGAGGACCAGGCGTCAGACCGCGCCCACCGGATTGGCCAACAGCGCCCCGTAACCATCTATCGCCTGGTCACCAAAGGCACCATCGAAGAAAAAATTGTTGAACTGCACCAGCAGAAGCGCGATCTGGCCGATAGTTTGCTAGAGGGGACAGAGATGAGTGGGAAGATTTCCACCGATGAGTTACTGCGGTTAATTAGTGGGGGGTAGAGGGAGCAGGGGAGCAGAGGCGTAGGGGGAGATAAGACTGCTGACTGCTGACTGCTGGCTCATATCTCCTATCTCCTCCTCACTCTGCCGTTTGCGCTTTCATCCAGCTGAGATATGGGGCCGAGCCGTTGGTGATTGCGATCGCAACTATCTCAGGCACGTCATAGCTATGTAGCTCGCTTACTTTAGTCGAGAGGGCTGAAAAGAGCGTCAAATCTGTCTTGATCACCAATTGAAATTCTGAGTCATGGTGAATTTTGTCCTGCCATCGATAGACAGAATGCACTGGAAAAGTAGTCACACAGGCTGCCAACCTGGCCTCAACCAGCGCCGACGCAATCAGCTTGGCCTCTGCTTCAGAGCTGGCGGTGACTAAGACAATTCCCAACTGCTCCATAAAACTCCACAAGTCTCAATTTTGGATTCTACTCTGGATGGCTGGATACTAAACATTTTTTGGGGAAGGTGAGTTGGTGCGCTGGTGAGGTAAGCCTATTCACCCACTCACCAGCGCACTCGCCCATTCACCAGCGCAGCGTACTTACCCAACATCCAAAAAATCTATCTTTAAGTCGTCGGCAGTATCTGAGTCCTGAGTTGGACCGTTCACTCAAAACTTAGAACTCACCATTGTTTTGCCTATGCACTAAGCGGCTGCTCTACCGAGCTGAGATTACCGACTGCATTCATCAACCGCGCCCCTGACAGAATGGCATTATCTAAGATCGTGTCGATCAGGTTGGCCGCAGTCAGGTCAGAGCGACTCAGATCGGCCTGTTGCAAGCTAGCTCGCTTGAGCTGGGCTGAGGTCAAATTTGCCCCGGTCAGCTGAGCCCGAGTCAAGTTGGCATGTTGCAGATTGGCGTCGGCAAAATTGGCGGCGATGAGATTGCACCCCACAAAGTTGGCCCCCTTCAGACGCGCCTGTGAGAAATTAACGCCGCTGAGATCCATCCCATCAAAGGTGAGGCCGTTGAGAAACGCCCCAGACAGATTCACTGCATTGAGTTGAGCCGCCTCAAGACGGGCTCCATAGAGCCTGACCTCTGCCAAGTTAGCCCAAGCAAGGTTAGCTCCACTAAGGTTAGCCTCTCGCAAATTGGCCCCATAGAGATTAACTCCACAAAGATTAGCCTTTGTCAAATTGCTCTGACGCAGATTCACGTGCCCTAAGTTGGCTCCGCTGAGCTTGGCCTCTGAGAGATCGCTGCGGATCCAAAAGGCACCCAGTCCTGTAATCTTGGTCAGATCAGCCGCAGTCAAACAGCTTTCGCTCAGCTTAGTAAACTGCAAATTAGCCCGATTTAGATTAGCCTCTGTAAAATTGGCTTTGGTTAAAAAGGCTCGGCTTAAATTGGTGTTTGCCAGATTTGCATGGGATAAATTCACCCCCACTAAAATGCGATTAGACAAATCGAGATTACTCAGGTCAACCCCGGTAAAGTTTCGATATCCGGTTTCATATAGCCTAAGGAAGTCTTTTGCATGCATTGGCAGGGGATCTCCAGATTGCCCTAGTTCGCATCCCTTTTAAGACATCACCCCCAGTGTTTTGCCAACCGGCAACCTGTGGATGTGGATGGGGTCGATTTGTGCTTGTTTCTTGCTCATTTTCTAAGGTAGTCCTTTAGATTATTAAATAGGTCAATGCTTCATCTTGGTTGACATAGCCACTCAAAACTTAAGAAAATCTAAAACTTGATAAATAAATGCTAAGCGCTAAAAGATTGGCCTGATCTTTTCCTGATCTTTTAAAGAGCACACTATGCACCCTCAGTGGGACAACATCCGCAAGAATTTAGGCGAGTGGTACGGCTCATTTGCCCAATATTCCCCCGATGGCGTCTGGGTTAAAGAAACCCCCAGCGTGTTAACGCTGGTCGAGGATCAGCCTGATCAGCAAATGACCCTGGAGCTAAA
This sequence comes from Cyanobacteria bacterium P01_G01_bin.38, assembly GCA_039180385.1. Lineage (GTDB taxonomy): Bacteria > Cyanobacteriota > Cyanobacteriia > Phormidesmidales > Phormidesmidaceae > SIO4C1. The sequence continues at coordinate 8,791 of JBCDDJ010000196.1, read as the reverse complement.
GCGTACTTTACCTGACGGTATCACTGACGCTACGGTGAGAAAATTTAGCTACCCAGGCCCGGCTCCCTATGCGTATTTTTTTGAGACAGGGGCTTTTTCTCAAGGAGCCCTGTACTATCAGCCTGGTCAGTTTGGCGCTGAGCTGGCGCTGACCCAAGCCAACCAGCGGCGACGGTGTGTGCAAATGTATGCGGGTAGCGCAGATCACACCAGCCACCTGGTCTATGTCACCCTCATCCAAGAACAGCGGGGAGAGCCTGTTGCAGATCGTTTGCCGCCGCTGACCCTGACAGATTTGCAGGGGAATTGGCAGGGGCAAGCTAAAGTGATTTCCGCTCAGACCGCATCTGAGGATTTATCTAAGCCCGTTCCTTCCGAGCCCAGTACTTGGCATTTAAACGGTGCTCCCCCGATTGGAGACTCGACTGGAGACCCGATTGAGCCTTCGGTTGAATACCAAGCCACTATCGGTGAGATTTATCAACAGACGATTGTCGCGACCCCTCAAGGCCAGCGGCTGGTTGCCCAGACAGATGCCCCTTGGCAAATGTTGCTGTTGCCCAACTCAACCTATTGCATATTGCCCCAGCAGATTTACCCAGACAGACCCTTTACACTGGAGATGGGCTGGCTGATCACGCCCCGTCGATGCCAGCGCCTGCTTCGCTGCTACGACGCCCGAGGTAAATGGAGCCATCTCATCCTCGCTACCGACGAAAAACAAGACAGATAAACCTGACAGATAACGCTGACCCATCAAAATGCCTCACTCAGTGCTCTCCCAAATTCCGGGTGCTCCTCTCCAGGGGCTAGCCGCCGCCGATCGGCTGTGGCAGACCTATCGAGCCAGAGATATCCCGATCCCCCAGGTGGTTACAACCGCCACAGAACGACTTCCGACGCCTGACTTTGATGTGATCATCTGCGGTGGCACCTTAGGGATTTTGCTCGGGGCCACCCTGGCAAAAGCGGGCTGGCGAGTCGCCCTACTGGAGCGTGGCAAGCTGCGCGGGAGAGATCAGGAATGGAATATTTCGCGACAAGAGCTCCAGACCTTTGTCGATCTTGGCGTGCTCAGTGAAACTGCGCTTGAGACCGCCATCGCCACCGAGTACAACCCGGCTCGTATTCGGTTCTCTGGGGGCCAAGCTGTCTGGGTCAACGATGTTCTGAATATTGGCGTAGACCCGGTTTATTTGCTAGAGCAGCTCAAGCAAACGTTTCTATCCGCCGGGGGCCAGCTGTATGAGAAAACTGCTTTCCAGGCTGCGGCGGTACATCCCAATGGGGTGGTGGTCACCGCAGGTGAGCAGCGATTGACCAGTCGCTTGCTGATCGATGCCATGGGGCATTTTTCTCCGATGGCTCAGCAGGCCCGACAGGGTGAGCGCCCTGACTCGGTTTGTTTAGTGGTGGGCACCTGTGCCGAGGGGTATCCAGACAACAAAACCGGTGATTTACTGGTCTCCTTCTCTCCGATTCGCAACCAGTGTCAATATTTTTGGGAAGCGTTTCCCGCCAGGGATGGGCGCACGACCTATTTGTTTACCTATCTAGATGCCCACCCGTCTCGGCCTAGCTTGAGCGATCTATTTGACGATTATTTTGCCTTACTACCCGACTATCAAAATATCTCACTAGAACAATTGTTCTTTAAGCGGGCCTTGTTTGGGTTCTTTCCGGCCTATCGCCACAGTCCTCTCCGATATCCGTGGGGGCGTACTCTGGCAGTAGGAGACAGCAGCGGTAATCAGTCGCCGCTGAGTTTTGGGGGTTTTGGGGCGATGGTACGTCACCTCGATAGGCTGAGTCAGGGTATTGGCGATGCCCTCCGACAAGATTTGCTCAGCGCTAGCGCCTTGGGGTGGCTGCATCCTTACCAGCCTAATCTGTCGGTCACCTGGCTGTTTCAAAAGGCCATGAGTGTGGGGGTTAATCAAACCCTCTCCCCCGATCACATCAATGCTCTACTCAGCACGATCTTTGCCGATATGGCCGCCCTCGGAGATGACGTGCTCAGACCGTTTTTACAAGATGTGGTGCAGTTTGGCCCCCTGGCCAAGACACTCTTGCGAACCTCGATTTATCATCCTGCCCTGGTGGCTAAAATCTTGCCCCAAGTGGGGGTGAGCGCCATTGCCAACTGGTCGGGGCACTATGGGGGGCTGGCCGCCTACAGTTTACTCAATCGTCTAGTTGGCAGCGCTCCTTTAAAGGGACTCCCCCAGTCACTGTCGGTTACCCAACGCTATTATTATCAGCGTTGGCAAGAGGCCCTACAGTATGGCTCGGGGGGCGATCATTCATGAATTTTTCATTGGCACGACAGCGGTTTTATCGAGAAATTTCGCAACCCGATGGCCAGATCGATCTTGCGATCGCAGCCCTCTACATCGCCCAAGAAGACTACCCCACGATCAACCCAGCGGCTTATCTCAACACGCTAGACACCCTGGCCACCGAGGTCAAAGGACGGTTGCCAACAGCGCGCTATCCCTTAAAACTTATTCAAATCCTCAATCGCTATCTCTTTGATGAGCTGGGGTTTGTCGGCAATCAAGAGGACTATTACGACCCTCGCAATAGCTACCTCAACGAGGTCCTCGACCGGCGCATGGGGATTCCCATCACCCTGTCACTGATATATTTAGAGATTGCCAAACGGATTGACTTTCCGATGGTGGGGGTGGGGATGCCGGGGCACTTTTTGGTGCGCCCCACCATTGATGAGATGGCGGTGTTTGTCGATCCCTTTAACAGGGGGGAGGTGATGTTTGAGGCTGACTGTGAGACCAAATTTCATCAGCTCTATGGGCCTAACGCCCAATGGCATCCTGATTTTCTCAGCCCGGTGTTGCCAAAGCCCTTTTTGGTGCGGGTGCTCACAAACCTCAAAATGATTTATCTCAATCGCCGCCAGTTTGACCGGGCGATCGCAATTCTTGACCGGTTGCTGTTACTCAACCCAGATAATGTCTACGAATATCGCGATCGCGGTCTGATCCATTACCATCTCAAGCACTATGCTGCCGCTAAGCAAGATCTCCGGCAGTATCTCCAGGGATCGACAAGCCCATCAGATATCGCAAAAATTGAGGTACTCCTGGCCCAAATCGAACAGGAATCGTCCGACTGAGAGGCACCTTGTTCGTGAATCCACACATCTCTTTAACCTGTTTTTTTGAGGTCGAACTAATTTTGGAGCTTGAAAAGCGATATACAAATCACTACACATACAAATGGCTACACATACAAATCGCTATACAATGAGAACCCTGTCAGTCATGGGTCTGCTATGGATGTGATTCCGGCTATCGATTTGCTTGGCGGTCGCTGCGTGCGGCTCTATCAAGGCGATTATGAACAATCTCAAGTATTTGACGAAGACCCGGTTGCCGTCGCCCAGCGTTGGGTGGATGAAGGGGCGGCCCGATTACATCTAGTTGATCTCGACGGAGCCAAAGCGGGTCAGCCAGAAAACTGGCAGGCGATTAAAGCGATTGTGAATGCGGTCAATGTACCCGTGCAGGTGGGGGGAGGGCTGCGAGATCGAGACCGTGTTTCTGGTCTGTTTGATCTCGGCGTACAATACGCCATTCTCGGCACTGTTGCGGTTGAGAATCCTGAGTTAGTGGGCGAACTCAGCCAACGCTTTGCGGGGCGTATTTTGGTGGGCATTGATGCCCGCGAGGGCAAAGTCGCTACCCGTGGCTGGCTCGAAACCTCAGAGGTAATGGCTGTCGATTTGGCCCGACGAATGGGAGCCTTGGGGGCCGCCGCGATTATTTACACCGATATTAAACGAGATGGGACTTTGCAAGGGCCCAACCTGGATGCACTCAGGGATCTTGCCAGTGCCATCGATACCCCGGTGATTGCCTCAGGGGGGGTTAGCTCGCTGACCGATCTGCTCAGCCTGTTGGGCATTGCTCCGCTAGGGGTGACTGGCGTGATTGTGGGTAAGGCGCTTTATACCGGTGATGTCTCTCTCAAGCGTGCGCTCCAAGCGATTGGGCCAGGGCGGCTGCAAGATGTGCCGCCGGATTTAGGCGGCACATCTTGGGCATAGTTGGGTGTCGGGTTTGGTTGAGTTTAGTTGAGCAGCGTCGTTGAGTTGTCTGAGCTTCAATCCAGGACAAATCAGTGATGGGGGTTTGTTCTATCTTTGATGACAGTTTATTTGTACTATAAAAGAGACTCACACAAAAGCCGGACACTTGAAAAGAGCACTTGAAAAGACTGTATAAAGCGATGCATCTAGAGCAGATAGGTTCTTGATGAAAATGATTGAATGTGTCTACTTTGGAGCCTATTTGTTGAAGAACATTGACAAAATTATTTGCCAGATAGATTAGCTCATCTCCCTAATTTAGGCAGGTTTGTTTTTGATAGGTGTTCTTGGGGTGTGCCCTAAGTCTTTGTAGATAAAGGGTTTTGGGATAGAAGAAAAAAACAAGGCAGTCTGGATTTACTGTCCTGAATAGGTCAGATAGGGACTGTAGAGAAAGTGGCACCGCAAGAAAATTGTTCGAGAGTGGTGTGAATTTAACAAAAATAGGGTATTTTGGTGCTATGAAAAGACTGTTGAATTAGTGCTACACCTTTTCTCGAGATTTAGCACCCATATCGCAGCCGATATCAAACAGCATTTCACACAATATTTCACGCAATATTTCACGCAATATTTCACATTCGCGAGGTTAATCAAGACTATGAGTGACGCTGTTCTTTCTCAATTAGTAGAAGCCGAGGCCCAGTTGGCTTCTCAAGAAACCCAGCTGATAGCACAAATCTCCGCTATCCAAGGCCAACGCCAAGGGTTGCAAACGGTGATTGATATGTTTCAATCACCTGCCAATAGCAACGGGGCTACCCTTTCCCTAGAGGCGCTTGATGAGGTTGTAACGGTTGCCAAAACGGCCACTAAGACAACTCCTAAGAAAACGACCAGAAAGGCAAAGACGCCTACCCAAGCCAAGAAGACGACAACAAAGCGGGCCACCAAGGCTCCAGCGGCTAAGGCCAAAGCGACTGCTACGAAGACAAAGACTGCTGCGACCAAGACCCTTAAGGAAAAGACTCCTCGGAAAGCCCCAGCTGCTCGTAAAGCAAAGCCGGGCAAGGCCCCCAACTGGCAGCGCTATGTGCAAGAGCCTTTTCGAAAGTCAGCGCTGCCAGATGTCGTTGCCAATATCTTAAATGCGCAACCAGAGCAAGTCTTCAAGATTGCAGAGATCATGGAAGCCATCTTTAAGAGCGATATGCCTAAGGCAACTTTCCTTAAGGCGCGTAATCGGGTGTCTAATATTCTCTCAGCGGGTGCTCGTAATGGTGATTGGGGTCGTGGCCGCGGTGGCACCTACAGCATGTCGAAGTCAGCCCTGCCTAAGTAAGCTGTTAGACTGATTCGTAAGTCCAAAACAAGAAAGCGTCCGCTAAATTTAGCGGACGCTTTCTTGTTGAGGCACTCCCGAGCAGGGGGCATGACGCCCAAGATCAAAACTCAAGACCTATAGCGCTCGGGCGGCTAAGACTTAGATGCTTGGCCTTTGCTCAGATACTGCTTGAGTAGATAGTCTTTGAGGAGCGCCTCAATTTCTGGAGAGGGCTGAGTTTGTGAGCTATCCGACTGGGGGTTGGGAGTGGCTTCGGTTTTGTAGAGGGTTTCACGGGTCCACAAAACAAAGAATACCAAGAGAGCAACTAGGGGGAGTAGAGGCATGATGACTCCTTTGTGTGAATGGGTAAAATGCACCCTGTATGGGATAAGTGATTCTACAGAGAGGTTTGTGACTATTCCTCAAAACACACCACTCAGATTGCTTCATGTTGAGGTGATCTCACACTAAGGTCGTCTCAAATTTACCCGCCTGCTGTTTACGAAAGTAATGTTACAAATCTATCGCTTTAAGCAAACCGAAGTCTTGGAAAGTTTTTATATTGGAAGAGGTCAGTTCGCAATCACAATTCCTTGTTGGGGGGCGTTCTTCTGCGGGCTGTTTACAGTGAAGTCATCTAAACAAGGAGCCTGTTGATGAGTGCTGCCTCTACTTATCGCATGACAGAGCGCTGTCGAGCGCACAGTTATCGACGCTGGCATCGTCTTCAGAGCAAGTCGCAGATTTTGCGATCGCAGCTGGGATTTAACCATACGACGGCGTCTTGTCCTTCGGCCTGTGAGGGGTGCCAGCACTACCATGGTATCGCCTACGGCACTCAAGAGCGGGTCCAGTTGGTGTGTGCCTTCCACCCTTACGGTTGGCTAGAGTCGACGGCTTGCCCAGACTGGTGTGGTTGAGAGGCTGCGCGATAACGGGCTGGGTATATGGCCAAGGCAGTGGTTAGGGTGATAGACCAGGCGATGGGCCAGAAAATGGGCCAGAAAATGTCCTAGGGTGCGACACCCCATGGGGATCTGATAGTTTTAAGCATCAGGGTCGCCAATCGTTAAAGCTAGTTGTTCAGGGTTTACAGCTGATTGCCGTTTCATGACAAAGGCTGACCGCTCTGGCTGAGCTGGTGGTCTGAGGGTATAGTTTTAAAGACGGTCTAATTTAGAGACAGTCTAGCTTTAAGGCATATCGTCCAAGGCCGCTATCTTTAAGCTGCGGTCTTAAGCCGTGGACTAAGATCACAGGCTAGAGCGATGGGTCAGAACTATAGTCAACAGTAGCGGTCTATGTCTCACCCCGTTGGGAAAAGTCTGCTGCTTCCTGTCCCAGATTACCATGGTTGACTTTTCTGTGGCGATTCGCACCTACAATGGCGCTGAGCGATTGCCCAAAATCTTAGCAGCGCTCAAAGCTCAGTCCTTGATGGGCCTCTCCCAACAGGAGGGTTTTGAGTGGGAAATTTTAGTCGTTGATAATAATAGTACTGATAACCCCCAGACGATTATTGAGCAATTTCGGCTGGACTGGCCAGCGGGTGCGCCAAAGTGTTCACTGCGCTACGTATTAGAGCCCAAGCAGGGCGCTTCTTTTGCCCGCCGTCGCGCGCTGTTAGAGGCGAGGGGACGATGGGTGGGCTTTTTAGATGATGATAATATTCCCCACGTCAACTGGCTGGCCGCGGCCTATCGCTTTGGTCAAGCCCATCCCCAGGCTGCGGCGTTTGGGGGGCAAATCCATGCCCGTTATGAGTCTCCGCCCCCGGCGCATTTTGATCGCATCGCCTCTTTTATGCCCGTGATTGAGCGTGACGAAACCATTTGCTTTACCCAGGGCTGGCGAGCGATGAGCAATCTGGTGCCGCCGGGGGCCGGGCTGGTGGTGCAGCGACAGGTCTGGCTTACCCACGTGCCTGAGGTGTTGACCCTCAAGGGGCCAGTGGGGACTAGCCTTGCCCAAAAGGGAGAAGACACCGAAGCCTTACTCCACCTCAAGAAAGCCGGTTGGGAAATTTGGTTTAACCCGCAAATGCGGATTTATCACCAAATTTCGCGCCACCGTTTTGAGCGAGATTATCTGCGCCGTTTTTTTGAGGGCGTGGGGCTGAGTAAGTACACTACCCGGATGGTGACCTGCGCCCGTTGGCAGCGCCCCATGATGACGCTTCTGTTTCTGGTGAGTGATATCCGCAAGCTATTGCACCATGTGATCACCCACGGGCTCTGTTTAGATGTGGTGGCCGCCTGCGAGCGTCAGCTGATTGTGAGTAGCCTGTGGAGCCCGTTTTACACCTGGAAACAGTGGCTATGCCGGTAGCGCTGATCTACCGAGATCAGCTACTGCCCTATTCTGAAACCTTTATCCCGGCCCAGGCCGAAGCGCTCACGCGCTATGCGCCTCAATATGTCGGCAGCTCGCGGATAGGTTGCTCCGTTAGGCTCTCTCCCGAGCCGGTTATTTTAGGCGAGCTGACCTGGCCCAGCCGCTTTTGGAAACTGACCTACAAGCTCACTGGTCAAGTGCCGGGGCGCTGGCTCGGGGTGCTCTCCCAATGTCGGCCCAGTTTGCTCCATGCCCATTTCGGCGGCGACGGTGGGTTTGCAGCGCCGCTGGCCCGACGGCTTAAGATTCCGCTGGTGGTCACCTGCCATGGTTACGATGCCACCTGGGCAACCCCACCGCTCCGCAGTCAGGATCTTTTGGCCCGACGGGGTGATTTTTTCCGAGCGTTGCTTTTGTACAAGCGCGATGCGGCGTTTCAGGCGGCTGATCAGATTTTGGCGGTCTCTGGGTTTATTCGCGATCAGCTGATCGCGCGGGGGTGCCCGGCGAGTAAAATCCGGGTGCACTATATCGGGGTTGATTTAACCGGGTTTCGCCCCGATGTCGCCCGGCATCGAGAGCCGATTGTGCTATTTATCGGTCGTCTGGTTGAGAAAAAGGGGTGCGCCTATTTGATTGAGGCCATGGCCAGGGTGCAGCAAACCTATTCCGAGGTTAGCCTGGTGGTGATTGGAGACGGGCCATTGCGATCGCAGCTCGAAGCCCTCGCCGCCCAAACCCTTAAACGCTATCAGTTTTTAGGTCAACAGCCCCCTGAGCAAGTGCGCCACTGGCTCAACCGCGCCACGCTGCTGGGTGGCCCCAGCATTGTTGCCGACTCCGGCGACGCCGAAGGGTTGGGGATGGTGTTTGCCGAAGCCCAGGCGATGCAAGTCCCCGTGGTGGGGTTTGCCACTGGCGGCATCCCTGAGGTGGTGCGTCACGGTGAGACCGGGCTGTTGGTCCCCGAGAAAGATATCAATGCCCTGGCCCTGGCTATTTTAGACCTATGGGCGCACCCCGAGCAGCGACAGCGGTTTGCCCTGGCGGGGCGACGGCACGTTGAGCAGCGGTTTGAT
>JBCDDJ010000195.1:0-11688 GCA_039180385.1 Cyanobacteria bacterium P01_G01_bin.38 | reverse complement strand
CGTATCAATGTCCGCAAATTTTGCGGTTTTCAAGACATCCCAGGTGACGCCGTTGCGGTTGGCAATTTCCTTAAAGTTCAGCACCAGGCCGTAGACCCCAATCGAGCCCGTGATGGTGTTGGGAGAGGCAAAAATTTCAGTACCTGGAGCCGCAATCATGTAGCCGCCTGAGGCAGCATAGTCGCCCATGGAAATAATCACAGGTTTTTCGGCGACGAGCAATTTGACTTCACGGGCAATAATTTCGGAGGCGAGGGCACTGCCGCCGGGGCTATTGACCCTCAGCACTATCGCCTTAATGTCGTTGTCGCGGCGCAGCTGTCGCAGGGTTTGGGCAAGTCCGTCTGAGGTGATCGCGCCAGGGGTGTTGCCTTCACCTGTGACGATTTCGCCAGCAGCGTAAACGACGGCGATGGTGTCATCTTTAAATAGACCATTGTTTGACCCGGCAGCGATGTCGCTGTAGGCAGACAAACTAATGGCTGGAAAGGGATTTTCGTCGTCGATGGTTTCTTCGGGATCAGTGTCGGTAAGGGTCTGGAGTTCAGTGAGGACTTCGTCAAAGAAACTGACCTGATCCACCAGGCCTGCGGTTTTGGCCTCATCGGCCATCAATAACCCGCCCGTATCGGCGAGCTGCTGTAGCTGCTGGGCGGTGAGGTTGCGATCGCGACTGACGGTGGTCAAAAAGTCTTGCCAGAGATCACTCAAGATGGCCTCGGTTTGCTGCTTTTCTTCGGGGCTGCTGGTTTCGCGGATAAAGGGCTCCACCGCTGACTTGTAGCGCCCGGCCCGGAGCACCTGGACGCCGACGCCATATTTTTTGAGCGCCCCGGCCAAAAATTGAATTTCGGCTCGAAATCCGTTCATTTCCAGCAGCCCAACCGGGTTGAGATAGACGGTGTCAGCGACGGAGGTCAGGTAGTAGTCACGCTCGTTCCAGCCAGTGGTGTAAGCCAAGACAGGCTTGCCAGAGGTTTCTTTAAACTGGCTCAGGGCAGTCCGCACCTCCCGTAGCGTGGCAAAGCCTTCGTTGGTGTTGCCAGTGAGATAAATCCCGGCGATGTCGTCATCCTCGGCGGCGGCCTCAATCGCTTGCAAAGCGGAGTAGAGCGAAACAGCGCTGTAGCTTTGACCAGAAAAGGTTTCTTCAAATACAATGCTGGCACCAGAGTAGGGTACCGCATCGACAATGTCGGTGGAGAGGTCAAACACCAACATTGATTTTTCGGTGATTTCAGCGGTCTTCTTAGCCTCGTCGGCACTAGAGGCCACCAGCACCCCGATGAGGCCAATGGCCCCGATCCCCACCAACGCCATGAGCGTAAATAAACCGACGATGGTGCCGATGGCACTGGCAAAGGCGTACTTGAAGAAATCTCGCATGGATAAGTTAGGTGTTAAGGAGGTGGGAGTGGCTTGATAGGGCAGAGCAGCAGCCCCCTCTAGTTTAAGCGCTTATTTTATTTGCTGGAGGACGGCGTGCTGGCTGAGAGCGTCTAAGCTAGGCTGCCCGGTGCAAAATAAAACGGTTTTAATTTCGGCAATCAAAATATCTGCCAGCTCGTTTAGAGCGGCCTCAGACTGGTTGGCGGCTTGCAAAAAGGGCAGGGCCAGACCGGCTATGTTGGCACCCAGGGCTAGAGTTTTGGCGATGTCCAGACCGTTGCGCAGCCCCCCGGACGCAATCAAGGGAATTTGCGGCGCGATTTCACGAATTCTAGTAAGACACTCTGCGGTGGGCATGCCCCAATCAGCAAACGTATTGCCCAGGCGTCGCTGCTTGGCGTCTTGGGCGCGCTCACTCTCGACCCGAGCCCAGGAAGTGCCCCCTGCACCAGCCACATCAATCGCCGTCACACCCACATCGATCAGTTTACGGGCCAAGATGGCTGAAATACCGTTGCCCACCTCTTTGGCAACCACGGGCACCGGCAGCTGACGGCAGAGCTGCTCAATTTTGTGGAGCAACCCATAAAAATTAGTATCCCCGTTGGTTTGCACACACTCTTGCAATGGGTTGAGATGCAAAATCAGGGCGTCTGCTTCCAGGGTATCCACCACCCGCTGACAGTGGGAGAGACCATAGCTATAGTTGAGCTGCACCGCCCCCAAATTGGCCAATAAGAGAATATCTGGAGCCACTGAACGGACGGTAAACGTCGGCGTCAGGTCCGGGTTCTCAACGGCGACGCGCTGGGAGCCGACGCCCATGGCTAAGCCAAATTTTTGAGCGGTTTGAGCCAGTCGAGTATTGATCAGGCGAGCTTGCTCAGTGCCGCCGGTCATAGAGGAAATCAGGAGAGGAGCGCCCAGGGCTTTACCTAAAAAGTGAGTGTGGACGTCAATATCGTCGTAATTAAGCTCTGGCAGGGCACAGTGCACAAACCGATAGTGCTCTAGCCCAGTGCTGATGCGATGGGATTGCACATCTTCATCCAGGCAGATCCGCAGATGATCGGCCTTACGAGTTTGGGTTACTGCCGAGTCTATGGGCTGGGTCACACTCACCGAAAAACCTCATGGATTAGGTAAACAAGCTATATCTACAGTACGCCCAAGATCGCCTGCAAAAATATACAAAGCATGTACATTTTGGTTGCCCGAATGCTTTAAATAAAGTGTGACAGCTGAGGACCTAACTGTTTCTACGACAGACTTTCGACGGGGCGGAAAAGTTCTACGGCATCTTGATCATCCACTGGCTGCACAAACACCTTAACGATTTCGTTGCGGGCGGTGGGCAATTGCTTGCCTATAAAATCTGGGTGGATGGGTAGCTGACGGTGCCCCCGATCGATTAAAACCGCCATGCGGATCAGCTCAGGCCGACCGTGATCAATGATGGCGTTGAGGGCAGCTCGAATCGTGCGACCGCTAAAGATGACGTCGTCTACGAGCACCACGGTTCTGCCGGTCAGATCAAACGGAACTGACGTTTTCTCTGGGGTGCGTGCTCCGATCTGGTCGAGGTCGTCTCGATAAAAGGTGATATCAAGTTCACCCACAGGGACGTCTACCTCTTCTAATCGATTGATCTGCTGGGCAAGCTGATAGGCCAGCGGCACGCCACGGGTATGGATGCCCATCAGTACCAAGTCACTGAGGGGGTCGGTGCGTTCGATGATTTCTGAGGCCAATCGGTTTAAGGTGCGACGGATGGCCTCAGCGGATAGGATCTCGACGACTTGGGTTTGCATAATAAACGCTCTTTTTACCCTACCCTACGCTGGCAAATAATGCCTGCATCTCCTGCTGCTTGGCGTTTTCTCGGGTGACGATCTCGACGATTTTATTGTTTGCCTCGGGCTGACTCAGGGCGGCTACGCAAACCTGGGCGACCTTTTGGCGGGGGATGCTGCCCTCAAAGAGGGTATCCGCCGGTGCCATAATGATGGGATCGCTGCTGTCCTCGCTGCGGAGGCCGCCGGGGCGGACGATGGTGTAGTTGAGACCACTGCTTTGGAGGTAGTCCTCGGCCTGCTTTTTCCAATAGAGCACCAGCCAGAACAAATTAAGCGGGTGGAAAAACTTGGAAACGCAGAGGGAAGACACGATGACAAAGTGCTCGATACCGGCTTCTTTAGCCACATCGACCAGATTTTTGGTGCCCTCGTAGTCGACCTTGTAAGGGCCTGTTACATCCAGGCTAGGCTGGGCTCCGGTGGCACACACCAGCACCGTGCAGTCTGAGATCGCAGCCCGGATCGTACTGGGCTCTAGCACATCCCCCGTGACCACCTCAACCTCTTTTGGCAAGAGCTCTTTGGCTTTTGTAAGATCGCGCACGACGGCTCTGACTGGAATCCCTTTCTCAACCAGCTGTTTTACAATCCTGTATCCGGTTTGCCCGGTGGCTCCTACAACTAAAGCTTTCATCTCCTTTGCCCCACTGATATCAAAATCTCAACATAACCCCCATTAGTATATGGATATTGCAAATCAAATCACCTGGGTCCGGAGTGGTAAATCTACAAACTGTAGCAATCATTGCATCTGTCTTCATTAACAGTTTGGTAAGCCTATTATTGGGAAAGTTTGCTCAATGGGGTAAGCGTGTTAGACAAAGCAATATTGCGCAATTTTTATTAAAATGATGGTCTGAACTATCCGTGAATTAACGATAGGCGCTGTGTTATCTGCGTAGCTATCTTGGGTTGAGGGTATATTTTAATTCACACCCTGTGAAGCTCACGGCAGTTAGAGATGGCAGTTTGACTTCTTCTTCTGTGTTTTTTGTGTTTCCTGGCTATTATTTTTACCCGCGTTAAGTAGACCACCTTTTATTTTTTCGATAGCGTTTATGCAAATGCAATCTACGTCATTTCCGCTTTCTTCATCTGACGCTCGCTTTGTGCCATCGGGCCAGAGTTTGATTGAGGAACACGAAATTTCATCCAGTGACCTAGAACTGCAGCCCAGTGAAACGGTCTTGTTCGAAGGTAACTACGTCGGTCATATGGAAATGTATGCGGACGCCAAGACAGTCGCTGAGTACTTGGATGCCCATCAGGGATGGTTTACCCGCTGTGCTCAGCCAATGGCAGTCGAGCATATTGATGCTAATGGTTACGCTTTGGTTTTAGGTCGCTTTGGTAGCCACAATTTTGAAATTGAGCCTAAGATTGGCCTGCATTTGCTGCCCCAAAATGAAGGGGTTTACCGAATTGAGACCATTCAGGTGCCGGGCTACGCCCCTAAGGGGTATAACGTTGACTTTAAGGCCTCAATGACGCTGGCCGAGCAGGTAGCTGATGCTCTTCCCGTCGACCGGGCAACCCATGTTGAATGGGAGCTAAAGCTTCTGACTTGGGTCCAGATGCCCCGGTTTATTCAAGCCTTACCCCAATCACTGGTCAAAACCTCAGGGGATAAGCTGCTTAATCAAATTGTGAAGCAGATTTCGCGGCGTCTAACCCGTAAGGTACAACAAGATTTTCATGCGATGATGAATCTGCCCCTGCCCGGTGCAAACGAAAAAAAGGGTTTCTGGAATCGCTAGTCTGCCTGAGCGCCCGCGCCGCTAACGCCTAAGGGACTGGGCCACGATCCGGTCTCGTCCCTGACTTTTGGCCTGATAGAGCGCCTGATCGGCTTCTAAAATTAGCTGGTCTGCGGGACTAACCAGGTTAGGAATGCCTCCTGAAATCCCAATACTCACTGTGACCCGATCAGAGATTTGAGAGCTGCCAGGGTCGATCTTGAGCTCGGCTAAAGTTTTCTGAACTCGCTGGGCTATTTGAACGGCCCTATCTAAGGGGGTATCGGGTAACAACAGGGCAAATTCTTCGCCGCCGTAGCGGGCTGCCAGATCTGAGGGCCGCTGGGCCATTTGTTGAATGATGCCGGCGATGCGAATCAAGCACTGATCGCCCTGCAGGTGGCCATACGTGTCGTTATAGGCCTTAAAGGCATCGACATCGCACAGCAGCAACGACAGCGACTGCTGTGCTTGGGCGCAGCGACGCCATTGCTCTGTCAGAATTTCATCAAAGCAGCGTCGGTTAGAAATTTTGGTCAGGCCATCCAGGCGGGCCTGTTGCTGAAGTTTAGCCTCGAGGCGTTTGCGATCGCTAATTTCAAAAACCACCAACCCCACCTTGCTGGCAGGTCGTCTATGGCCTCTCATGGGTGAGACATCATCTTGAATCGGAAAGTAAGACACTAGCCAGGTTCGTAATTGACCAGGTTGACTGCAGACCTCTCCGGTGACCTCCTGGTTAATGAGCGGTTCGCCAGTGGCCAGCACACGCCGATAGAGGGGTTCAATGATCGGCGCTAGATCAGGGAGAACTTTACCCAGGGTTTGCCCAATGTGACTTTCTTCTGAGACACCGTCGATCGCAGCCAGCAGCTTATTGGCCCGGACAAACCTGAGCTGGGCATCGACAATCCCCATGCCAACGGGGGCAGATGCAAAAAAACTGTTCAGATTAGCTTCGCTTTGTTGGAGCTGGTAAGCGCGCTCCAGCACCTGTTGCTCAAGGTTAGATAATGTCTGGTTCAGCTTATGTTGAGCCAGCTTGCGCTCCTGAATCACCGCCCCCAGGACCAACACTGTGACGCCACAAACTCCAATGAAGGTTTGCAGCAGGATCAAAGACTGATGATTAGAACTGGTATTAAAGGGGCCATATCCCTGGGTGGTGGCAAAAATTGCGATCGCGGCAATCAGGCTCACCATCCAACTGGCGATAAAGCTTCCCCAGCGGCAGGTTGTCCAGATCAATGGCAAAAACAGCACATATTCAAGTTCGTAGCCTTGGGCAAAAATCAGCCAGCATAGCCCTAGTACGCCGGTAAATAGCAAAGGCACTTCTGGATGCAATCGGGGGAAAGTCTGCGATCGCGTCGGTGCGGACAGATCCTTTGGGGGCTGATTTGGTGAGAGCCGTAGCGTCATCGGCAACAGGATGAACGGGGGCGTAAACAAGATTTGAGCCATACTGCTGCCGGTTACCCAGGTGAGCCAGGAAATGCCGATTTGCTTCGCTGGGGTCAACCCTGCCCAAACGAGGGCAGCAATACCGATAGTGGCTGATAAAACCGGGGCGAGGGCTACCACCAATATGAAGACGCCGGTGGAGCGCACCCGATCAAAAATAACGCGTATCGGCTGCGGATGAAAAGCTGTGAAGCGTCTCAATAAGTGAAACGCGCACAGGATTTCGATACAGCCTGCAGCGGCGAAAGTAGTCTCTAAAACACCGATTTGTAAAGGAGACAGCGACAGCTCGATCAGCTCGTGGTAGTTACCGGCCATGGAGCCTAACACAACCCCAGGCAAGGCCCGGTGACCCAGCCAAAGCACCGCCACCAGTGAAATTCCTGCCGGTAACCAGACTGCCGTGACCTTACCCGGTAGCGATGCCAGCTTTACACTCAGGTGAATCCCAATGATGTATAAGACACCGATGCATAGATTTTGTAGAAACAGGCGACCAGCATCTTTTGAATACATCCACGGGTAAGATGACATAGCTTAATAAGCGTAAACCGTCCAGTGTTGGACCTTGGTCTAAGATGCCCTAACAAACTGCACTAAACAGCAAAAGTTGATGCGTTGATCCCCTTCCGTTGGATGTACTGAGCACCTGTTATTCAATAGAGCCGACAGATTTTGGCCTATGCAGTTCCCATCAATTGATCGCTTCCATGTCATGAATTATCTATATTTACTCTCCTTCAGATAGCTTTATTCCTCTTCTTTATTCCCCTTCAGACTTGACCGATAGCCTACCGAGTTGCTACCTGCGGTACGCACTGACAAACCTCTGCAGTCCGGCCAGGTCAGGGTGGGGTTGAATCCCACCATAGACCTTTTGGCACTGCAAAACTTGACGCTGCAAAATGCTCTGCACTGTATCAGCTTGACCTGCCATCATTTCGATCAGCCAAAGGCCACCTGGGCAAAGATATGCAGGGGCTGCTTTTGCCAGTTGACGAATATCATCCAATCCATCTTGGCCCCCATCCAGCGCGTTGTGAGGCTCATGGTGAGTCACCTCTGCCGACAAGGTCAGCACCATTTGACTCGGAATATAGGGAGGATTAGACACGACCCCAGCCAACTGTCCTTTGAGATCGGTTAGGGGGTCGAACCAGGCCCCCTGCCGAAACTCAATGCGATCTGCAAGCTGCTGGCGGTTTGCGTTTTGCTGGGCAATGGCTAACGCCGCTGCACTGACATCTGTGGCAATGATGCGAGCATCGGGCAAAGCTTTGGCAAGCCCTAACGAGATCGCACCGCTGCCAGTCCCCATATCGACCCAGATTCCCTGCTCCAGCTCAATGCGTCTGGAGCTGTTGTTAACCAATGCTCTGCCAATATCAATGATTAGCTCCGTTTCAGGACGGGGGATCAGCACCGCTGGGGTTACCGTCAGCATAAAATCACGCCATGGGGTTTCTCCCACTAAATACTGCACCGGCACCCGGTCTTGAATCCGCTGCTGCCATTTGACCGTCAGGATGTCTAGGGGGAAGCGTGTTGCGATCGCAGGCCGACCTTGATAGGTTCTCAAGCGCAATGCCAGATTATCTAACTCGGTGACCCCCTGTAGAAACCAATCAACCTCGTTGGGGGCGACGTCGGCGGCGTTGGCTTGTTGGAGTGCCCAGATTCGCCAGGTATAAAGGTCTTGGCCTGAGCAAGATGAGGCCGGTTGGGAAGATAGGGAAGGGCCGTTCTCCCCCATCCCCCCCATCTTGCTCATCTCCCCCATCCCTACAACACCCTTAACACACTTGCGATCGCAGTTGTCTCCCCAAACCCCTTCAGCGTCTCAATCGCTGTCTGGAAGTCCCCTTCTTTGACCTCATGGGTGACCACCACCAGCTCAGCCAGATTATCCTGCATGCCAATTTGCACGATCGATTCCAGACTGACGTTGTGCTGCCCAAAGGTGGTTCCCAGGTGACCGATGACCCCTGGCTGGTCTTTGACCAGTAATCTGAGGTAAAAGCGACTGACCAGCTCAGCCATGGGGCTGATTTTGCAGTAGTGCTCATGGGAGCAGGCCAGCAACGGATTGGGGAGTTTTTCGACCGCCGGGGATTCCATGTGAAGTGTGGCCGCAATATTCATCACGTCTGAGACCACGGCACTCGCAGTGGGGCCTTCTCCTGCGCCAGGGCCAAACAGCATCACCTGACCAATCGGCTCGCCCTCGACCAGGATGGCATTGTAAACCCCGTTGACGTTAGCCAGCGGATGATCTTTAGACACCAGGGTGGGATGAACTCGAACCTGGAGGCTGTCGGTCGAGCCTGGATTTCGACGGGCGATGGCCAATAGCTTGATCACAAATCCCAGAGTTTCGGCATAGGAGATATCGGCGGCGCTGACCTGACGGATGCCCTCACAATAGATCTCATCGCGATTGATCCGTCCCCCAAAAGCCAAGGACGCCAGGATTGACACCTTATCTGCCGCATCCCAGCCATCGACATCGGCGGTAGGGTCAGCCTCAGCATAGCCAAGCTGCTGCGCATCCTGCAAAATCGGCTCAAAGTCGCCACCCTCGGTTTGCATCCGAGTCAAAATATAGTTGGTAGTCCCATTGATGATGCCCGTCACCGCGTGGATGCGGTTGACCCCCAGGGCCTGTTTCAAGGGTTGAATGACCGGGATGCCGCCCCCTACTGCGGCCTCTAGTAAGAGGTATACCCCAGCTTTATTAGCGGTCGTAAACAGCTCATCTCCGTAGCGGGACACCACTGCCTTATTGGCAGTGACGACGTGCTTACCGTGCTGTAGGGCTTTCAAAATCAGGGAGCGGGCCAGCTCTAAACCGCCCATAACCTCTACTACGATATCAATGTCGGGGTCG
The DNA here is from genome assembly GCA_039180385.1 of Cyanobacteria bacterium P01_G01_bin.38. GTDB lineage: Bacteria > Cyanobacteriota > Cyanobacteriia > Phormidesmidales > Phormidesmidaceae > SIO4C1. The sequence goes on along the minus strand of JBCDDJ010000195.1, from coordinate 2,356 downwards.
GTGACAATGGAGGTCAGGTCAGTGGTAAAGCACGCTTTCGGTAAATCAACCGCTCGGGGCTTGTCTACTGTGCGGACGCCGACTTTGTGGATGGCTAGCGATCGCAAAAGCGGATGTCGCCGCTCAGCATCCAGCAAAATTTTGGCCGTTCCCGTACCGACGGTCCCTAGTCCCAATAGTCCAACCTTAAAAACCAAAGCCCTAGTCCGTGCTTTACATCAAACCATTGTAAGGCGAAAGACGCAGGGCGAAGGGGTAGTTACCCTTCGCCCTGCGTCTTAAATCAAAGCACTCAATGTGCACTCAATGTCTAATGGGCAACCGCCGATTAGTACGTTTCAACGTGCCAGCGATGCCCTTTCTTCATGGTTCGACGGTACTCTTCCCAATCCACATCGCTTTTAGCTGCAGCTGCTGTTAGAGCGGCATCAATGCCGTCTTCCATACCTTTAAGACCACAAATGTAAACGTGGGTCTTTTCATCTTGGATAAGACTCCACAGCTCATCAGCATGCTCTGCAATTCGATGCTGAATGTACATCCGCCCCCCCTCTGCATTTTGCTGCTCGCGGCTGATAGCATAGGTCAGGCGGAAGTTGTCAGGATATTTATCCTGCATTTCTTCCAGCTCTTCCTTGTATAGGATATTGGGCGTTTTAGGCACCCCAAAGAATAACCAGGCCAGCCCGCTGAAGTTATTATATTCAGGGTTTGCGGCCCGCTCCCTATCCTTAAACATCCGCCACAGATAAGCCCGGAAAGGTGCAATACCGGTACCGGTTGCCATCATGATAATTTTGGCATCCGGATCGTCGGGTAGCAGCATTTCTTTACCCACGGGGCCGGTAATTTTGACTTTAGTCCCAGGCTCCAGATTGCACAGGTAGGTTGAGCAAACCCCGTAGACCGTCTCATCAGTTTCAGGATGCTGATAAACCAACTGCCGCACGCACAGTGAGACCGTCTTATCGTCTACATCATCGCCGTGGCGAGTAGACGCGATAGAGTAAAGTCTTAACTTATGGGGCTTGTCATTTTCATCGGTCCCCTCAGGGATAATGCCGATGCTTTGGCCTTCTAAATAGTGCAAGTCGCCCTCTGACAAGTCAAACTTGAGGTGACGGACGGTACCAATACCGCCTTCCCCGACAAGCTCATCATTGGATAAGCAAGCTCCTAGATAAGGCGTTTTAGGCTTGTAAATATTGACTGGAACAGTTTTCTTTTTAGCTGCTGGCTGCGCTTGAGTCATGGGCTTACTAACTTCAGATGTCGACTGAGTTGCAGATGCTGTATTACCGTTCTGATCACTTGCCACCGGGCGAATGCTAACAATTTTGCCCCCCATTCGCGTAATCCGATTCATCTCCTGATTCATGCGGCTGTAAGGAACCGTAATGAATGTGCTACCACTTTTTCTAAGTGCAGCACTGGCCCCGTCTTGCTGACGCAAGCCTTCGACCTCATAAATAAACAGGCGGCTGCCTGCTGTACTGCTGGTGATACCACCAACGACGCTTGGATTGTACATGCTCTGAACTCGTTGTATCTCCGAACCCGTCAAGCGATGGATAAACCATCGGCTCGATGTTGACTATTCTCTCTAGCCTATCACTGCGAGCGAGCCGAGTGAGGGGCTAGAGTAAACAGGGTTGGATCAAACGCTGAGCGTGGGCAGTGATTTTGAACCAATACAGCTAGCTACAGTCAATACAATAGCTAGCCTTTGAAGTTGTAACTGTTGCCTAAACAGCACTTTAAGGGTGTCTTTGGAATTGCCATGCGGTCTGCTAACGGCCTGTTTGGGGTTTATGAGAACGCCGCTACTGCGATTCTTCTTCGGAGAGACTTTGCCAACGCGCCAGCCCTAGCACGTTGGCTATTACCCAAAAGAAACCAGCTGTCTGGGTTTAATCTAAAAATCTGCGATCTTAAGCTTTTCTTATAGTGACGATAAGCCCTAATATAAGGAGTATCTCAGCCGCTCAGGTTGGTGTGAGTGAGATGTTTCTGTTTTCTACAGTCTAAGAATATTTATTTCGGATTGTAAAAAATTGAATCCCTCCTTATCATAAATACAAACCAAAATCCTTTAAGGCGGTTTTCATGCCTGTCTGTATCTGAGGTAGTCATTGAATCGTCTGTAATTTATCTGGGGCTCAACTGTAGTTGATACCCCTGACTAAAAGGACTCATGTCATATAAAGAGGATTTGAGATGACCATAGCAATGGGACGCACACAGTCAGGAGGGGGATGGTTTGACGTCCTCGACGACTGGCTGAAGCGTGATCGATTTGTGTTTGTGGGCTGGTCAGGTTTGCTGCTGTTTCCGTGCGCCTTTTTGGCGATCGGGG
>JBCDDJ010000194.1:0-11699 GCA_039180385.1 Cyanobacteria bacterium P01_G01_bin.38 | reverse complement strand
TGTAAGATAACTTATTGCCATGCTCGTAGCTTCTCGGTTGAACCCAGTCTAGAATTCTAGCTAACCTGGCACATATCAGGGGATTTCAAATCAAATTGATTTCGATACAATTTGATCACAGGGACATCACACACTCATTTAAAGGCCACACTGCAGACTATCTCAAAGGATTGCCATGTCATTACCTGCTGTCTTGCGTTACTTACCGGCTCGCCTGCGACCGCTACAAAACCCAGTCGTTTGGATGCCAGCCCTGGCCTTAGCCTTCGTTGGTATCTTTGCCTGGGAATATAAGAATCATCCCGAATGGCTACAGTGGAATGGCGTTGACTCAGAAACGGCTTTGGAAACAGGGCTGACGCCTGAAGAGCAAGCTGGCATCGCCGAGATTGACACTTTAGATTTGCTGATCAACGAGGCCAATAGCAATAGCCCTGCCGCTTCGTCCCCCGAAGCTATTGATCCAGAGTTGGCCTCAGGAACGGAGCCGTCTGCTCAGTCAACCGGTCAGGCTCCAAGCCAAGATCAGGCCCCTCCATTTGCTGACTATTTGGCCCAGTACCAGCTACCTGGGGGCAGCGTCAATGGCGCTAATACAGCGGTTCAAGCCGGTTCAACTGCACCGGGCCCCCAGGCCGCCAGCGGCAGTAATGCCCCCAATAACAACCTGTTTTTGCTCTCACAGCCTACCCCGGGGTCCCAAGACAGCGCCCTGTCTCGAGCTTTATCAGATCGCGCTGCTGCTAGATCAGCCCAGTCTGCTGACTCACCCCAGACCAGCCAAACCCGCCCCAGCCTGACCGACTCAGCCGAATCCACTGAAGCCGCTGGCACTGATAATCTTCCCCTCAATCAGTCAGGGGTGATCCGAGGTCAGTTGCCCAGCAGTCCTGACGTCAATTTCATTCGCACTACCCCCGCCATGTCTCCACCACCAGGGACTACGGGCTATCAGCCACCGGCCTCGATTAATCTCAGTACCTACGATCGCACCCTTAACCGGACCGGTCAGTTTACGCCGGGGGTGCCCGCTACGACGGCCCCGGCCCCCTCTTTTGAGGTGCGGCAACCGCAGCAACCAGCTGGGGTCTTGCCGGGTCAGGTCAATACGGGCATTGCCCAGCCCCAAACCCAGGTGCCTGGGGCTTCTAACGGGTCGGTTACGCCTGAGACATCGCCCAACAACGCCTTTGACGACTTTTTTGATTAAGGTTGAATAGGTTTTGGGTTTTAGGGTTAACGTTTTCAATCACACCTAACACCCATCACCCATTCCCCCAAAACCTCACCCAAAATTGGCGATAATCGCATCGGCAAACTCTGAGCATTTCAGGGGCTCTACCGGCGGCTCCATCATGCGGGCCAGGTCGTAGGTAACTTGCTGTTTTGCGATCGCATTGCCAATCCCCTGCTTAATCAAATCAGCCGCCTCTTGCCAGCCCAGATATTCCAGCATCATCACCCCCGATAAAATCACCGAGCCTGGGTTGATGCGGTCTAATCCCGCATGTTTGGGCGCAGTTCCATGGGTGGCCTCAAAGATGGCGCAACTGTCACCGATGTTGGCTCCGGGCCCCATCCCCAATCCCCCCACCACAGCCGCGGCGGCGTCCGAGAGATAGTCCCCGTTCAAATTCATGGTGGCCAAGATGGAATATTCGTCCGGTCGGGTTTGGATTTGCTGGAAAATGCTGTCGGCAATCCGGTCATTGACCATAACCTTGTTTTTCCACTGGCCGCTACCGTGGGTTTCCCAGATGGCCGCCAAAATCGATTTGACCTCATCTCGCACAGCGGCCTGCTTTTCTGGGGTGAGCGCGTTATAGCCCGGCTCAATTTTACGGGCATTGTCTTCTAGCGAAATATCAGAGTTTTGCTCCTTGTTGCTAAGCACCCACGACTCCCGCTCGGTGACGCAGTCGGCACGAAACTCACTGGTCGCCAACTCATACCCCCAATCGCGAAAAGCCCCCTCGGTATATTTCATAATGTTGCCCTTATGCACCAGGGTCACCTGCTGCTTGGTCTTAGGCAGGCGCAGGGCATGCTTGATCGCCCGCCGGACTAAACGCTGCGATCCTGTCTTGCTAATGGGCTTGATACCGATGCCCGCATCCAAGGGGATTTGCTTGTTGCCGTGCTCCGGCGTCGCTGGGATCAAGTCAGTATTCAGCAGCTGGATCAGGCGATTGACAATCTCACTCCCTTGCTTCCATTCAATGCCCAGGTAAATATCTTCAGTGTTTTCGCGATAAACAATCACATCCAGCTTTTCTGGGCTCTTGTGGGGGGAGGGCGTCCCCGGATAGTAGTGACAGGGGCGCACACAGGCATAGAGATCGTTAATCTGCCGCAGGGCCACATTCAGCGAGCGAATGCCGCCGCCTATCGGCGTCGTTAGCGGCCCCTTGATGGCCACGCCAAACTCGCGGATCGCCTGTAGGGTGTCCTCGGGCAAATATTGGTAAGTGCCGTAGCGATCGCACGCCTCATCTCCGGCATAGACCTTAAACCAAACAATTTCCCGCTGCCCACCATACGCTTTAGCAACCGCCGCATCAAAGACCTTTTGGGCCGCAGGCCAAATATCAACCCCCGTACCGTCCCCGCGAATAAACGGGATGATAGGGGTATCTGGGACAACGGGTTCACCTGATTCAAAGGTAATATGAGCACCGCGAGTGGGTGGGGAAATCTTTTGATACATAAAATCGAGCTATCCTACACTTATGGGTAAAATGCCAAAGCTGCTTTTATTGAGCATCTAAGAAGGTGCGCAGGCGATCCAGCCATCGTTCGCCCTCCGACCAATGGCGCAAGACCAGTCGCCCAACTTAAGCGCTTTGACTCAAGCCATCATCATCGTACTAAAAGCGATGACTGTGGGAATACTGATCTTACCTATTTGACGAGGCTCATTTCAGCCATCATTTATCCGGGCATACCCCCATTTATCAGGTAGTTTTGACTGACAGTTAAGTGAGTCGTTCGCTTTGAGGGATATTGCTCTTTGTCACAGGCCAGTTGTTTTTGTAATGAGCCACTGACTTTTGTGATAGATCAAGGGGTATAGAAAACCGCGTATTCAATGCTTGTTGTTAAATACTGATGAAAAAAATCCTGATTGTTGACGACGATAATACTCTCCGAGCTGCCCTAACTCGCTATCTCGAAGAGCGAGGTTTTCTAGTCCGAAATGCTTCATCTGGCGCAGAGGGGCTGAGCCTGTTTCAACAAGACCCCCCCGATCTCGTGGTCTCCGATGTGATGATGCCCGAGATGGATGGCTACGAGTTTTGCACCGAGTTGAGGGCAATCCGGTCGGGGCAGCTGGTGCCCTTCATTTTTTTGTCAGGTCGCAGCGAGCTGAATGATCGCATCCAGGGCCACAACATTGGGGCCGATGATTATCTGGTCAAACCGTTTCATCCCAAAGAGCTGATTGCCAAAATTGAAGCCCAGTTAGAGCGCTCCCGGCGGATGCATGCCGAGATCATTCGCATGGTACAGCAAGTGGCCGCAGAGCCCCCAGTCACGAGCCCCCAAGAGCCCCTGCCCCTTACGCCCGCCGAAGAAAAAGTATTTTGGGAAGTGATCCAGGGCTTTACTAATAAGCAAATCGGAGACCACCTGTTTATCAGCCCCAGAACCGTACAAACCCACCTCAGCAATATCCTCAGCAAGCTCTCCTTAGAAAATCGGGCCCAGCTGATTCGCTACGCCTACGAGCACGGCTACCGCCCCCCGAGCAAAGCTGACTGATGCCATTACTTGTACAGGCAGCATTAAGTGCTTTAGGATGACAGGCGGTGAGGACTCAATTCATTTAACATGACCCATTTTTCGGCTGACTCTGCGGCAGCATCCCCCCAGGCTGCTGCTCCACTGGCGTCCATTCTTCAGCAGCTCAGCTCAGAGTCGCTTAAACAGCGGTTAGCTGCCGTTGACCAGCTATTGGCAGCCGGTGAAGCCGGTACGTTAGCGCTGATCGATTTTTTGCGATCTGCTATGGCAGAGGTAACCCCTCAGATCGTAGCAGGCAAAGCCCATCAAGCACTTTATCGAAGCAACTCCCCCGTAGCCCAGTCCTTTTTAGAAACTGAGCTGGCCGCAGGGGTGGTGCCGCTGATATCAGCTAACGGTGTTGATTACCAAGAGCTAATGCAGCTGTTAGTCAGCCAGGCCTACGAAACCGCCGACCGACTGACGCTACAAAAGCTCTGCGAGCTCGCAGGCCCCGATGCGGTCAAGCGAAAATGGATTTACTTTACCGAGGTTGATAGTTTTCCCATTGCCGATCTCAGCACTATCGATACCCTATGGCGGGTTTATTCTGAAGATCGATTTGGATTTTCTCGCCAGAGAGAAATTTGGCTCGGCACAGGTCGTAACTGGGAGCAGCTATGGGACAAACTGGCCTGGAAATCGGGCAACCTTTGGACCCGCTATCCGGGTGAGTTTGTTTGGGATTTATCGGCCCCCATCGGCCATTTGCCCCTGTCAAACCAACTGCGCGGTGTCCGCATGATGGAGTCGCTGCTAAACCATCCTGCGTGGCAAGGCTAAGACGCCGACAGTTGACGGGTAGTAGCTATCAAATCGCAGTCAATTCGGGTAGCCACCCGCAATAGCTCGTTGGGCTGGTCTAGCAAAAAGGAGGGCTGCTGCTGTTTGAGCGCCGAACGGCTACTAAATCCCCAGCTGACCGCCGCAATACGAATATCAGCCCGCTGGGCGGCTTCGATATCACGGGTCTCGTCACCGATATAGAGCATTTGATCTGGATGAAGACTGTTACGATGCTGTATGCGCTTTAAGACGCGGGTCTTACCTAGCAGCCCGATATTGGCATGAATATGCCCAAATGCCGTCTCCAGGCCATGCTGCTGTAGAAAATGGCGAATATTGTGGGTGGAATTAGAACTGGCAATTATCAACTGATGATCTTGGGCTGCTAGCTCATGAATCACTCGCGTCAGCTTCGGAATCGGCTCCAGCAAATGGACCTCTTTACGGAGCTCTCGACGCACCCGTCGCAGCAAAAAAGGCACTCTAAACAACGGAATTTCTGATTCTTCGAGCAGTTGATGGGTACTAAGCGACCGAAAGTATTGAAGTCTGTCCGGGGTGGTCGGACTAAATCCATAGTCAGGGGCCAACCGATTGGTGATTTGCACAATCACATCCAGCGTATTGGCGATGGTCCCGTCAAAGTCAAAAATCAGATATGCCACAAGTTGGAAAGCCGATTACAGCTCGAGATGAATAACAAAATTAGGTCTGGGAAGATACAAAGTAGATACAAAAAAGCTTGGAATTGAACCTGGAGGGCTCAACCCTTAAGAAAGCCAGGCAGAAATGCAGAAACCTGATGAAGACAGTCAAACGGCAGATCGGAAAAACTGAGAATCTTTACTTGATATGACTTTAGAAGGTTTTAGGTAATAGGTAGTGGGTATGTAAGGACAATTTCCTACCTTGAGCAGCCTAAAAGTCGCTCCCAAAATTAACGTAAAACGAATTCAAAGTAATCTTGATACAACTGACACTGCATATAAGCGCTTTGATGTTCGCAGGTGATCAGCCCCAGCCGCAAAAGGTGGAGCGCCTGCATGGGGGGCAGCAAAACTGGCTGCTTACCTTGAACGATCTGTATGATGCCATCCTTAAGAATAGGATACTGGTCAAGGAGATTGCAATAATAAAGCAAATGGTCCGCAAAAATGCTGTCTGGGGAGGTCACAGATTGGGTAATCTGCTCTAGTGGCATCTGCTTGTGCTGCATAGCATGCAGAGTCAATTGCACCAGATTGGGTTTGCCGCCCAAAAAATGCATCAGCTTAGAAGCCAGATCCTCATCCAAAGGAAACCCGTATCGCTCCATCAGGGTTGCTATCTGGGCCTGACTAAAATTGGGCAGGTCGAGCGTTGTACCAAAGTTTACAGGCAACATGGAAGGCGACTCAAAGGCGTATCCCCCTGGGGAGTGAAGCATGACCAACCTGAGCTTGCTCCAGCGTTGCCCGTTGTCATCGCCATATCGGGCCATCTCATGCCAGGTCCTGAGCATATTTAGAAAGTCTGTAGCAAACCCAGGGGCTTGAAATAGACCATCAATGTCATCTAGCACCAGCACCAGGCCCTCTGAGAGCTGCTCGAGTAAGTATTGCTCAAAATAACTGGTGCAGTTAAAACTATTGCCCAGGTTGGGATTCCATAAATCATCAAGGCGGTCAGGCAGCCCCAAGCGGCGCGTCACCACCGCACAAAACCAGCGCAAAAACCCTTCAAAACTTGACATTACATAGCTGTCTACCAGGCGGCAACTGATCATTTGAGTGTTTAAGCCTTGCTGGCGAGCTTGGGCTTGGGCGTGCGTAATTAAGGAAGTTTTACCCGATTGCTGCGGGCCGCGAATATGCAGAAAAGCACCCGGTTGAACCATGGCCGTATAGCACAGGGTTTCTAATGGGACCCGACTGATGTACAGCGGTGACTCGAGGCTAACCTGTCCGTAAATCGCGGCGGCAGTTGACGGGGAGGGCGCATCGGTTTCAATCGACTGATAGTCTTCGATGGCCAGGGGCAAGTCAAAGGCCTTAAAGTAAACTTCTAAGGTTTGCCGATCAACGGCGGCCTGACGACGCCTGACCTTGGTAATCGTATTCGGACTGAGCTTAGTTTTCTCGCTTAAAATCTCCAGGGTGCTGGGGTTTCCCTGATTTTCCTGGTTTTCAAATTTACGTTCGGCAGCCTGCAATCGCTGCCAACCGGTGGGGCTGAGAAATACGCCGCGTTTGCGCCGCTGTTTTGATTGCCGTTTCGCCATTGGGGGATAAATGGTTTTCACTGAGAAACTGGTGTGAGTTAAATATCTAAGACGTCTGTAAAACGACAGGTCAAATTTTGACAAATCCCAAAATTCACAATTTAACGAAGGTTAAATTTCGGCACTAAGTTGCGATTACACCGTGCTCTTCCGTCATTGACAGCCCAAAAAATCTCCCTCGTCAGCAACAATTGGAACATGACTCTGTTTCTAATTTCACTATCACTAGACCGAGATGAAATTGATTACTTTTAAGCCATAATAGAGGAAACAATGCGATTTAGCAGCATTATGCAGTTTTTAGCAGGAAAGCCAACTATTTTTAGCTGATTGCTTTATAAATGAAATACTGTCCCCCATAGTTGCTTGTATTTGCATTAAAAAGAAACTTTTGGGCAGGTCCAAAGTCTTGACGCTTATTTTTCTACAAACCTTAGGCAGGCTTATCCCGACAGCCTGCCTGCGGATAAGTCACTTAGTCCCATGGTTCAAGTTTTGTACTGACTTTTCATCCGCCATTTCCCTGAAAACTTGAGGGGAATGTAAATTTTCGACTTAACTTTACTAGGATGGCTCTAAAGTGCTGTTATGTAAAAGTAAGAAAAGTAAGATTTTGCAAATAAAGACTTACCGCCAACGCCCCGATCGCAAAATACTAATAATCAACCAAATGCCCAACAGCGTGGCCGCGCCAAACAGACTTGTACTGAGCCATTGCAGTTGGGCATTCGCCTGATTTGTTGAGATGATGGCGGCCCCGATGATCAAAGCGGCGACGACGGTACTAAAGGCGCGGCGGTTTTCAGCTTGTTCAAAGCTGCGCTGTAGCCGATCAAGCCCTTGAATGTGTAGATTCCAAGTGAGGGTTTCTTCGCTCAGGCGATCGAGTAAAAAACCTACCTGTCGCGGTGCGGACAGAGACAAGTTGCGAAATTCTAGACCGGTACGCAGCAGCGCCTGCAAAGGGTCATCCCCAACCAGCTGCTGGCGAAATAGATCCACCATCAGCGGCCTGATTTCTTCAATCAGGTTGACTTGGGGGTTAAATTGGCGGGCTGCCCCCTCCAGGTTAGCCAGGGACTTGGTAAACAGGCCGATGTTGGCAGGCCAGCGCAGGTGATTACGGGTGCCGGCCTCGATGATTTTGGCAAAGGCTTCGGCGGTATTAAAGCGGGTCAAACTGAGGTTGTAGTAGCGCCCCAACAGTCGGCTGTAGTCGCTCTCAAGCTGGACCAAATCAACAGGTTTGAGGGGTTCTGTAATTTGCAGGGTGAGCTGGGCACAGCGCTGGGCATCGGAGCTGACAATGGCTAGCACCATCTCAGTCAGGGTGGCGCGGGTCTGGGGATTTAGGTTACCCATCATGCCACAGTCCAGGAGGGCGATGCGGCCATCTTTGAGATAAAACAAGTTACCGGGATGGGGGTCGGCGTGAAAAAAGCCATCTACAAAAAATTGCTGAAAAAAGGCTCGAAACAGGAGGGTTGTGACGGCTTGCCGCTCGGCGCGATTGCTCTGGTCGTTAGGGCCGATCGCAGCTGTTAGCAAAGGTTGGCCATCTAGCCATTCCATCACCAACAGTTTGGGGCCGGTCAGGGGCCAGATAATTTTGGGGACGACCAGCTTTTGGGTATCAAACCAGCGGCTTTTAGACAGGTTTTGCCGGAGCTGATCGGTATAGCCTGCCTCGGTGGTAAAGTCGAGTTCGGCAGCGAGGGCGCGGCTAAATTCTTCGGCCAACTCAACAATGTTGTACCGCTGCCCAAACTGGGTGGTCGAGACCAGTCGGGCAATGTCTTTAATCAGGGCCATGTCGCGCGCCACCAGCAGCTCAATGCCGGGGCGCTGCACCTTGAGGGCCACGGCTTCCCCGGTTGTCAAGATCGCTTTATGGGTCTGGCCAATTGAGCCCGCCGCGATCGCAACATAGTCAATCTCAGCAAAGAGCGTCTCTGGCGGCTTAGGCAGCTGCTGACGAATAAACCCCTCTACCACCGTCGCCGGTACCGCTGGCACCGTCGATTGCAGCATACTGAGCGCCTCAATGTAGTCGGGGGGCATCAGGTCAGGGCGAGTACTCAGCAGTTGACCCAGCTTGACATACACCGGCCCCAGATCGGTCAAAATATTGCGCAGCACCGCAGGCGGCGGCAGCTCTGGCTCCTCTGAGGCCTTGCCCGCCAGCAAACGACGCATGTAGTCCCAGCCATGGCGCAAAAAAACTTCAATAATTTCGCCTTGGCGCGCAATCAAATTAGGCGTCAGCATGCAATTTCCCAGAGGGGCTCTGGTTTTGATGCTAACAAGTTTGGTGGGAGATGGGGAAAGGGGAAAGGGGAAAGGGGAAAGGGGAAAGATGCTGATCTGACTCTGCTATCTTTACTCACTCACCCACTCACCCATCCAAAATCCAAAATCCAAAATCTGTCAGGCTAACTGCTGCAGCCAAACCCACAGCTGCTCTGCCAAATCCGGGTCATAGGCGGCGACCACCCCCCCTAAAAAGCCGAATAGATGCCCCTCCCACGAGATCGTGGCGTTTTCCTGGCTGGGCAGCATGGATAAAAACTGATTGCCGTAGATCAAAATCACCATCAGGGTGATCATAATGGCCAGCACGGTGGCCTCTATATAGCCCATCGCCACCAGATAACCGAGATAGCCAAACACTACGCCGCTGGCCCCAATGTGGTTGCAATCGCGCCCCATCAGCCAGGTGCCTAGCCCCCCGATGACGACAATTAGGGCACTGATGGGCAAAAAGGACTCGGCGGCGTGCAGCATCACAAACCAGCCCAGGATTAAAAACGGCAGCGTATTGGCAATCAGGTGGCCCATGCCGGTGTGTAAAAACGGCGCAAAGGGGATGCCTAACAGCCCCCAGATGTGACGCGGACGTATCGCCAGCAAGCGATTGAGCCCACCCCCTAAATACAGCAAATTGACTAAACTGATGCCCCACACCAGCAGCACACAGTCTCGCAAAATGCCCGCCTGGGTTTGCCAATCAATAGAAGCCGCTAGCGAGAGAAAAACAACCCCCGTAATGACGTAAATTAGGACAGGTGAATACCGCATCTCAACCACCCCGTTTGCATTTTTATTCGCGTCCTTCTTTAAGGATCAATCTCAGACTGGAGCGACTCTTCCGGACAATTACCTACGATGCTTTTCGTCACTAATCGCGTACTTAAGCAGGGGCCAACCCCCGCAAACCCTAATGGCAACTATGTATTGCCGCGTCCCGTTGATTTTGATTTAGAGAATAATCAGGCCGAGCAATCGGTTTATTTTTGCGATCGCACCGCCCCCGGCGAATACGTCGAGATCGGCAGCATTAACTTCTTTAATGTGCTGAAAAATGCTCGAGCTGAGCAGATTTTGCTCTATATCCACGGCTACAACAGCTTGCCGGAGACCACTGCTTTTGCTAGTGCTGAAGAGTTGCAGCGATTGCTCGATAGTTTAAGAACGAGTAGTGATTCAGAGTGCGATCGCATTTTAGTCGTGCCGCTAATCTGGCCCTGCGATGACGATCGAGGCATGGTACAAGACTACTTTGACGACCAAAAAGCCGCCGACGCCAGTGACTTTGCCTACATGCGGCTGTTTGAGAAATTCATGAGCTGGCGCAACCAGAACAATACCGTTATCAATCGAGATGCGCTCTCCGGCAACGACATTTGTACGAAACGATTAAATATTCTGGCCCATTCCATGGGCAATCGAGTGGTGCGGGGGGCCTTTGACCGAGCCGTCAAATATTATCAACCCCAAGGACTTCCCCTGATTTTTCGAAACATTTTTATGGTGGCCCCTGACCTGGTCAACGAAACCCTGGCCTATGGTCAGCCCGGCGAATACATTGCCCAATCCTCCAGAAATACAGTGGTTTACTACGCCTCAGACGATCTGGCCCTGCGAGCCAGCAAAGTCGCCAATGTCCGCAATGGTAGTGCCTCGCGCCGCCTCGGTCACACTGGCCCCGAGCGGATGGAGAATATCCCCCGCAACGTCTACGCCATCGACTGCGATGACTTTAATAACCGCTATGATCCCCCCGTGGGCCACGGTTACTTTACCGCTGACCCCGCCACCGGAGATCCGGGATTGCTGCTGCGCCATATTTGGCACTGCCTCAACATCGGACGCGTGCCCGTTGACGAACCCCAATTACGCACCCAAATCTTAAATGCGTCCACTCTCCTTTAGGGCATGATGGGACATCGAACATAATGGCTATTCATCCTGGCGGGTATCGTCCTGTGGCCTAGCGCCCCAATTTTTGACGAACCTGATCGCGCAGCTTGAGGGCATCTGGGTAATCTGACTGAAGTGCAATCGCTTTGTCTATTGAGGCAATCGCATCCTCAACCCTTTGCAGGCTCCACAGCGCTGCCCCGCGATTGCTCCAGGCTTCGGCAAAATCAGGGTTGATGGCAAGGGCACGATCAAAGGAGTCAAGGGCATCCTGCGAGCGTTGCAGTTTTTGTTGCACCACACCTCGATTATTCCAGGCTTCGCTGTAGTCGGGGGCCAGCTCAACGGTTTGGTTATAGATAGCCAGAGCTGCTTCAAGCTGGTTTTGCTGCTCCAGGGCATGGCCTTTACTCCAGAGTGCCTGGACGTGATCAGGCTCGATTTCTAGGGCGCGATCGCAGGCCTCAATCGCCTGGTCATAGGTTTGCAACTGGTTAAGACTGTAGCAGCGCCCCCAGTGGGCTTCAGCCATATCTGCATCCAGGGCCAGCGATTTGTCATAAATCGAGAGGGCGGCTTCGTATTGTTTGCGATCGCGCAAATCGGTTGCCTCAATCAGCAAGTCGTTTGCGGTTGATGCAGCTGGTGTTGATGCAGCTGGTGTTGACTC
>JBCDDJ010000193.1:0-11709 GCA_039180385.1 Cyanobacteria bacterium P01_G01_bin.38 | reverse complement strand
CGTGTGTTCGTTGATATCCACCTGGGCTTTGAACAAAAGCTTTTGGATCGCTTCGTTAGCTTCCAGCAGGGTGCGGTTGGGCTGGCGTAGAATTTGGTCCTGTAGATCCTGGAGTTGTTTAGGAGTGAGCCAGGGGGTGCCGTCATTGGTTACATTCAGGGCAGCAACCGCCTGGTTAAATACGTCGGGCAGCAGCCACTGGCGGAAGCTGGTGCGCAGACTTTTGGCGGGGTCGCTGGGAATTTGCGAGTCTTGGTCAATACTCTGCCAGCCCAGGTTTTGCAGCTGGGCAAGAAGGGGCTGTTCGACTTCGGTGTATTCGGACATAAGACACTTGATAAAGCTGAAGTTACAGCAGATGCGTCAGTCACTTTCCCAAGGTAGCTTGCCCCGAAAAGCTTTGATTTTTTCTTGTTGTTGCCAGTTATGGCTTCGCAGGCTTTCGATATCGTCTTGATAGTCGGCGAGGTCGTAGTGAATGCAGATGCCTCGATCGGAAAGTAGGGCCTGAAATTCGATTTGATGCATGTCTGCAATTTTGCTGGCGGTGCCGAGGGTAATCAGCTCTTGCTGAAAAAGGCCGATGGCAACTTCACGAAGCCAGTCGCTAGTGGTAAAGCGATGGTTTTCGCTAATGGGGTCGGGGATGTTGAGGGTAATTTGCATGGTGCAGTATTAGCAGCAGTTTCAGGTCAAATGCGTTCAAAGTCGCTATCGTTACCTACGTTGGGAATCAGGCAAAGCACTTCGGCGAAAGACTTCTGGCGAGGATGCAGTAATACCTGTTCCAATATTTTACGATGTTCAGTCTCGACACTGACGCCGTGGCAGCTGGCCCGCTGTTTCAGAGCTTTGACAATGGCATCGTTAATGTTGCGAACGATCAGGTTGGCCATGGCTCACACGGTTTTGAGAAGGGATTATTTTGCTCGAATGATGGCATTACCATCATAAAGTACTCACAAATAACTGAATGTTATAGATAGTTTTTTGGTGCATTCCACGGTATTAACATGGCTCATGAATCTAATCCGTTTAGTTTTGATGAAAGCGATGATCCTATGGAAAAAGCCAGGGCAGCTTTACGTGCTGTGCGGCAATATGAAAGCGATTGGCAAAGGTACGGAGTCAATCGTGTTCACAAGTATTTTGATGATGTAGAAGGGAGCTGGTTGGATGATTTCAGGGAAATCCCTTCATCTGCTGACAATGGTTTAGGTGGCCAAACTTAGGATTTCGAGGGCTGAGGCTTTGACGCAGTTGGCCACCATTAGCAATAGGGGGTCTGTATCGCCTGATTGCCAGGCGACGACGGCATTAATATAGGCGGCTCTGTCGGCAGCTTGGACGATGGCGAGGGGGTAGCCAGTTCGTAATAGATGCAGATTCATCAGCAGGCGGGCGACTCTGCCGTTGCCGTCGGTGAAGGGATGAATGGTGACGAGGCGGGCATGGATTTCGGTGGCGATTTCGATGGGGTGGAGCGAATGGGTCTGGGAGAGCCAGGTGCTGAAATCGGCCATTAGGTCAGGGACTTGGATGGCGTCGGGGTAGCGGTAGTTGGTGCCTGCGGCCATGACGTTGACGGTACGGTAGGCTCCGGCGCGCTGGTCGCCTTTGCATACCAGGCTATGAATTTGGCGAATTTCCCAGTCGGTGATAGGGGTGTCGGCGTTGGCGAGGTCGCGTACAAAGTCCATGGCTGCGGCGTGGTTGATCACCTCCAGGTGGTCCTGCAGGGATTTGCCGCCGATGGTGATGCCTTTATCAAGGACGATTTGGGTTTCGGTTTCGGTGAGGGTGTTGCCTTCGATGGCGGTGGAGTTGTAGGTGAGGCGAACGGTGTAGATTTCGCGTAGGTTGTTGAGGAGAGTGGGGTCTAGGGGGCGTAAGGTGTCGAGCTGGGTTTTGAGGCGGTCGAGTTCTTGGAGGAGGGCAGTGGGGTTAGTCATGGGCGACCTCATCAGGCTCGATATTGACGGAGACTTTGCCAGTGAGGAGATCGTGCATGAGGCCAGATTTTTGTTTTTTAAGTTTTTCTAGTTGAGTACAGAGACAGTCAAGTTGTGTGATGACGGGCTGTAACTTCTCAACAACTTTTATCTGCTCACCAAAATCAGGATAGATAATTTTCAAGGATTTAATCGTTTTGGAATTGATTTTTACCATGCTGCCTGACGTACCCACTGCTATCGCCGATATTCTTTGACGAACTGCAGGAGAGAGGAGATATTGCTCTAGAAATTCTGCACTCAAATTTTGATGAAGCTTTAGCCTCATTATCAAGTCAGGATAAATAGCATCATGACCGATGTCACGATAGATGCCGCATAGGCCAACTAATTCTTGAGTGTTAGATCTACTTATTAGAAAGTCACCTTCTTCAAGTCTTGCGCCACTTTTTAAGGAATTTCGGGGAGCTTTTTTAAGCTGTATGGGGATAAAACCATTTTTGGTTAAACAGCCTAGTCCGAGAACATAAACGCCTTGCCAAGTCTCCACCTCTTTTGGGCTATATCCATTTTTGGGTGAAGCGTTTAAGCCATATTGAAAAGCTTTGAATTCCCAGTCTTGTGGAATCCAGCCGATCTCGCTCTCCTGATATAGTTCTGGGGCTTGGTTTCGGGGAGGGCGCAGTTTGCCATCGGCTCCAATCCCACGGGTAAACAGGTCGTGCATCAGGCCTGCTTTGATTTTCTGGTATTTTTCGATAAGGGCTTCGGTGGTTGCGATCGCGTGATCGATCGTTGATAATATATTTTGAATATACTTTTGTACTAAATTGGAAGGAATAAATACCTTTTCTTTCAGGTAACTCTCAAGCTTAAGATTGATTATTCCAGTAGTTTGTTGTTGATATCGATATACACGGCCTTCTGAATAAAGAAAGGCCATTAAGTAATAAGAGAACTTTTGATCAAGTCCTTCTGCTACGCGTAAAAGTTGAAGGAAATTAGAGGGTATGTAGTTTCTGGCCTCATTACCTCGATCAAAGAAAATAACTCTGCCAACTGGTTGGTCAGGACTTCCTCCAGATTTTTCTATGAGAATGTCCCCATCATGCAAAATTCTATTATCTAGCTTGAGTCGTGAAATATTTCTCGGAACACCCACCAAGGCTCTTAGCTTGCAGTCTTTAGTAAAATCTGCAGCTCTTAAAACCAATGCATTACCTTCGTTGACTGGTTCACTACCCCACTCTCCTGGAATAGATACTGGAAAAATCTGTGTTAGCTCATACTCTGTGAGCTTACTCATATCCCAACTCCACCAAAAACGCCTGCAACTCCTTCGCCGCCTGACTCCGTTCCGCCTCAATCTCCTTCGCCGTCACCGCATACTTCTCCCACAAATTCTCAATCCCCCGCACACAGGCCCGCTAATCTGCCCGCAAATACGCCTCATACATATCCATCAGCGTCTGCCGCAGCCGCTCAATAATCACCCGCCGCGCCTCATCCACCGAAATCTTCTCACGGGCACTCTGCACCAGCCCATCCCGATTATTCTCAATTCCCTTAATATCGGCCCTGAGCTGCTTCACCTCATCTTCCAACGCTCGGTGTCGCTCCAGGCTGGCCTCAATTACAGCTGCCCGATCATAGGTCTGCTGCCCCTGCTCCATCGCCTCTTTTAATGGAATTGCATACTCGCTAATATGGCCCACCTCAACCGCCAATTCTAAAATGCGCTTACCATTGTCAAACTGCGGATCTTTTTGGCTAAACCCCTCGGTGCAATAAACCCCTTTTTTCTCTCCCTTAGGCAACAGCCCCGCTGCCTTAATCTCAGTAAAAATGTTGCCAGCTAGGGTCTTAACCAGCTTGAGCTGAGCTTTCCAGTCGGCTGTCTGGGCCTTCAACTCTTCTTTTTTACCCTTTACCTCCTCGCTAGCCAACACCCCCGTATCCTCACTATCCTCAAAATCCTCCTCATCTGCCGCTGCAAACAGTGCCTGCAGCTCCGCCACCCGCGACTGGGCCTGCTCCAGTTCCGTCAACACCTCCGGAAACTGACTCTGCAAAATATCCTCATCGGGGATCAGCTCCGGCCCCCACCCGCTGGCCGCAATTGACTTAAAGTCCGCCTTCAGCACATCCACATAGTTGGCAAACGCCCCCCGCACCTGAAACCGAGTCAGCAACTGCTGATCCGACAGGGCAGTCTCAATGCTGCTGAGTAAACTGCTGCGCATCACATACACATTGCGCGGTCGACCCTCTTGATTGGCCGCATCGGGGGCCAACGCTTCCACAATGGGCAAATTTCCCTGCCACCATACTGCTAGGGTTTGTCGAAACCGCTGGTGACGCATCATCACGCTCTGATGGGTGGCCACAAACTCAGCAATGTCGCGCTTATTCTCCAGGGCGGGCGTAAAGTCCAGATATTGCGGATCCCTGGCCACAAAGATGTCGTCTCGAAACTGATCATAGTTCTGCCAAAAGTGTTCCAAGCTATCCACCTCTATCTTGGGCACCCCACCATGCAAATGCGCCCGCACATCATGGGGCTCCGGTGGCGGCGCATTGTCCACATAGCGACGAATATTGCAGTTGTAGCTTTCCTCGATAATCTCGCTCGAGGGCACTAGCCGCGCATAGGCAGGAATATTTTCTTTTTTACGGTAGGCATACACAATCTTGTCAATGTCCTCAGGTCGCAAAAAATTCTGGGCTTTACCTTCCCGATATTCGCGATCGGCATTGATAAACAACACCTGGTCACGACTGGCTGCTCCCACCTTATTCATCACCAATAAACAAGCCGGAATGCCCGTTCCATAAAACAAATTACTGGGCAGGCCAATAATCGCCTCTAGATATCCCTGATCAATAAAGTACTTGCGGGCCTCTCGCTCCTCACCACCGCGAAACAGCACCCCGTGGGGCATCACCGTTGCCATCCGACCATCGTGCTTGAGCACCGCCAGCATATGCTGCACAAACATCAGGTCGGCTTTTTTACCTTTTTCTGGCATCATCACCGGAAACCGCCCGGTGAAGACCAAATCTTTTTTAATGTAGTTCTGGCTGAATGGGGGGTTGGCCAGCACCCGGTCAAACCGCTTTAATTCATTATTCTCGTCTAAATGTTGCGGTTCTCGAATGGTGTCTGCCTGCCGAATATCCGCATGGGAAATACCATGGAGCAGCATATTCATCTTGCAAATGGACCAGGTGGTGCCCATTTTCTCCTGACCAAACAGGGCCAGTTCCTCAGCATTGCCCCCCTTCTCCCGCAGGTAGTCCCGCATTTGGATCAGCATGCCACCCGAACCCACCGTCGGGTCGTACACCCGCATGTTCTCCTCCGGGTCACAGATTTCTACACAGACCCGCACCACCTCAGCGGGGGTATAAAACTCTCCTGCCTTCTTACCAGCAGAGTCTGCAAAGTATTTAATCAGCCACTCGTAGGCTGCTCCCAACAGATCTGGAAATTCAAAATCACCGTCCTTGAGGGGAATCTTCTCAAAATTCAGCAGAAAGTCGGATAACGTATCATCATCCAGCGTGCGCTGTCCGATCTTGCGGTTAAAGTTGATCCCTGACAACACATCTTGCAGGACATCAAGATTTTTTTCCTCAATCGCTTCTAGGGCCTTATTCAGTGCTGTACCTACATTCTCTTTGACATGCTTCAGAGCCGGATGCTGAACGATTTTAGTCTTACCATTTTCAATCTTTTCCTCCTGCCATGGATCATTCCAACGGGCACGCGGTGGAATGTAAAAATATTTACCCGAGTAATTGTCAAGATCTTCCAACTCCACAGCAATATCGTCTTCCTCCATGCCCTGAGTCGCTAGCGTTTGTCGTAACTCGTCCCGCCGCTGGTCAAACAGGTCACTCGCCCGCTTCAAAAACAACATGCCAAAGATATATTCCTTATATTCGCTGGCATCCATGCTGCCACGCAGATCATCACAAGCGGTGAGTAGCAGGTTGTATAAACGAGAGAGAGTTAGTTTCATTGATGACCTGAGCAAAACCTATGTAATTTTGGGGGAAAGTTTAGTGCGGTAATCAGTTTTTCTTAGGATATATAATGTACGAAGTTCAACCGTTTCCAAAAGCTCTAATCACTCCACTTGTAAGCGGCCTTAAGCATTAATTCAAACCTGTCATTGTTCTATCGGTTGGAACGAAAAGTTGGGTCGTAGCGGACAATATTTTAGCATATAATACAAGCGTCCTATATCCGCTACGATTCAACTATATCTTCAGCGTCAGATCTGACGTATAAGATCCCCTATTCGGGGGTTATCTAGCATTTACCCTGCTACTCTCCCAGCCGTCTCGTTGTTGAGCGTGGCAATGCTTGCTATGTCAAAGATTGAGCAGATGTTTTTGTGGGTATCGGTATCGATGAATTGTTGTTGAAGGTGCGATCTCATACCGATACAGAGCGTTCCTCTTTTTGCCGGACTGGCAAGACAGAAGGCTTAACTGTCTCCCACTTCTGCAACTGCCGTATTCAATTCTACTGCTAGCGTCTCAGGCGAAGGCAAGCTATCCCGCAGCGTTTCCGGTAGCTCACGACCAAACCGATGGGTCGCGACACCAATGGGTTTATTGATATCCCGTAGCGCATACTCCGCGACTGTCTGATCCTTTGACTTGCACAAAATCATCCCAATGGTGGGCTGATCGTCCGGGTGCTTCATGGTTTCATCGATGGCAGTCACGTAAAAATTCATTTTGCCTGAGAACTCTGGCTCAAACTCGCTCATCTTCAGATCGATCACCACAAAGCAGCGCAGCTTGAGGTGGTAAAACAGCAAATCTACCTCGTAGTCCTGACTACCCACCTTGAGCGGGTATTGGCTGCCCACAAAGGCGAACCCCACCCCCAGCTCCAGTAAAAAGTCGCGGATGTGGTCGGTCAGAGATTTTTTCAGGTCTTGCTCCTGAGCGCTGGCTGCCAGGGTGAGAAAGTCAAAATTATAGGGGTCTTTGATCAGGTCCTGCGCCAGGTCAGACTGCGCCTTGGGTAAGGTTCTTTGAAAATTGGTAATGGCCCCGTCTTTCTGCTGCCCCGTTTCCTGCGAGTAGAGCCTGCTTTCAATTTGCATCAGCAAAACATTGCGGCTCCAGCCCTGCTCGATGGTTTGGCGGGCATACCAAAGCCGCTCGTCCGGGTCTTTGAGCGCATCTAGCAGGCGCACATTGTGCCCCCACGGAATTTGTGCAACGGTCTGTTGCACGATTTGCTCATCCGGGTAGGCTTCGGCAAAGGCACGCATATATTTCAGATTACGCGACGAAAAGCCGGTCATATTCGGGAAATTTCGCTTCAAGTCCTTGGCTAGCCGATCGATCACCTTAGTGCCCCAACCTTCTCGCTGCTGACGCTCTAGGATGTCGTGCCCGATTTGCCAGTAGAGCAAGACCAGTTCGCGGTTGACCGAGAGCGCCGCTTGCACTTGGGCCGTTTGGATACGGGCCTTGAGCGACTGCAAAAAGTCCTCGTAGTTGGCACTTTGACTAGACAGGTTAGAAGCCATCGGAGGTTTGTAGGCGGACTGCTTACATAGTCTAGGATGGCTGGGCGGGTTCGGCTACCTGGTTGAGACTGACTAAAGCTTAATCAGCTGTTTCGAGTGACTTTGGGGCTGTTTTAACTGTGAAAAAATCCGGTAGGCATCTAGATTGATTGAGACTTTTCCGCTTTTGCCAGCTTTATCGGCATCCTTAAACTCCACCAGGCTGTAGTTAACATGACCTGAGTAAATCGCAAAGGTAATGCGAAAGATTTCAAAAAACTGAATTGTCCACTGACAATCCTCTTCTTGATAATCTTCGTAGTAACGAATGAGATCGGCCAGCCGCCATTCCATGTGGGCTTGAGAATGGGGACACAGCAGTGCTAGTTTCAGGAGCAAGATAGACAGTGTTAGCGGGTTGCCGTGGATCAAAAATGAGTTAAACATGGGTGACGGCATCCTCTGATCTTCGGTAATCAACATTTCGATGATGCGATTACAGGTCCTGAGGATGAGCGCATCGGTGAGTCGCTTGTTGTTGTGCTTGTTGTAGAGAGTTTCTAAGCGTGCCTTCAGCTCAGCTTTAAAGCATTCATTCACATCCGAGGGGAACATGGCAAAGGTGAGGTACTGTGCTAACCCCTGCTTAAATTTGCGATAGCTGACATTTTCGCACTGTTGGATAAAGACATTGGCCAGGTTTTCATAGCTAAAATAGCCGCGGCGCAGCAAGATACGCTTAATCAAAGGCAAAACCGAGTCTCCAAGTGCAGTCGGGTTTTGAAGTTGTTCTGTTTTAATCTGATTAAACTGGGTGCGAGAGGTGTACATTGCTAGCTCAAACCGAAACTGAGATTTGAGCTGCTGTGCCAAGATTTGGGCGGCTTCTCGTTGTTCTGGTGGGTTGTTATCGTCGAGATATTGGGGAGCCAACAGGTAGCTGATGTAGCGCTCACTCCAATGCTTGGGCTGCTCATAACGGGCGACAAAGAGTTTCAAATCGCGGAAGTCTTGACTGATGACAAACTCTTGCAGCCAGGTCCGTAGCCGTCTGATCAGGGGAGAGATGCCCTCTCGTTGGATAGATTTCTCATTAAACTGAGCAATCAGCTGGCTAATCGCACTGTATCGGCGCTGTATGGCCCAGTTGTTGACCAAAATATAGCAGACACGCTTGAGGGTGTAGAGAAACTCGGCTTTGTTATTGGCAATAACAATTTTATACATGGCAGCGGAGAGACCAGCCGCACTGTGCTCAGTGTACTCAATGAACAACCGATGAAACAGGGCCAACGCTAACTCAGGGCTGGTTTGTTTCACGACCTCTAGCATGTTGTCGTAAATAGTTTGTTGAGCCGACTCAAGGCTATTGGCTTCTTTGATGGCGGCTTTTGACCAGTCAGCTGTGCGCATGCTGGTAAAAGTAACTGAAGACTGAGTGTCTGAGGAGTTCATAACGGTATGGGCCCCGAGCGTTTTCATGGCTGTAGAGCATTGATGACAATACTGGTATTTTAATTTACTTATTTTTAAGCTTGAATAAGGTTGACTGTAAATACTGTGAAACTACTTTAATTATTCGTTCTTAGCTCCTGCAAATCCATCCATTCATTAAGTGTTGATACTTAGATATAAAAATCAAAATGTCAGTGTTAATACTGATTTGTGAAATGGGTCACTTAGAAGGTTGTGGCAGATCACTTGCAACAACCTGATACGAAGGGGGGTACGCGCGCCCATGTGTGAGGACTGATGTTCAGCGCGATCGCAAGAAAGTGCGATCGCACACAAAAAAGCAGCCCCCAAGAGCTGCTACGAAAATTTAGAGGTTTACGGCGATTGGGCCGATATTCTTTGATATGAACCTTAGATTTGCTTAAGCACTGGCTCCCTTGCTTTTTTGGACATGCTCCATCGTTCTAATTTTTCGAGCCTCATCTGATTTAGCTGGGCTGGTGATATCCAGCTTGACAGTTGTGCTCATCGCCAGATGTTGTTTAATTTGCGCTTTGCTTGCCACAGGAATAATTACAAAACTCAACACTCTTATTATCAAGTTTAAATAGAAAAATGGTTGTCTCAGACGTAAAAAAGTCTGAGACAACCAGGCAATCATCACTATAAAGCATCTCTACTTTCGGATAGAAGTATGAGCTACCTTTACATTCATTAATATATGACAATGAAAGTATAAATGCTAGATCTGCGAGCCTATTAAGCCAAGATGCCGCATGATCAAAAGTGGTTGTAACCACCAAGGTATATGCCCGAAGTTCAACACATAGCAGTTATTGGCGGCGGGGCTGCCGGGTTTTTTGGCGCGATCGCCACTGCTGCTGCCACGGCCAGAGTCACCCTCTTCGAAGCTGGGCCAGCGCCACTGGCAAAAGTCCGTGTTTCCGGCGGTGGTCGCTGCAATGTTACTCACCATTGCTTTGACCCGCGTCAGTTAGTGCAAAACTATCCTCGGGGGAGTAAGGCCCTGCTCGGTCCGTTTTCACGATTTCAGCCCAAGGATACGGTGGCCTGGTTTCGTCACCACGGTGTGCTACTCAAAACCGAGACAGATGGGCGGATGTTTCCGACCACCGATGACTCGGCGACGATTGTGGACTGTCTGAGGCAGGCTGCGGATGAGTTGGGGGTGCGGGTCAGAACTCGATCGGCGGTGGTGAGGGTTAAAAAAACAGGCGATCGGTTTCAAGTGGCACTGAAATCTGGGGAAGTTGTGGCGTGCGATCGCGTTCTCCTCGCCACGGGCAGTAGTCCCCACGGACATCGCATTGCTCAGTCCTTAGGCCATACCATCGAGCCCCCGGTGCCGTCTCTGTTTACCTTTAATGTGCCGGATAAAGCCCTCCACACGCTGAGTGGTCTAGCGATTGACCCGGTAGACTTGACGCTAAAGGTGGCTGGGGTTAAAAAACCCCTGGTCCAGACAGGGTCGCTCTTGATGACCCACTGGGGGTTCAGCGGTCCTGCAATTCTCAAATTGTCGGCCTGGGGGGCCAGAGTGCTGCACGATCAGCGCTATCAGGCCACATTGCAGGTGAACTGGTTGCCACGGCTGTCCCAAGATCAGGTGCGTCAGGCTTTGGTAAAAACTAAGACGGATATGGGGAGGCGTGCGATCGCAAACTACAATCCGTTCGCACTGCCCAAGCGATTTTGGCAATATCTGTGTGAGCGCTGTGGGCTGACCCCTGATATTACCTGGGCAAACCTGCCTAAGCCAGGGTTAAATCAACTCGTTGAGTCACTGACCCAAGGGCGATATCTGGTCCAGGGGAAAGGGGTCTTTAAAGAAGAATTTGTCACCTGTGGTGGTGTTCGACTCAAGCAAGTTGACTTGAAAATGATGGCCAGTCGATGCTGTCCAGGACTTTACTTCGCAGGCGAAATATTAGATATTGACGGCATTACAGGAGGGTTCAATTTTCAAAGTGCCTGGACGACAGGTTGGTTGGCCGGACAAGCCATTGTTCGTGATCTTGAGATGACAGCGGTATGAAACGATTCGGAATTGGCATTGGTTTGCTCTTAGGCGTGGTTGGCGCGTCGGCATGGGGTCTGTCTGATCCGCTGATTGCCCAAGAGATTGAGTTGCCTAAAAAATCTGAGCCCGTCGTTAAGGTGGGCACCAACGAAATTCAACCGTTTGTATTTTTGCCGGAGGAGTCAGATAGCCTGGCTGCTGAGGAGCTGCCCTACGGTTACACCATCGATCTGTGGCAAGCCATTGCCGATGAGCTGGGTGTCAAAACTGAGTGGCAGCGCTACGACTCGGTGGGGCAGATGCTTGATGCCCTGCTGGCGGGAGAGATTGATGTTGCCGCGGCGGGTATTTCCATCACTGCCGCGCGAGAAGCCTACGGCATCAATTTTTCCTATCCGTTTTACCAAGCCGGGCTGCAACTGATGGTCCCGGTCGATAATCCAAATTTTTTGCAGAAACTGGGACGCCGTTTATTGGCCTGGTCAACCCTACGCCCGATTTTGCTGGTGGTGGTCAGCAGTGCTGTTTTCGGCAGTTTGATCTGGTTAGTCGAACGCAAGCACAATGAGTCCTTCTCAGAGAACCCCATTTCAGGGGTGGGGCAGGGGATGTGGTTTGCCCTGGTGACCCTGGGGACGTTTGGCTACGGCGATATTACGCCGATCAAGTTCACTGGGCGGCTCTTGGCCTGCATTTGGATGGGGGTTAGTTTCTTTATTGTGGG
>JBCDDJ010000192.1:0-11778 GCA_039180385.1 Cyanobacteria bacterium P01_G01_bin.38 | reverse complement strand
TTATCGCTGAGCAGGGGTAATTGGACCAGCTCAGTCGGATTTTGGATCAGGGACTCGGGGGTTTGAACGCGCACATCAACCAGGCGGTCGCCGCGCTGAAGCTGGGTCGGCACTGCCCCCGACAGCACTGTCTGTACAGTGCTGCCAATGTCCTCAGCAGACAGGCCTAGATCGGCGGCGCGCTCCCAGTCGGGGCGAATTTGGATTTCTGGCTGGGGCGGGTCGGCGTCAGGGGAATAGTTGGCCAGCGTTGCCTGTGCCTCGAGGGCCTCCATCACCTGTTCGCCAGCTTCCTCGAGGGTGTCTGCATCGCCACCTTGCAAAATCACGTCGACGTCGCCGCGCACGGGGGAGTTGTTCAAAATCAGGCCGCGAACTCGGCCCGGCGATACGCGCATGCGGGTTTTGACCAGGTTGAATTGATTGAATGCGCTGGTCATGCGATCGCTAAAGGCTTCCACGTCTGTCCCCGATACCAGGGTTAGCGTGCTGGTGCCCCGCAGCGCGTTGACGCTGGTGCTGCCGCCAAAGAGAAACCCGCCGGAGGTACTAAACACGTATTCCACCTCGGGCTGGGCCAACAGTAGCTCATCAACCGCGCTCATCACCTGGCGGTTTTCGGCCAGTGTCGTGCCGGGGGGAAACTGCACTCGCACGCTGGCCTGTCCGGTGGCAATGCTTGGCAAGATCTCTTGGGGAATTTGACCCACCATGAGCAAGCTGCTGCCGCCGAAGAGCAGGAATGCGATCGCAACCACTAAAATCCGTCGTCTCAGCACCCAGCCTAATGTCTTGGAGTACTGGCGGGTCAAGCCCTGCAGTCGTGCATCAAACTGACGAATGGGCCAAAATTTTGCCACCCCGCTTGACCCGCTCACCGCCATCAGCCGGGAGGTGAGCGCTGGCACGACCGTGAGCGCCACCACCAGCGAGGCCCCGACGGCAAAACTGACGGTGAGCACCAGCTCGTTAAACAACAGCGAGATAAATCCACCAATGAGCAAAAAAGGAAACACCGCCACTAAGTTGGTTGTGGTTGAGGCAAATAGAGCAGACTCTAACTCTCGACTGCTAATCTCAGCCTGGCGAATCGCCGATCTGTTGCTGTGCTGTACGCCTTTAACGATGTTCTCCAGCATCACGATGGCATTATCGACGACAATGCCAACCCCCAGCGCCAACCCACCCAGGCTAAAAACGTTGATAGATAGACCAAATAGACCCATCAGCAAAATTGCCACGAGGGTTGCCAACGGAATCGCCAGCACAATGATCAACGTCTGCCTGAGAGAGCCGAGGAATAGGAAGACAGACAGCCCCGCCAAGCTTGCGCCGATCAGGCCAGAAATGGCCACGTTCCGAATCGAGTTTTGAATAAAAACAGATTCATCTAGGGTGGCGTTGAGCACCAGGTCTGCTGGAATCAGCCCCGACGCTCTCAAGTCTGCTAGCCGTTGCTTGACGCCTTCCACAACCGCGACGGTATTTGCGGTTGGTTGTTTCTGGATGCTGACCTTCACCGCAGGTTCGCCGTTGAGGTTTACAAAAACGCGCTGTTCTTCGGTGCCGTCAATCACCTCAGCAAAGTCGCGCAGGTAGACTTGTTGTGCTGTCCCGGTGTCTCCGACCTCAAAGATTAGATTGCGAATTTCATCAGCGTCTTGATATCGTCCGGCCACCCGGGTGAGCGGCTCACTGTCCGGGCCTTGAATGCGGCCTCCGGACGTGTCCAGGTTGCGCTCTGACAGCGCGTCTAAAATGTCTGTGACCCCCAGGCCCAGTGCCTGTAACCTCGCCGGATCAAGGTTAATGCGGATCTCTTCTTGCACGCCGCCGGAGACATCAACGCTAGCCACGCCGGGGACAGTCGTTAGCTCACGGGCCAGCTCTTGGTCGGCAAAGACTCTCAAATCTACGCCTTGTAACGAGGGAGAGGTGAGGGCGGTCTCGTAAACCGGCAGCTGAGACGGGTCAAACTTAAACAAACGAGGCTGCTCAACCGTATCGGGCAGGCTGTCTCTAGACCGGTTGAGCGTGGCCGTTGCATCATTTAGCGCCTGATCAATATCGCCCCCCGGCTGAAAATAGAGGTCCAGGCTAATCCGACCTTCTCGGGTTTGAGAAAACACCTGAACAACCCCCTCGGTTGCCGAGAGGGCCTGCTCTAGCGGACGGGTGACTTCATCGACCGCGACCTCTGGCGACACGCCTGGCGCATCGGCCCTGACGCCAATGCGCGGATAGGTGATCGACGGCAGCAAATCGACCGGAAGTTGTTGAACAAAAAACAAGCCCAGCACAATCACAGCGACGGTCAGCACCAGCGTGGCGATATGTCGTCGGATGGCCAGCGTGCTAACGCTAAGCGTGTCGGATGATGGACGGGTGGCAGCTGAGCTAGAACGATTGTCTAAATCTGAGGAAGCAGTGGGCGGTACCATTGAGTTGAGTATCCTGCTTTGGGGGGTTTGCTTAGGAGTCTTGCTCGGCGTCTGGTTCGACATCTTGTTCAGATAAAATGCTCAGCCGGATGGCTTGCCCCGACGTGAGCGGTCGATCGCTCTGGGCCACAAAAGACTCACCCGGCGAGAGTCCTGACAAAATTTCTACCCGATCTTGACCGCGCTCACCTGTGCTCACCGAGCGGGCGATCGCTTTAGCCTGCTCGCCTTCACCCTCAATTACAAACACCGTATTATCGTCCTCGCCCCTGTCTCCACCCAGTGCCAACGCACTTAAAGGCACCACCACTCGCTCCTGTTGGTCAGGTGAAAACTGCACCCGCGCCAGCAGGCCGCTGCCAATGCGCCCGTCTGGGTTCGGAATACTCACCTGCACAGGCACGAGCCGTGAGGTCCCGTCGGCAACCGGCGCAATCCGCTCAATTTGCCCCGCAATGGTGCCGTCGCTCGGAAAGGCGTCGAGCTGTACCTGGGCAGGCTGACCCACGCTGAGTCGCCCAATATCTAGCTCAGAAACCTGCACGGTCACCTCGATATTGCTGAGATTGCCCAGCTCTAACAACGTCGCGCCTGATTCCACAAAATCACCGACATCTACTTGCCGGGACAGGACGACGCCAGTGAGGGGCGATCTCAAATCAGCATAGGAAAGCTGCTGCTGGGTTTGCGCCAGTACGGCCTGCTGCGCGTCGATGCGATCTGAGGCGGCGGCAGCGGCCTGTCGCTGCGCGTCTACCTGGGCTTGAGCCGCGCGCACGGCCTGCTGCGCATTGGTGACGGCCAGCTCAGCAGCTTCGGCTGCTTGCTGTGAAAGGGCTCCTTGATTGGCTAGCTGCCGCAGTCGGGTGGCATCGACTCGGGCCTGGTCAAGCGTTGCCTGGGCCTGGACCACTGCCGCTTGGGCATCGCTGATGGAGACTTCTGCTTGGGCTGTTTCCGCCCGTCGGGCAGAGAGTTCGGCCTGGGCTTCGTTAAGGCTGGTGGTTTGCAGGTCACCATCGAGCTGGGCGAGTACGTCCCCCCGTGCGATCGCATCCCCCACGTCCACCGAGAGGTCAATCACAGTGCCCGATACTTGCGATCGCAACATCACCTGCTGATCTGGACGGGTGGTGCCTGTGTAGGTCAAAAATGTATCAACAGAGCCGGTTTCTGCCCTGGCCATCTGCACGGCGATCGGCCCATCCGCCTGCTCAGGTCGACCCCGCTGACCTGGGGTCGGCTGAGCTGAGCTAGATGCAAAAAAGCTGCACCCTGAAGCCGCCATTAGCGGCAGCAACAACCCCATCTGGAGGGCACCCTGCCCAAAATGCTTAATGATGTGCATAACGATAAGTCGATGGACTAGTGCCTTTACAGTTTTTAATACTATAGAAGCTTGACCAGCCTCTTGGGGGTATTACCCATAGGCAGATTTGATGAGTGTTACGTCAGCTAGGGCAGAGTGGGGAGAACACGAATGGAAACTCTGAGGTGAGAAAATAGGCATAGGTTCCTTACTGAGCGTAGCGCTAACGCCCGACTTAAACGTGTGTCAAACGCCATGAATTGGGCATGACTTTTGACCTATGACTTTGGTCAGCTCAAACCGTTCTCGACCGCGTAGATAGCAGCCTGGGTGCGGTCTCTCAGCTCGAGCCGCATCAAGATATTAGAGACATGATTTTTGACCGTGCCCTCGCTCACGTTAAGCGCCTGGGCAATGCCTTTGTTTGTCGTGCCTTTGGCAATTAGCTTCAGCACCTCCAGCTCTCTAGCGGTCAGCGGAGTATCCACTTGAGGTTTAGGCGCAACAGGCCTCTGCTTGTGTTTGAGGGCTCCAATCAGTTTGCCTGCAACCTCGGGCGCTAGCTGGTATACCCCTGCATGGGCCAGCTTGATAGCTTGTACCAAATCTTGAGGGGGAATATCTTTCATCAGGTAGCCACAGGCACCCGCCAGGAGAGACTGCACAATAAACTCTTCGTCATCAAAGGTGGTCAGCATGATGATTTGGCAAGTAGGCAGGGCTTGCCTGATGTGTGCAGTGGCTTCCACACCGTTCATTTCGGGCATTCGCACATCCATCAGAATAATATGAGGCTTGAGGTCAAGGGCTTTTGCGATCGCATCCTGACCATTGACAGCTATCCCCACCACCTCAACAGCCTCTTCTAGCTCAAGCAAAGAGGCAATCCCTTCTCGAATCAGATATTGATCATCAACCAGTAAAATGCGAATTGTGACCGTCATAGGATTGATTTCGAATAGGGTCTAGCCAGAGAATTGGGCTGAGCATGGGCTTGAGGAACCTTGATCGTAAGCTTTGTCGCGTGGGGCTGGCTATGGATGTCGAGGGTGCCACCCACCAAACTCAGTCGTTCCTGCAAACCAATTAATCCATGCGTTGTTTGTTCATTTCGGCTCGATTGCCAGGCGACTACATCAAACCCCAAACCATTGTCTGTCAGCGTCAGGATAGCTTCTTGAGCTCCAAAATCTAGCGCTATCGTTACTTGGCTGGCATTAGCATGCTTATGCACATTGGTCAGCCCCTCTTGAATCACGCGGTATAGGGTCATCAGCTTAAGTCTACTGTAGGGCGAGCTATCTCCTGTTTGAGTGAGTGTCAGCTTGAGATCACTATGACGCATACGTCGGAGTAAATCATTCAGGGCCTCTTGAAACAAGAAAGGCTCACTGTCTTGACGCAAACTGCCCACTGACTCACGGACATCTTTTAAGGCCTCTTGTACGGTGTGTTGAGCGTGGTTTATTGCTTCGTAAGCACGGCTAGGATCTCGCTCTCTGTAGGCGTTGGCTTTGGTTAGCTGAATATTAATCGCCGCCAGATGATGGCCCAAACTGTCGTGAATGTCACGGGCTAAGCGATTACGTTCTTCAGTGGCCGCTAAGTCTGCAACACGAGTGGCATAATGTTGCAGCTGTATGTGGGAGGCCTCAAGGGAGGCCAATAAACCCGTCAGCTTTTGCTGAGCTTGAATCGCTTGTGACATCGTTCGGGCTAACAGCAGTGTGAAAAATAGGGTAATCAGCGAGCCCATGCTTTCATCAATCAGCCTGCCCCCTCGTGATGGACCATTCTGAAGTGTGCTATCAGGTATGGCAACATTAGGCATGCCCTCAATTAAATGTGGCGGCGGCGGTTTCCCTATATTGCTAAAGTCAGATAGCCTAAGTTCTAAAAGTATGGCGACTGCCAGGATAGCGATGAAGTAGCTTAATCGTTTGCTGACGGCTAAGTAGCTATATAAAAGTAGGGGTAAAAAAAGAATCTGCGAGTAGGACAGGTCTGTGACTAAACAAGCCCCTATAAACAAGAGTCCTCTAGCGAAAAAAGGGATCAGCTCAACTTTTTTAACCTGATTTAAAGTTGCGAAACTGGCTTGACCCACAGCCCATAGCTCAAGCCCTATCAGCCCGAGCACCGCTGTCACAAAAGTCAAAAAACGATAGCTCTCTGGCGCATCTATGATCGATCTCGGCCCAATGCCACCATAGATCCAGTCAACAAGACCTGCCAAAAGCACGGCTGTGTAAACCGCTAAAGCAATCAAGCGGTAACGCTGATAGAGAAGATTTAACGCCTTAGCCATCTGAGGAAACCCGAACACAGGTTAACCCTATCAAAAATAACAGCAAAATCTAATATCGAGTCTGATGCTGATCAATGTTGACCATTTGGCATATGACTTTTGGCTATCTTGCTTTAGCCAGTTGGCACATGTAAGACTCAGAAACTTGTTTTACGCTCAAGCCATACTTTACCTCATGCGATCTATTCTATGAGACTTTGCCAAGCAGCCGTTCAACTAGTGAGGCCCAAAAGTCTTCTGGGACTTCTGATTTTACTGCTAGTCGACTGTGCCGACGCATTTTCGCCCCCTGGTGTTGTGATTACTGAGGGCGTCATTGCTGAGATTGCCATCGCTGAAGATGTCATTTGTTATCAAGGTACGCCTAACAAATCTTCTCGTAAAACGAGTGGCGGTGACCGACCCAGAAACACTTTAAACGGTAGCGACAGGCCACGTGGAGAAGATATATGAAAGATACCTATATAAACCTTTGTTCGAGTGCAAGTGTCCTATGGACACGCCAGATCCTCTCTTTGTTAAGTGACGACTGCAAAGTATAGAGCTCAATCACCCACAACCCAATGAAACTACCCAGCGAGATGAAGCTTGTTAATATTGGATTTGGCAATGTTGTGTCTGCGATACGAATACTGGCTATTGTCAGCCCCGAGTCAGCTCCGATTAAACGTATCATTGCCGAGGCTCGCGATCGCAACCAGCTCGTCGATGCCACCTATGGCAGACGGACTCGGGCTGTTATGCTCACCGATTCAGGGCATATCATACTCTCATCGATTCAACCTGAAACCGTGGCTCAACGGTTTCTCGTCCAAAAGAACAGTCACACCAAAGGGGATTGCTAAATAGAGTGGAGCTGCTCTTCAGTTTGAGCATAGCCATCCTGTAGTGATTCTCAAAAATGACAGCCGTTTCAGCACGACGCCTGTTGATCGCGATTTGCGGGCCATAAATTTGACTAGATGCCATAGAGTTCGAGAAGCAAGCTAAGAATTCTGCTTGGTTGGCCGAGCTTTTCGCATTGTTACTAAATTTTGGGGTTGAATTTTACTAAACGGTTTAGTAAGATCTCGAATATAGCGTCTCAACTAAGGACATCTCTATAGCTGTCTTAGACAAGAGCC
This sequence comes from Cyanobacteria bacterium P01_G01_bin.38, assembly GCA_039180385.1. Classification (GTDB taxonomy): domain Bacteria; phylum Cyanobacteriota; class Cyanobacteriia; order Phormidesmidales; family Phormidesmidaceae; genus SIO4C1. The sequence goes on along the minus strand of JBCDDJ010000192.1, from coordinate 4,596 downwards.
TATATCTGTTCCGTACTGATGTTCTATAAGACAAGGTGCATCGTAAGAGATTGATTGCTATGATTTCTCCCTTCAGGTTTCCTGTCTGGCGATATCTTTGTCAGCCCCTATGTGATAATGAGCGTCCACCCGTGCTCAACCCCCAGCGATACTGGCAGCTTTACACGGTGTGGCATCTAGAAGGGTGCTTAAACAACGATTGGCCAGAACAGTTTTGGTCACTGGATTATTACCAGTTTCAAAGACAGTACCAGAGCTTTATAGAACGCCATTATCTCGAAGAGAGCAACTTCATATTTGTAGAGCACTGCTGGCATCTAACGTATTTGCGCTATGGCCCATACTGTCACCCCGAAGAACTCGTTTCTGACGCTTAAATATCCACAAAAAAGTCATTAAAACAAATTTAAGGAAGTGTATTTCAGTGGCTAATCCTGAACACATTCAGCGACTCAGGCAAGGAACCGTCGTTTGGAATCAATGGAGACAAAAGCATTTGACTCCTCGACCTGACTTTAATCGTGACTATTGTCGCGGATGTTCCTTGGTGGGGGCCGAGTTGAGCAATAGCGATTTCCATGGCAATGATTTACTGAGAGCGAATCTGAGTCGCGCTCATTTGGTCCAAGCGAATTTGAGTAATGCCTCGCTGCGTAAGGCAGATCTCAGCGAGGCCCAGCTATATAGAGCCAATCTGATGCAATCCGATGCCCGAGACGCTAATTTTAACCGCGCCAACCTCCGCCATGCAGACCTGATTGGAGCCGATTTAACAAAAGCTCATTTCGTGGAGGCAGATCTCAGCCATACCCGATTGATTAAGACGATCTTAACCCAGTCAATCTTGATCGGAGCCAGACTGCAATGGGCTGATTTTACAGGGGCCTCCCTGAATGGAGCCGATCTCAGCAAGACTGATTTACGAGGGGCAAACTTCATCGGGGCCGATCTGCGAGGGGCCTGTCTGATCGGGGCCTATCTAGAGGGCGCTCTATTTGAATATGCCAATTTACAAGGGGCTGATTTTAGCGGAGCCTATTTCGCTAAAAGCTCTGGTAGCAATGGTCTGACAGCGGTTGACATGGTTAGTCAAGAGGCTGTTCCCGAGCGGCGTTTGTTAAAGCCCCAAAACTTTGAAGGCAACAAGTCTGAACGTGCTGAGATTGCCAAGGCGTCTTGACTTAATTTCTTTGAAATTTCTGCTTCTGCAACTGTTCTGCAATTGTTCTGCAGCTGTATCGTTATTATCCTGAATATAATGCCTCCAGATACCCCCGGAGCTGGTCGCTCACACCTCCATGAATCATCGGCAGTTTCTCCTACAGAAGCCCAAACTGTTCAAGCCCCAACGATCGAAGTCTCGACTACGAACCCAGCTAGGAAGTTAGTTCTCCCTGGTTTTCGCAAACCGACAAAATCTGTCTGGCCGGTGATTGTCCTGACCATGTTGATGGTCACGGGTCTGGTCAGCTGGCGGATCTACAGAACTGTTTTCGCACCTAACCCAAGTGAACCCACCGAAGCGACAGGGTCTCAATCACTGCTGCCGGTCAGGGTTGTACAGGCTGAGACAGGCTTAGCTCAAGCCTGGGTCTTTGACGAAGGCACTATTTGGGCCGTGCAGCAGCGCCTCTTAAACTTTCAGGCAAACGGTGAGATCACCTACGTCACGAAAGTCAATGGAATAGAACTCAGGGAAGGCGATCCTGTCGCGCAGGGACAGCTGCTCGCCAGCATTGATGACCGCAGGCAAACTTCTAGCATTGAAACGGCGGAGGCCGATATCCAGGTTTCGGTCAATCAACGAAATCAGGCAAACGCTGACTTATTGAGCAGCCAAGCCAATTTAGAGAAAGCTGAGTCTGATCTGGCTTTAGCCCAAACTGAGCTGCGACGCTATCAAGGCCTGTTTGATCAAGGTGCGGTTTCAGAAAGTGATCGAGATGTTTATAAAAATCAAGTCGCTCAGGCTCAAGCCGCCCTTAAAACAGCTCAGCAAGATATGTACTCTGCTGAAGAAAGCGTGCGCTCAGCAGAGGCCTCGATCGGGTCTTCTCAGGCCCAGCTCAATGAGAGAGCGGTTGATTTAGAAGATACCCAGCTGATCTCGCCCATTGATGGGGTTGTAGCCTACATTAATATTCGCGAGGGTGAATATTGGAACACTCAATATTTTGACAGCAGCAGTGCTCAGAGGGCCACTGAGACTGCTCCCATCGTCGTTGTTAATCCTCAAACGTTTGAGGTCGACTTAGAAATTCAAGCCGATGCAGCGGCGGCGGTACAACCTGGGCAGCGGGCCTATGTCGTTTTAGAAGAAGAGGTCAGTGCCGCCCAGGCATCGGGGGCTGCTCGTCAAGACTTACTTGACATTGCCAGACAGCGAGGCAGTAAGGGCAGTGTCTTTGCGGTGAGCCCATCTCAAACACCGGGGGGGCGAGGCATCAAAGTCACCATTCGAGACTTTCAACAGGTACACAGTTTGCAAGTGGGTGGACGCGCCTATGTCTGGATTGAAACCGCTGCCAAAAGGGATGCCGTCCTAGTTCCCTTAGGGACGTTAGTGTCTAGAGACCAGCAATTTTATGCCTTTGTGGTCAACGAGGTCGATGGTACCGTTCAACGTCGCCAGGTGACCCGAGGCATTGAAGGGTTATCAGGGGTCGAAATTCTCTCGGGAATAGAGCCGGGTGAGCTAGTAGTGGTCGAAGGTCAAAATCGCCTGGTAGAAGGCACACCTGTTGAAATCGTCAATCGGGAGAGTGTTCATCGGGGAGAGCCATGAAAACTGATGAGCAGCCTATCCAGGCGTTATCTGCTGAGATTGGACCTGAAGCCCAGACACCTCCTAGATGGATGGCGTTCTTTTTTACCCGCCAGACGTTTGCCAGCTTGCTCTGTTTCTTGCTGTTGATGGGGGGCTTGATGGGCTATTTTTCGATGATAAAAGAAGGGGACCCTGACATTAGAGTTGCCCGTGCAATGATCACCACCACCTGGGGCGGCACCGACGCAGAAACCATTGAAAATCAGGTGACTGACAAGATAGAAGCGCAAATTAAAAGTCTCCAGGGTCTGGATGATTTTACCAGTGCCACCTTCAACTCGGTTTCGATCATCAACGTATCCTTCAAAGCAGAGGCCCCTGTGGCCGAATCGATTCAAGCACTGCGGGGTAAAGTGGATGACGCGGAGCCTGAGCTGCCTGCAGAGTCTGCCGGACGAGAATCTCCAGATTTTGAACAGCTCTCTGAGCAAGATGCCCCCGTGCTCACGCTTGCCCTGACGGGAGCGGGGTTAGATACTGTGATTCTCAGTCGAGCGGCTGAAGCGTTACAAACTCAGTTAGAGGCAGTCAGCAATGTTCGAGAAGTGAATTTAGCTGGTCAGCGCGAAGCGGTCGTCCATGTCCAAATGCTCCCCAGTCGTCTAACCACGTTGGGGATTGCGGCAACCCAGGTCAGTAATGCGATCCAAAACGGCAATATCGATCGCTCCTGGGATTTGATCCGAGATGATGATATTGGGGCTCAGCTGCGGTTATATGGTCGATTTCGCACCCTTGATGATCTGAGAAATGTACCAGTTGCCCGATTGAATGATAATCGGATTGTGCGGCTGGCGGAGGTTGCGGATGTCTACCAGGGGTTAGAGCGGGAAACCAGCCGAGCTTTTTTAAGCTGGCAGGGTGAGAATTATGTGCCGACGATCAACCTGGAGGTGGTCAAAGTCGCCGGTAGCGACACCATTGAGGTGATTGACACTGTCCTGACAGCGATGGAGACCGCTCGCCAAGACCCAGAAATTTGGCCCTATGGCATGGACTATCGCCTCCTCTCGAATGATGCCGATTTGATTTTAGACGACCTGAATGGTCTGGGTTTGAATGTATTGCAGTCGTCACTGTGTGTGTTTGCCATTTTGTTTGTGGCCCTGACCTGGCGAGAAGCCCTGATTGCGGGGCTGGCCATTCCATTGACCTTTGCAGGGGCGATTTTTGCTCTCTGGATGATGGGCTATACCCTGAATACGATGGTAATGGTGGGGATGATTTTGTCTCTGGGGCTGCTGGTAGATGTTTTTATCCTGATGCTAGAGGGGATGCATGACGGCATTTTTGTGCAAGGTCTCTCCTTTCCTCAGGCGGCGATAAAAACCGTTAGTACCTATGCGGGGCCGTCATTTGCAGGCCAGCTCACCACTATTTTGGCGATGGCTCCTCTGATGGCGATCTCAGGTACCATGGGCAAGTTTATTCGCCTGGTGCCGGTGAGTGCCATTACGTGTTTGGTGATCAGCTATGCGATCGCACTTCTCGTCGTTATCCCCCTGTCCAAATTTCTCCTGGGTAATATCGAAGGGGGTACCCATTCCAAAACCTTTATTGATCGGCTCACTGAGGAGATTGCTGCCAAGTTTGCCCAGTGGAGCTTGCGCACCACCATTGCCAATCGCCGCGCTGCTCGACTGTGGACATTAGGCCCGATTGCCCTGTTTGTCTGCGCTGTGATGTTGTTTACCCAGCTCACCATCTCGTTGTTTCCGGTCAACGATAGTCGCAAGTTGAGCATCAATGTAGAGCTGCCCCCAGCCGCT
>JBCDDJ010000191.1:0-11793 GCA_039180385.1 Cyanobacteria bacterium P01_G01_bin.38 | reverse complement strand
GTTCATCTTAGCGATTGAGGCTAGGCCCGAGAAATTCTAACGATTGTGAAACTTAACAACTCTTTACAAGAGCCCGTCCCTTTCCACAGGTTTTCCACAGGTTTTCCACAGGTGAGAGACGGAGTAGATTGCCTCTCAGGTCATGCTGTGGAAAACGTGCCACGGTTTGAGAGGATCTGAACGACTGTATTGTGTTAAGCAATGTCACAAAAATTACCGTCTGACTCGCTTGACTTCGTGAAGCCAAAGATTTTTTAAATCGCGTTTGCATTTGAGCCGATATTGCAAATTAGGAAGGCTTGTTTCACAATGGCATCCACTGCCAAAAGCGACCTCTTCTAAGCAATGTCCGTGGAACGCTGCATTGTTTGGTTAGAGGTAGTTTTGAGGTGTCTTTGTGTATTTATAGGATCGAGCATATGGAAGTTAGAATGGCCGCACAAACAGTGAGCTTGATGGTAGAAGTTCCCGAAGAATTACTTGACTCGCTTCAGAGTTTTCTGGGGACCCACACGGAATGGGATCAAGATCGAATATTTTGTGCGGCAACGGCGCTATTCTTATTGCAGAACGGCATGAACCAGCGGCAGGTCAGTCGTTTTTACCTCGACAGCTTGTTTGGATGTCCAGCTTAAAACAGACCTGCCCAGTCGAATGAGGCCAACAGAATGGCTAGCACTCAATTTTGGCCACTCAGAGCTGACAATTGCGGTGAGGCTGCTCCCAGTTTACTCAAAGGGTTGTGGCTTTGATAATCTTGTCGAACTGATAAGTGTCGGCTAACTCCCTCAGGTATTTAGCTAGCGTAGCCTGGCTGGCAGGCATCTGCTCGATCAATTGCAGCACACGCTTGCCTTTCAACTGACTAGCCGCCTGTTGTAGCTCACTGAGCCATCGAGCCGACATCTCATCTAATGCATCAGCGGTAACGGATAAAGGGGCGATGTCTGTCCCACGTATCATCTCTCCTTTATCCTCATTTTGCTGTTCATATAAAAAATCAACGTTGAGAGAGCGTACCAGTATTTCCCAAATACTTGCTTCTTGAAAGGGTTTTGCTAAATAGTCATCGAACCCGGAAGCCAAAATAATTTTTCGTTCCTCTTTAAAGGCACTGGCTGTAAGGGCGATGATAATAGGCAAAGGGCGAAGGGGAAAGGGGGAAGGGGAATTAGGGAACGGTTGGTTGGGAAAAATATTATCTTGATTAGATATGAGCCCTTGTAAGCGAGATACCTGCCCTGCGGTACCATCTCCCCCCTTCGCCTTGTCCCTTTCACCCTTTGCCCTTTCCGTCGCTGCCCGAATCCGCCTCGTTGCCTCATATCCATCCATCACGGGCATCCGCAAATCCATCCAAATCAAATGGGGCTGCCAGCTTTGCCAGAGAGCTACAGCCTCTTTACCATTACTTGCCTCTTGCACCAAAAAACCAATTGGGGTCAATAAAGTTGATAACAACTGTCGATTATCGGGGTGATCATCGACGACCAAAATTCGATAATCAGGTTGGCCAGGGGCTAAACCAATAGCTTTGCGCTGGGGCAACACTGAAGCAGGTATAGCAATCGAACTTCGGCGAACAGGAATGTAAAATCGGAAGCAGGTGCCCTTGCCAACCTGGCTACTGACGGTAATCTCTCCTCCCATCATCTGAATAACCTTCTGACTAATCGCTAAGCCCAGGCCAGTTCCTTGGTGGGTATTGCGACCCACTGCTGTTTGTTCAAAGGCTACAAATAATGTTTCGAGCTCGGTTGTGGCAATCCCTGGACCCGTGTCTTCGACTTCGAATTGGAGGGTAGTGGGTAGTGGGTAGTGGGTAGTGGGTTGGGGAGGTAAGAAGGATGAGGAGGTTGGGGAAGATGGGGAAGTAACACCTCCTGCCCTATCTTCCCTATCTCCCCTATCTTCTCCTGGCTCCTGACTCCTGACTCCTGACTCCTGACTCCCCATCCTCACGCGCAGGGTAACACACCCCTCAGACGTAAACTTAATGGCATTGCCGAGGAGATTAATCAAGGCTTGTCTTAACTTGCCAGAATCAATTTCTACAAACTGAAGGATATCAGGGGCTTGGTCGAAAATAAGTTGCAGACCTTTAGCTTCAGCTTTAAGGTTGAAGAGGGCGTGCAGATCATGGAGTAGCGCCCGTAAATCAACCGTTTCTAAATTAAGTGTGATTTTGCCTGCTTCGATTTTAGACATTTCTAAAATGTCATTAATCAAGTTCAGCAGATGCTCTCCACTTCGATTGATAATGGTCAATTGTTCCTGCTGTGGAGGGCTTAGGGCCTCAGCTTTGCCCAACAACTGGCTAAAACCCAAAATTGCATTAAGAGGAGTGCGCAGTTCGTGACTCATTCTGGCTAGAAATACGCTTTTGGCCTGGTTGGCTGCCTCAGCGGCAACTTTAGCCGCCTGGAGCTGGGCTGTAATGGCATCTGAGTGAGCCATTGTATTGTCAAGTAATATCTCTAGATCTGTTTTTTCGCGCTCCAGCCGTTGAATGATTTCATCCTGCTCTGAGACCGATTGGGGCTCTCCTAATGTCATCAGATAGGCTTGAATCACCGCTGCTTCGCTCAGGCCAGACTGACGGCAATACGCTTCTAGCTTTTCCAGTGTTTGGTCGCTGAGTTCTAGGGTCAAGCGGTTTTTATTCATCGTCAAATCTGAAATTGAGGCTCCCCTCCTTGTGCTAAAGCATATCCCTAATGTTCATGGATATCAATTATTCCTAGGTATCAATCGCGGGCAGAGATTTGTCCATTGCGACTCCCCCTTTGCAGCCTTCAATGAGGTGCTCGACTAATAGAGACATCGGTGGAGGCTTCAGCCTAAATCAACCACCATGCTGGGCAGAAGACGTTTCAAATTAACCAAAGATTTTGCTTGCCAGGGGATAGAGTCAGACCCCTTAATGGTCATTTTGACCCCGCCAGCCCTGCGTACTTTAATCACAAATTTAGAAATAACGTTGATGCCCGAGCTATTTAGAAACTTAAGTTCACGCAGATCCAGGGTCAGGGTAGCAGGCGTTTGACTAGAGGCATCCTCCAAGGTCTGGTCTAAAAGGTCGGCAATCGGTGGATATTCGCCCATGCCCATCAGGGCTAACTCACCCTGAAAGGTAACGGTTGAGGCAGCCTGATCATACGTCACCTGGTATCCCTGACCTTTAATTTCCATGCTGTGTCCTTGATAAGGCGCTCTCTAAGCATTCTGTCCAAGTTGCTAAATCATATGATAGCTGAACCATGGTGGTTACGAGAATAGTGCCCGACTCGGTGGGGGCAGGTTCAAATTTCCAGCCAATCTGGGCTTCATAATTGCTTAAGATCGTGATATACCCCAAGCCCGAGCAATGGCGATTATCGACCTCTAAATTGCGCTCCAGACGATCAACGTACAGCTCAATAGGCTCTGTGGTCGTCAGTTCCTCAATCAAATCATAAAAATTAGTCAGGTTTTCAGCGGCAGTTCCATTTTTGACAAACACCACAATCCGACCAAAGTGAATATGTAACCCGAGTTGGGTTTTAATTTGCGAGCGATGGTTAGAAAATTTCACCGCATTTTCTAGCAGCTCGTTCACGATATATCGAAGGGTGTCTTTAATTTCGGTCTGCTGCCTGAGTTTTTGAGGGTCATCTGGCCCCGCCGGGAAAAACATACCCAAGTAGTCGGCGATAAACTTAGCGGATAGGCTACTGTTGGGCCAAAATTGTTTCTCGGGCACCAGGCCTGCCGAGAAATCTATCAGCAAACATTGATTTTCTGCCAGCAAGTGACTGTCAAAATCTCCGAAGGTTTGAGTGGTGGGCTGATTGGATTCCGACATACTGTTGCCTGGGTAAACCTCTTTTCTTTTATCTATTTTTGCTTGAGAACAAGCAGCGTAATATCATCAAACACTTTTTGCGTCCCAATAAAACGTCGTAAATCGTCAATAACGACTTGTTTAATCTCTTCGGCAGATCCTTGCCAGCTCTGCTCGATGACCTCGCACAGCCGCTCTAGGCCATACTGTTGTCTGTCTGGACTGTAGGCTTCAGTAATGCCATCGGTATAGAGAACGACCCCATCCCCGGGCTGTAGCTTTACCATCTTATGGTTGATAAATTCAGTAATATCATCGTCTAGACCAATGGGCATGCCTAAATTTATTGTATTAATACGCTCCAAGGTGCCATCGGCGCGACCCACCAAGATCTCTTCATGTTGCCCGCTGATGCTGACCCGACCGTCAGAATAGTTGAGAATCACCAGGGTTAAATTTTTCTCAGACCCCATTCGCTGCACATTATCATAAATGATGCGATTCAGCGTGCCTAAAAATCTGACCGGGTCCTGCTCGCGGAGTGCTTGTAGGGTTCTTACCGCGGTTTGGGTCATCAGCATTAACATACCACTCTCCAGACCGTGCCCAGTGACATCACCCATGCCTAGGGTGACCACACCCTCTGTCTGAAGCACATCATAGTAGTCGCCCCCGACTTCATCGGCAGGGTCCATGTAGCCTGCAATATCTAGATTTTTGACTCTGTCTAACTCTTCGGTTTTGGGTAAAATCATCTGTTGGATCTGGCGGACTACCGTCAGTTCGGCCACCATTCGTAGGTTCTCGGCCTTCAGTTTTTCATTCAGAGTGGTAATTTGATCGTTGGCGCTAGCCAGGTCAGCGGTGCGTTCTTTCACTTTATCTTCTAAGGTTTCAAAAGCTGTTTTGAGCTGGCGAGCCATGCTCTCAAAAGAGTGCGCCAGGGTTCTCAGTTCACTGATATTGCTAGACTCACCGCCTTGTATACTCAGCTTCCCCTCGGCAATGGCTTTAGAGGCTTGAGTCAGGCGCAAAACCGGATGGGTGAGCCAGCGGGTAATCAGTAGACCAATGGCAACGGCAACGCCCAGAGCCAGAAGGGTCAAGCCGATTGTATTTCGGGTAGTGGCATAGATCTGCCCCATAAAGTCAGCTTCTGGAATGGCGACCACAATCAGCCAATCCAGCCCCCGACCATCCTGAAAAGGGAGCACCTGCAAGAAATGGCGCTTGCCTTGTAGGCGGAAGTTTAGCTGTTGCGATCGCAAAATCCCCTCAAAACCACCGAACCGATTAGAGACATACTGTGCAGTGCCACTCACTAGGGGATCTCGACTATCCACCGCCCGCAAAAATTCAGGATTTTCCTGATTGCCTACCATCAGCGGCTCATCCGCCGAACTCGAGATTAAATGACCATCGCGGTCAATCACAAACGCCTGCCCCGATTTACCAATTTCTAGCGCTTTTAGGAAACTGCGAAATTCTTCGGGTAAAACCACATCCGTAGCGCAGACCCCCAACAGTCTGCGCCCTGACGCATCATAGACCGGCAAACTGGCGGTAACGTTCGTCAACCGGGTTGTAAAGGCAATGTAGACATCGGTCCAAATCGGTTGTTGAGCCTGAATCGCAGCCCGGTACCAGGGTCGCTGTCTCGAGTCAAACGTCGTGTCTAGCTGGCGTAAAAAATGGAGCCGCTCACCCCGTATATCTAGCGTATAAAATCGGCGTTGCCCCTGGGTTGCCGCATTACTATAAGATAATTGCAGCGCCCCATCTTCCGGCGATCTCAGGACACCCAAAAAATCCCCCCGGTCGTTGCCGCAGTAGACAAACGCCACGTTGGGCGAAATTCTCATTTGTTGAAACAGCTGGGCCTCACCCGTCGTAGCATTCTCCACATCTAAAATATTGTGGATTAAGGCTGTCGCATTCAGTCGGTTGATCTCGTGGGGGATCTCGAAATACCCTTGCAGTTCGCTTTGAATGCGAGCCGAGACCTCCGTTCGCAGCTGGGAGGTCAGATTTTGCACCGCCCGCTGACTATTCCGAAATGAAAGATAGCCAACCAGACCCACCGTGGCACAAATCTGGAGCACGAAAGGCACCACCAACACCCGGCGGATAGGAAAGTGAAAATCACCCGAAAATTGACTAAACAAGCGTTTCATCCTTTTAACCCACGGCTGATTCAATATTAAGAATAGAGCCTTAGTGCCAATATGCGAGGGGCATTCAAGTTCACTCAGGTTATATACCGTCCCATCATAACCCTCCTTCGCCTCACTAAATGAGTCATCGACACTGTCTTGATTCAGGCAAATTCCGAATAAACCTGAACTTTTGCCTGAATAAACCTGAACTTTTCAGGATTTTTTCTGCCAGGTTTATTTGTGATAGTGAGGACAACAAACGAGGAGACACTCGATGTTAAAGACTCTCACACTATCTGATTTTTCATCCCTCATTGGCAGTCTTTTTCAAGTACAAGATCTGGCAGAAGCCAACCTGCAGCTAGAGCTGATAGAAGCTGTAAAGTCAGGAAACAGGACAGCTAATCCAGCTAACCGCCCTGAAGCATTTTCATTGTTATTCAAAGGTCCCAGCAACTTAGCACTTGCCCAAAGGCTTTACTGTTTGCGGCATTCTCAACTGGGGGAGCTAGGTATCTTTTTGGTGCCTGTCGCTTGTCATGCAGACGGTATGCAATATGAGGCCGTTTTTGACTAAGGAGTAAAACTTGTATGGCTTCTCTCTCAATGCGACCGTGGTTGGTAGGAGAGACGTTAGTTCGCCATGGGCTGACGTTTCGCCCGATCACGGATGATGATCACCCATTTCTCTTTCAGTTATATGCCAGCACCCGTGAGAAAGAACTGGAGACTTTACCCTGGTCAGCGGTACAAAAACAGGCATTTTTGCAGTTTCAATTTAAGGCACAACACACCTTTTGCCAGGAACAGTTCAAGGATGCTGATTTTTGGGTTATTGAACAGGCTGGGGCGTCCATTGGGCGTTTATATATTGATAGACGCGCCGATGAAATTCGCATTATTGACATTGCTTTGACGCCGACTTATTGCGATCGCGGCATCGGCGCAGCACTGTTAAACACAGTTTTGGCGGCAGCACAGGCTAATAGTCAGCCTGTCACGATTCATGTAGAGCGCAACAACCGTGCATTGAATCTCTATCGCCGTCTCGGGTTTGTACAAAAAGGAGAAGAAAGTGTCTACTACTTGATGGTGTGGACGCCATCAATCCACAATACTAACTTAGGAGATTAATTATGACCGAACCGTACTTAGGCGAAATTAGGCTGTTTGGCTTCAACTTTGCCCCCCGAGGGTGGGCCAAGTGTGATGGCGAGTTGCTGGCCATTACCCAATATGAATCGCTGTATTCAATATTGGGTACTACCTTTGGTGGCGATGGCCGCACCACGTTTGCCCTCCCTGACCTTCGAGGTCGACTGCCCATACATGCGAGTTCTTCTTATTCGGCGGGGAGCAAAGGTGGCATCGAAGAAATCACGCTAACAGAAGCTCAAATACCGGCCCACACCCACACCATGCGAGGGACAAGCGATAATGCGCTGGCTGACCCGGTACAAGGGGCTACCCCCACAAATCATGTCCTCGCTAAATCTAGTATCTCTATCTATACAGATGCAGGCAACACAGCAGCCATGAACACAGTGTCCATCGGCAAAAACTCCGGTGGTCAGCCTTTTAGCAATATGCAACCATTCCTGGCAGTCGAATTTTGCATCGCCCTCACCGGTACATTTCCCCCTCGTAACTAAGGAGTTTAATCATGTCAGAACCCTATATTGGTGAAATTCGTATGTTCGCCGGCAACTTTGCCCCTCAGAACTGGGCGTTTTGTGATGGTGGCCTCTTAAACGTGTCACAGTACGAGGCCTTGTTCTCCCTTCTGGGCACCATCTACGGCGGGGATGGTCGTACCACTTTTGGCCTTCCCGACCTTCGCGGTCGAGCGCCCATGAACTATGGCTCAGGGCCAGGACTGACTAATCGTACTATTGGTGCCAAAGGAGGTGCAGCAACAGTTACCCTCACTGCCGATCAGGTCCCCTCTCACACCCATGTTTGGTATGCCTCGGAAAACACAGCTAACGAGAATACCGTGAGCGGTCATGTTCTAGGGGGAAATACGAAGGTTAACGTCTATAACGAAAATACCACCCCCACCGCACAAATGTCAGATCTAGCCATTGCTGCTCACAGCGGCGGCGGGAATTCCCAACCCAACATGATGCCGTACCTGACCATCAGCTTCATCATTTGCCTTTTTGGCCTTTACCCAACTCGTCATTAGGAGACTATTATGGCAGACCCATTTATTGGTGAAATTAGAATCTTTGCAGGCAATTTTGCCCCACGAGGTTGGGCATTTTGTGATGGCTCTACCATGAGTGTTTCTCAAAATACAGCCCTCTTTTCTATTTTAGGCACGACCTACGGCGGCGATGGCCGTACCAACTTTAAATTGCCCGATCTGCAAGGCCGTGTCCCCATCCATGAGGGCACGGGTACTGACCTCCCCACTTACAGACTCGGTCAACATGGTGGCTCTGAAACAGAAACCTTTACAGAGTCACAAATGCCCAGCCATAACCATGCCGAGATCGCAGTGCCACTTCTGCCCACCCAAGGTGGCGGTAGCGAAGATCCAGCCAATCATGCCCTAGGGCTAACAGTTGGTGCACAGGTCTATGGTGAGCCCGCAAATTTGGTGGCCATGGATTCTTCATCTTTGGCATCTACAGGCGGCGGGCAGAGTCGCGATAATATGCAACCCTATCTGGCGATCAATTTCATCATTGCTCTGGAAGGGACTTATCCCAGTCGAGGCTAGCGAAATTGTCGTCACACTCCATTACCAGAAACGTCTAGTGTGGGTCGCTGTTGTCAACAGCGACCCATTTCTTTCTGAGTAGGCCAACTTTGGCTTGCAAGGGCAATATCCTGATTTGATGGTGGTACCCTCCCTATCTCGTAATATGGATCTTGCAACCTAACTGCCACTTTCTGATGCCCAAATGGTTTAACACAGCTGGTCCTTGTCAAGCAGACATTCATTACATGCTGTCTCCCCTGGCTCGGTTGCCCCAACTCGATCGAGTGATTGCACAGCGGGGTTACTTTGTCATCCATGCGCCCCGACAAACGGGTAAAACCACGGCTATGCTGGCCCTGGCCCAGAAACTAACCGCTAGTGGCCACTACACGGCTGTGATGGTCTCTGCAGAAGTCGGTGCGGCCTTTCCCCATGACCCAGGCGCAGCAGAACTAGCGATGTTGGGCAGTTGGCGCGATCGCGCTGAAAATCATTTGCCCACTGAGCTATGGCCGCCCCCTTGGCCAGATGCAAATCCGGGGCAGGGCCTGCAGGCGGCCTTGAGGGCTTGGACCAAATCATCTCCACGTCCCCTGGTTATTTTCATCGACGAAATTGATATATTGCAGGATGAAACCCTGATTTCTGTCCTTAGACAACTGCGCTCAGGATATCCCGATCGTCCCCAAGGATTTCCTCAATCGCTGGCGCTGATTGGCGTCCGGGATGTGCGGGACTATAAAGTAGCATCTGGGGGCAGTAGTCGTCTGAACACGGCTAGCCCTTTCAATATCAAGATTAAATCGCTGACGCTGAGGAATTTTACCTCAGCAGAAGTGGCACAACTATACCAGCAGCACACGGCTGAAACGGGTCAGATTTTTGAGGCTGATGCCATCCAACAAGCGTTTGGCTTAACCCAGGGGCAGCCCTGGTTGGTCAATGCCCTGGCGAAAGAAATTGTGGAAGAGTTAGTGAGCGAGCCGACTCAACCCATTACAGTAGAGCATATGGAGATTGCCAAAGAAATTTTGATTCAGCGGCAAGATACCCATCTGGATAGTTTAGCGAGTATTTTACGAGAAAATCGAGTAAGCGCCATCATAGAACCGATGCTGGCGGGGCAAGAGTTGGGAGATATCCCCCATGATGACCTGCAATTTCTGATTGATTTGGGCCTGTGTCGCATGGGTACCCAGGGGGGATTGGTGATTGCTAATCCCATTTATCAAGAGGTCCTGCCTCGGGTGCTTAGCCAAACCCCACAGGCCTCCTTGCCACAAATTTTCCCCAGTTGGCTTACTGCTGATGGGGGTCTTGACCCAGACCAGCTCCTGGAGGCATTTCTCAGTTTTTGGCGGCAACATGGACAACCCTTGCTCAAAAGTGCCCCTTATCATGAGATTGCCCCCCATCTGGTGTTGATGGCCTTTTTGCATCGGGTGGTCAACGGGGGTGGCACGCTGGAGCGGGAATATGCCATTGGCTCTGACCGGATGGATCTCTGTCTGCGCTATGGGGAGGTAACACTGGGGATAGAGCTAAAAGTATGGCGCGAGGGTCGACCCGACCCTATCAAGGTTGGCCTGGAGCAGTTAGATCGTTACCTGGCAGGATTAGGCTTAAAGACGGGCTGGTTGGTAATTTTTGATCAGCGTCAGGGACTACCGCCGATCGCCGATCGGACCACAACGGAGCCAGCCATGACCCCTGGCCATCGAGAGATTGTGGTAATTCGGGGATGAAAAAAGCGGGCCGCTGTCATCAACAGCGACCCGTTTCTTCTTAACCTAACCGTTTAATCAACGATTCATTGCGACCAATCCCATTAAGGGGTCGGCGGCGCAGACTGACCAAACTGAGGTGTTCCAGTAACCCCAACGGTATCGCCATTATTCAACGACGTCAGCTGGGCCTGGGTTTGCTCAACATTCAGGGCTGAACTATTATTCTCAGTCAAGGCGATATCCTCAGTGCCTGGGAAACCATTGTTGCCAGTGAAGTTGTTGCCAGAAATGCTGGCATTCAGCGTGTTACTGTCCTCTGAGGTCAATGCCAGACCAGGGCCAAAGCCAGATGTTGGGGCTGCCAGGTTGGTGTTGTCGGTGACTGTTGCGTTCAGTGTCCCATTACCATCCCGGGCATTCAAGAAGACAGTGCCGAACGTACTCGCTCCAATCGTATTGTTGTCAATCAATACGGTTTGGGTTCCGTTGCCATCCTGACGCAACTGCATCCCAAAGCCACCGCTAGCACCGATATTATTGTTACTGATGGTGACCGCCGAGGTGGCATTGTCATCATTGTTGACAATGATCGCATTACCACTGGTATCCGTAATCGTGTTACCCGTTAGCACAACAGTGGCGTTACTGTTCCCTGCATTCACAACCGAGAAGCTACCACTGCCAAACGCATCATTCGCCTCAAAGGAGCTATTTTGGACTGTGAGATTCAGCGTTGCGGTCTGATCGGAGATAGCAAATACGCCCTCACTGCCATTGGCATTGATGTCGAACTCACTATTATCCACCAGCAGGGTCAGGTTAGCCGTTCCAGTTGCTTGGGCAAAGACACCATCTTCCCCAAAGGCCTGGAATGCATGATCCTCTACATCCAAACGACGGATGGTGAGGGTATCGGTAGTGCCATCGTCGGTCGTACTGTTGACAATTTCCACGCCCGTGTCACTGATGTCGTCCATGCGCACATCTTCAATCAGGTTGGTGCCAAACAGATTGACGATGTTGATGTTATGCTCATCATCGCCGTTGCCTGCCCCTGTAATGACACTGTCCTCATAGGTGAAGTTGGTCACACTGTTGAGGTCAATGCCGTGGACACCGGTATTGCTGATGTTTACCTCACTGATGGCGATGTTGCTCACATTAGAGCCACTAATCCCGTCAACAGAGGCACTGCCGATATTGAGACCGCGAATGGTATTGCCTGAGGCCAGGGTAATGCCGTTGCCACCGCTGTTGATAATCGTTGGGTCGGTGCCGCCAATGGTGGGCAGTAACCCCCCAAAGGGAGACAAGGTAATGCCAAGCAGGGCATCTAACGAAGACCCGGTTGCACCTTGACCAATTAAGGTTTGATTG
>JBCDDJ010000190.1:0-11795 GCA_039180385.1 Cyanobacteria bacterium P01_G01_bin.38 | reverse complement strand
CATCGCCGGTATGGCTGACAGCCAACGCATCATGATTGTAGGCTGCGACCCCAAAGCAGACTCCACCCGTCTGATGCTCCACAGCAAAGCCCAAACCACCATTCTGCACTTAGCCGCTGAGCGCGGTGCGGTAGAAGATCTAGAACTCGACGAAGTGCTCCTCACGGGCTACAAAAACGTTAAGTGTGTTGAGTCCGGTGGTCCTGAGCCCGGTGTAGGCTGCGCTGGTCGCGGTATTATCACCGCCATCAACTTCCTAGAAGAAGAAGGCGCTTACGAAGATCTCGACTTTGTATCCTATGACGTATTAGGCGACGTGGTTTGCGGCGGTTTTGCCATGCCCATTCGGGAAGGCAAAGCCCAAGAAATCTACATCGTCACCTCTGGTGAAATGATGGCCATGTATGCGGCCAACAACATTGCCCGAGGCATTCTGAAGTATGCTCACTCCGGCGGTGTGCGCCTCGGTGGTCTGATCTGCAACAGCCGTAACGTTGACCGGGAGATCGAACTGATCGAAACCCTGGCCGATCGTCTCGGCACCCAGATGATCCACTATGTGCCTCGCGACAATATCGTTCAGCACGCTGAGCTACGCCGCATGACCGTCATCGAGTATGCGCCCGAGAGTAACCAAGCCAACGAATACCGCACGCTGGCTAGAAAGATCGAGGAGAACAAAAACCTCGTCATCCCCACCCCCATCACCATGGATGAATTAGAGGAGCTCCTGGTCGAGTTCGGCCTCTTAGGCGGTGACGAAGAATACCAGAAAGCGGTTGAGGCAGACAAGGCAGCTGGCAAGGTTGTTGCAGTCTAGTCCCTGATTGTCTGATCCTGGACGGCACAGACCCAAATCACTTGCGAGCAAGCACCTGGGGTACCTCCCGCAGCGGATCAGACACCCCCTCCTCTCCCGGCAAATTACTCTCTATAGCAAATACCAGAGGGCACTATGAGCACCGTAGAAGATAGAAAAGATCTCATCCAGGAAGTCCTGGATGCGTATCCCGAAAAAGCCCAAAAGCGTCGCTCCAAGCACCTTAATGTCAAAGAAGAAGGCGCTTCTGACTGCGGCGTCAAGTCTAACAAAAAATCCGTTCCTGGCGTAATGACCACCCGTGGCTGTGCCTATGCAGGGGCCAAAGGGGTGGTCTGGGGTCCGGTGAAAGACATGATTCACATTAGTCACGGCCCTGTGGGTTGCGGCTACTACTCCTGGTCCGGTCGCCGCAACTACTACATCGGCACCACCGGGGTAGACACCTTCGGTACCATGCAGTTTACCTCCGACTTCCAGGAGCGCGACATCGTATTCGGCGGTGACAAAAAGCTAGCCAAGCTCATCGACGAGCTAGAAGTTCTCTTCCCGCTGAGCAAAGGCACCACGATTGAGTCAGAGTGCCCCGTGGGTCTGATCGGGGATGACATTGAAGCCGTCGCCAGAACCAAAGCCAAAGAAACCGGCAAGCCGGTTGTCCCAGTTCGTTGTGAAGGGTTCCGGGGCGTTTCTCAATCTTTGGGTCACCACATCGCTAATGACACGGTTCGCGACTGGGTTTTGCCCAAGGCCGATGAGTATCGTGAGCTCCCCGAAGGCTTTGAGTCCACCCCCTATGATGTCAACATCATTGGTGACTACAACATCGGTGGTGACGCTTGGCCCAGCCGACGACTGCTCGAGGATATGGGTCTACGGGTGATCTGCCAGTTCTCTGGGGATGGCACCTTCAACGAAGTCGTGATGACGCCGCTGGCCAAACTCAATCTGATCCACTGCTATCGGTCGATGAACTACATCTGCCGGTTTATGGAAGAGAAATATGGCATCGGCTGGCTGGAGTACAACTTCTTTGGCCCCACCCAGATCGCCAAGTCTCTGCGCAAAATTGCTGAGCAGTTTGACGAAACTATCCAGGCCAAAGCCGAAGCTGTGATTGCTGAAAACCAGGCCCGGATGGATGCCATTATTGCTAAATACCGCCCCCGTCTAGAAGGCAAGACGGTCATGATGATGGTCGGTGGCTTGCGTCCTCGCCACGTCATCCCCGCCTTTGAAGACCTGGGCATGAATGTGATTGGGACTGGCTATGAATTTGGCCACGGTGACGACTACAAGCGCACCGCCGACTACGTCAAAGAAGGCACCGTCATCTATGACGACGTCAGCGGCTACGAATTTGAAGAGTTGGCTAAACAGCTCACCCCCGACCTGATTGCCGCTGGTATCAAAGAGAAGTACGTCTTCCAGAAGATGGCCCTTCCCTTCCGCCAGATGCACTCCTGGGATTACTCCGGCCCCTACCACGGTTACGAAGGCTTCGAAGTCTTTGCCCGCGATATGGATTTGGCGATTAACAATCCCACTTGGGGGCTCATTGAGACACCCTGGCAAGCAGCGTAGAGAAGGTAGAGGGTAGAGGGTAGAGAGTAGAGGGTAGAGAGTTCTACTTCTGAACAATACTCTTCATCATTCACCCACTACCCACTACCCACCACCCACTACCCACCACCCCTCCCCCACTTCAAAGGAGATCACCATGACTGAGAACGTTAATCCTCAAGTGCCAGAAAACACCCCAGAACCTGGCAAGATTCAAGATCACTTCGACCTATTCCAAACCGATACTTACCAAGACTTATTTGAGTACAAGCGTCAGTTTGAAGGAGCCCACAGCCGCGAGAAAGTGGCTGAAGTTGCTGAGTGGACAAAGTCCTGGGAATACCGGGAAAAGAACTTTGAGCGCGAGGCTCTCACTGTTAACCCTGCCAAAGCCTGCCAGCCACTGGGTTCACTTTTTGTGGCCGCTGGCTTTGAAGGGACACTGCCCTACAGCCACGGGTCTCAAGGCTGTGTGGCTTACTTCCGCACCCACTTAACCCGCAACTACAAAGAGCCGTTTCAGGCAGTCTCCTCTTCGATGACAGAAGACGCGGCGGTCTTTGGGGGCCTAAATAACCTCAAGCAGGGTCTAGAGAACTCCTATAAGCTCTACAATCCCAAGATGATCGCGCTGTGCACCACCTGCATGGCCGAGGTGATTGGCGATGACATCGGGGCCTTTATTCAGACCGCTAAAAACGAGGATTTGATTCCTCAAGATTTGCCCGTCCCATCGGCTCACACCCCTAGCTTTG
The DNA here is from genome assembly GCA_039180385.1 of Cyanobacteria bacterium P01_G01_bin.38. Classification (GTDB taxonomy): domain Bacteria; phylum Cyanobacteriota; class Cyanobacteriia; order Phormidesmidales; family Phormidesmidaceae; genus SIO4C1. The sequence goes on along the minus strand of JBCDDJ010000190.1, from coordinate 8,657 downwards.
TGGGCTCACACATCACTGGCTATGACAATATGCTCAAGAGCATACTGTCCACTTTGACCGAGGGTAAAAAGGCAGAAACCACCAACGGCAAGTTTAACTTCAACCTGGGCTTTGACCCCTATGTGGGCAACCTCCGTGAGCTGAAGCGCATCCTGGGCCTGTTTGGCATTGACTACACTATCCTGTCAGACAACTCTGATACGTTTGATTCTCCCAACACGGGCGAATTCAAGATGTATAACGGGCTCACCACCCTAGAAGATGCGGCTGATTCGATCAATGCTGAGGGCACCTTCTTCTTCCAGAAGTACACTACGCCCAAAACCCAGGAATACCTTACCAAGGACTGGGAGCAGAAGACTTACAACTTCCGTCCCTTTGGGATCAAGGGCACTGATGAGTTTCTGATGAATCTGTCGGCCATCACTGGCAAGCCTATTCCTCAAGAACTTCAGCAGGAGCGCGGTCGCGCGGTCGATGCGCTGACCGATTCCCAAGCCTGGATCCATGGCAAGCGCGTTGCCCTCTACGGTGACCCCGACCATGTGTTCAACCTGACCCAGTTCCTGTTGGAAATGGGTGCTGAACCTGTACACATCGTGGTGACCAACTCCAACAACGATTTCGAGGCAGAAATCCGTGAGCTGTTGACCAACAGCCCCTACGGACAAGACGCAACGGTGTGGGGTAAGAAGGACCTGTGGCATTTGCGATCGCTGATGTTCACCGAGCCCGTTGATCTGCTGATCGGTAACTCCTACGGCAAGTACCTGTGGCGCGACACTGGCACCCCGTTAGTGCGCATTGGCTATCCCATCTTCGATCGCCACCACATGCACCGCTACGCCACCCTCGGCTATCAGGGCGCGATCAATCAGTTCAACTGGATCATCAACACCATCCTGGATGAACTGGACCGTCAGACCATCGTACCGGCGAAGACGGACATCTCGTTTGACCTGATCCGGTAGAAAGCAGGGGAGCAGGGGAGCAGGGGAGATAAACATTTCCCTCCCTCACCCCCTCTCCTCCTCAACCCCCTCTCCTCCTCACCCCCTCTCACCCCTCACCCCTCCACCTGCCATGAAACTCAGCGAAGAAATCGAAATCGATTCTCCTCCCTTCTTTGATATGGGCGATCGCGTCCGGGTTCGCAAGGTGATCCGCAATGACGGCACCTTCCCAGGTAAAGACATTGGCTTTCATCTCGCTAAGAAAGGCGATGTCGGCTACATCGTTGGTATTGGTACCTACCTGCAACGGGCCTACATTTACTCCGTACATTTTCTAGAAACCAACTACGTCGTTGGTTGCCTCAAAAAAGAGTTAGACCTGGCAGAAGAGCGCCCACCCCTGATTGAACAACCAGATTGGTAAAAGCCATGGCTACTTTGTTTCCCCATACGTCTTTCCCGTCCTGTCCTATTACCTTGCCTAAGCGTCGATTTCCCAGCTTCGATATTTTTAAGCCCCTACGCCGCAGGATTGATCAAATTCAAGTGAGAAGTCATCGACTGGCCCACCTTATTTGTCGGGTGATTCCCTGTCAGTGTCCCTTCGAACGAGATATTTCGGTTTTGGGTTATGAGCTACATATCCCGGCACTGTGCAAGCTCAATCCGGTGTATGACGAACTGGTTAGCTTACGACTTCGTGCCCTTTCATATCTGTCGGATGTCTTTGAAGAAGACGTTACCCAATACATTTGTTAATTAATTCTTTATCCCCTGATCGCCATGAACATGACCTCTGGCAAAATCAACGAACTCCTCACCCAGCCGGGCTGCGAGCATAACCATAAAAAAGACAAAAAGGGCAAAAACAAAGCCTGTCAACAGCAAGCGCAGCCCGGTGCCGCCCAGGGGGGCTGCGCCTTTGATGGAGCCAGTATTGCCTTGGTGCCGATCACCGATGTTGCCCATCTGGTGCATGGTCCCATCGCTTGTTCGGGCAACTCCTGGGGGAGTCGAGGCAGCCTTTCCTCAGGGCCGATGATTTATAAAATGGGCTTCACCACCGACCTGAGCGAAAATGACATTATCTTTGGCGGTGAGAAGAAGCTTTACAAAGCTATCCACGAGGTCAAAGATCGCTATCACCCAGCCGCTGTCTTTGTTTACCTGACCTGTGTCACGGCGTTGATTGGGGATGACCTGGACTCAGTTTGTAAGAAAGCGAGCGAAAAATTTGATATTCCCGTGGTGCCCGTCAGCTCCCCTGGTTTTGTGGGCAGCAAGAACCTGGGCAACCGGATTGGCGGCGAAGCTCTATTAGAACATGTCGTTGGGACGCGGGAACCCGACTATACAACCCCCTATGACATTAACCTGATCGGTGAGTACAACATTGCTGGCGAAATGTGGGGCATGTTACCCCTGCTGGAGAAGGCAGGCATTCGCGTGCTGGCCAAGATTACCGGTGATGCTCGCTATAACGAGGTCGCCACCGCCCATCGGGCTAAGCTCAACGTGATGATTTGCTCTAAGGCGCTGATCAATATGGCCCAAAAGATGGAGGAACGCTACGGCATTCCCTACATCGAAGCGTCGATCTATGGGGTCGAAGACATGAACCACCTGCTGCGGGAGGTGGCTGCTAAGGTGGGCGATGCCGAGATGCAAGCCCGCGTTGAGGCAATCATCCAGACCGAGACCCAAAAGCTAGACGAAGCCCTGGCCCCCTATCGCCAACGCCTCCAGGGTAAGCGGGTAGTGCTTTACACGGGCGGCGTCAAAAGCTGGTCGATTATCTCCGCCGCCCACGATCTGGGCATCAACGTGGTGGCCACCAGCACCAAAAAAAGCACCGAAGAAGACAAGGCCCGCATCAAAAATCTCCTCGGCAAAGATGGCATCATGATGCAAAAAGGCAACGCCCAAGAACTCCTAAAGGTGATTGCCAAAACCAAAGCCGATATGCTCATCGCTGGGGGCCGCAACCAGTACACTGCCCTCAAAGCCAAAATTCCCTTCCTCGACATCAACCAAGAACGCCATCATCCCTACGCTGGGTATCTAGGCATGATCGAGATGGCCAAGGAGTTAGACGAAGCCCTGCACAGCCCGATTTGGGAACAGGTTCGGCGTGAGGCTCCTTGGGAGAGACAGGTAGAAGATAGGGAAGGTGGGGAGACCGTTACCTCATCATCTTCCCCATCTCCCTCCACCAAAGTTCTCTCCCGCCGTAAAGCCGTCGCCGTCAATCCCCTCAAACAAAGCCAGCCCCTCGGTGCGGCCCTCGCCTATCTGGGGGTCAAGGGTATAATGCCCCTATTTCATGGGTCGCAGGGTTGCACAGCTTTTGCCAAGGTGATGTTGGTGCGCCATTTCCGGGAGGCGATCCCCTTGTCGACCACGGCAATGACCGAGGTTTCTACCATTCTCGGTGGTGAGGATAATGTAGAAACCGCCATCACGACTCTTATGGAGAAGTCGAATCCAGAGATTGTCGGGCTGTGTACAACGGGTCTCACCGAAACCCGCGGAGACGACATGAAGGGGATCCTCAAAGATCTGCGCAAGCGCAATCCGCAGCTCGCGACTCTGCCCATCGCGTTTGCCTCTACCCCTGATTTTAAGGGAGCCTTGCAAGACGGCTACGCGGCAGCTGTCGAAGCGCTGGTGCGAGATATTCCCGACTATGGCTGGGATGAGGTGCGACAGCAGGGGGAAGCCTATGCCGATCCCTTCTATGCCTATGCGATGCCAGGTATGCCTTCCCAGGTGACGGTTCTGGCCGGTTCATCTCTGGCTCCCGGAGATGTGCAGGCGCTTAAAGAGATGGTGATTGCCTTTGGTCTAAATCCGGTGGTTGTCCCCGATCTGTCAACGTCTTTGGATGGTCATTTGTCAGACAGCTACAGCGGCCTCACCAGCGGTGGCACGACCCTAAACCAGCTCAAGACATTGGGCTATTCCTCATTTACCCTGGCGGTGGGCCGCACCATGAAGCTGTCTGCTGAGATTTTGCAACAGCGGTTTGGCACTGAGTTTAAGCTGTTTGATAGCCTCACTGGGTTAGGGGCCGTGGATAGCTTCCTACAAACCCTCTCAGAGTTAAGCGGTCGGCCTGTCCCTGAGAAATTTCGGCACCAGCGCAAACAGTTGCAAGATGCCATTCTCGACACCCACTTTTTCTTTGGCCGCAAACGGGTCGCCCTGGCCCTGGAGCCTGACCTGCTCCACACCGTTGCCTGGTGGCTCACCACCACCGGGGCCGAAGTCCATGCTGCGGTCACCACGACCAAATCTAAGCTGCTAAAAGAGCTGCCCGTTGACACCGTCACCATCGGTGATCTGGAAGACTTTGCCGATCTGGCTCAGGGGGCGGACTTGTTGATCGCCAACTCCAATGCCAAAGCCCTCTCAAAAAGCCTGGATATTCCCCTCTACCGCATGGGGTTCCCGGTCTTTGATCGCCTTGGCAACGGTCAACGCCACACCGTCGGCTACGACGGCACCATCCAGCTCTTGTTTGACATCGGCAACATTTTTCTGGAGGCCGATGAGAGCGCTGCCCATGCTCAGGTCCATGCCTGGCGAGAGGGTGAGGTGGGTAGTGAGTAATCAAAAAGGAGATCCCCTATGAAAATTGCCTTCGCCACTAGAGACTCAGTTCACATCAATGCCCACTTTGGCTCGGCCAGTCAGGTTGATGTCTATGACGTCAACACCGAAGGCTATACCTTCCTAGAGAATCTGAAATTTCAAGGAAATCTCAAGGAGGATGGCAATGAAGACAAGCTGGAGCCCAAGCTTCGTGCTCTGCAAGGCTGCTCTATTGTCTATGTTTCAGCGATCGGCGGCAGTGCCGCTGGTCGACTGATTCGTAACAATATCACGCCGATTAAATCCCAATCGGCAGAGGAGGACGATATTCAAGATGTGCTGACGCAGTTGGTGCAGACCCTCAACGGCAGCCCACCTCCCTGGCTGCGTAAGGTCATTGCAAAAAGCCAGCTGGGTCAGTCGACCCCATTCGAAGATGAGTTTGAAGATGAATTTGAAACTATCGAAGAGGAAGTAATCGTATGAGCCCTGTTCAAACCCCTGCTGAAACATCGAATGCCGCCAGCACACCTGCCAGTGCAGCATTCACCGTTGATAGTTGCCCTTTCCTGAAGGCAATTGTTCAACAAATTCGCGCTAATGACCCTTACGGGACCTACCGCAATTGGGCCGATGAGACCTTACTGAAGCCCTATGTGATTGCCAAGAAAAAGCGCCGGGAGATCTCGGTGGAAGGCGAGGTAGATCCCATCACCCTGGGTCGGATTCTGGCTTTTTATCGTGCGATCGCAGCCCGCATCGAAGAAGAAACTGGTCAGCTCTCGCAGGTCGTGGTCGATCTCAGTCATGAAGGCTTTGGCTGGGCACTGATCTTTTCGGGTCGTCTGATTCTGGTCTCCAAAACCCTACGAGATGCTCAACGCTTTGGCTTTGACTCTTTAGAGAAACTCAACGCCGAAGGCGACAAACTTGTCCAAAAAGGCATCGACTTAGCAACCCGCTTCCCGGAGGTCTGCAACGTCTAGTCAATACCTCCCTCCAGTGTGCGGGCACGATTCATCGTGCCCCACCCTCTACCCTCTACCCTCTATCCCCATGCTCACATCTCCCCCCCTGACCCTCGAAGATCTCAAAAAGAAAATTCGAAAGCTCAACAGCAAAGCAGGTCAGATGAAGATGGACCTTCACGATATTGCCGAAGGTCTGCCCACTGATTTAGAACTGCTCCCCGATGCAGCCGCGCGCACCTATGACATCTACTGCCAGCTGCGTGAGCTTAAACAGCAACTAAAAACCTTGGAGGCTAACCAATGATGACCTTACCCAAAACCCTGACTCAGTTCAACCAGCTCAAGGACGCTGAAGAATACTTTCAATTCTTTGGGTTGGCCTATGACCCCAAAGTTGTCAACATCAACCGTCTGCACATTTTGCGAAAGTTCTCCCAATTAGTTCAGGAGGTTGATAAGTCTCAAAGCGATACCCAAAAGCTAGACGCCTATCGCCAAGCGCTGCAAACTGCCTATGACCTGTTTTTGACCTCTAATTCAGTCGAGCAAAAACTGTTCAAAGTTTTCCAAGATAAACCTAAAAACGTGGTAAAGCTCTCCGATATTACAGTGGAGTAAGATCAACTCCCACTGCCGTTCGGCTGAGACGTTCGGCAAGTGCTCAGTCGAGCCGTTCATGCCGAAGCCCACTACCCACTCACCGTTCCCACCCATGCTTCCTCCCCTAATGCCTACCGAAGTTGAACGCTATCGCCGCCAGATGATGTTGCCTGGGCTGGGTGAAACTGGCCAGCGCCAGTTAAAAGACACCACGGCGCTGGTAACGGGTGTGGGCGGGCTAGGCGGCACTGCTGCCCTCTATCTGGCAGTGGCTGGCGTCGGCAAGCTGATCCTGGTGCGAGGTGGTGACCTGCAGCGGGATGACCTCAATCGGCAAGTTCTAATGACCGATGATTGGGTGGGTAAGCCCCGAGTGTTTAAGGCCCAAGAAACCTTGAGCAAACTCAACCCTGACATCGAGATCGAGGCGGTGTGCAACTATGTCAGCGCCGACAATATCGATGCCCTGGTACAACAAGCAGACATTGCCCTAGACTGTGCCTTTGACTTTAAAGAGCGAGACTTACTCAATGCCGCCTGTGTGCGCTGGGGCAAACCCATGGTGGAGGCTGCCATGAATAGCATGGAAGCCTACCTCACTACCATCGTGCCGGGGGAAACCCCGTGTCTGACCTGTCTATTTCCCGAAAAACCAGAATGGGATCGCTGGGGTTTTGGGGTATTGGGAGCCGTGTCAGGGACCCTGGCCTGCCTGGCCGCTCTGGAGGCAATTAAGCTGATCACCGGCTTAGGCGACCCCCTACTCGGGCAACTGTTAACCATGGATTTGGCCCGTGCCGAATTCGCCAAACGTCGCCCCTACCACGATCCCAACTGTCCTGTCTGTGGTCAAATCACGCAGGCGGTCGCTCAACAGGCTGCTCAACAGGCTACTGTTGCCCCCCTTTCTCTCTGTTGAATTCTACCTAGACCTATGCCCTGGATTACTCTGATCTTGTTTGGCCTGGCAGTTGTCTCCTGGCAATTTGCCCTAAAGCACCCCGATGATGTGGGCCGATTTTTGGGAACTCAATCTGCTCTCTTCTGTTTGGTGGCTGGCTTGATAAAAGCACCTTTACTTTTACAAGGCGCTGCCTTGGTGGGGATATTAGTTTCTCCGACCTGTTCATCAAAGGCCGATCGAGTGCTCAAACCCAGCTGCCCTCAGCTGTGTTTGCGGCGGAGCCAATGTCGTTCGCTGCAGAGATTCTAGGTCACGCGCTAGACAGAGATCCATTTTCAAAGTTGTCTCTATAGGAAGAAAATCTGATGACTGTTACATTGACTGAAGTTGCTGAACTACGCTTGCGAACCTTTGTTCGCGGCACCCCTGACTATACCCCCACCCGCGGCATTCGTCTGGCCGTTAAAGACGGAGGCTGCAACGGCTATGAATATGACATCAAGGTGGCGAATGCCCCTAACCCTGATGACGAAGTGACTGAGTCCGGTAGCCTCAAAGTTTTTGTGGACCCGCAAAGCGCTCCTCTACTCGACGGCGTCGTCGTGGACTACATTGACAGCCTGTTAGAAAGCGGTTTCAAATTTACCAACCCTAACGCCACCGACACCTGCGGCTGCGGCAAATCGTTCCAGTCAGGAGAAGGCGGACCTGGGGGCGTACCCTGCTCGTAGAGGGTAGAGAGTAGAGGGTAGAGAATAAAACTTTATGTTATTTCCCACTACCCATCACCGTTCGGCTGAGCTCACGGCGAAGCCCGCTACCCATCACCCACTACCCATCACCCACTACCTACAGAGGAGATCCACTATGGCCACTTACCAAGTTCACCTGATCAACAAAAAGCGCAATATCGATGTCACCATTCCGGTTGAAGAAGATATGTATATCCTCGATGCCGCAGAAGAAAATGACCTCGAGCTACCTTTCTCCTGTCGAGCTGGGGCCTGCTCTAGCTGCGTTGGCAAGATCGTTGAAGGAGAAATTGATCAGGAAGACCAGTCTTTCTTAGAGGATGAGCAAATGGAAAAGGGATTTGCCTTGTTGTGTGTTGCCTATCCGCGCTCAGATTGCACGATTAAAACCCACATGGAAGCATATTTAGTGTAGTTGCAACTGTTTAGAAGGGTAGGGATTGCATATGTTTACGGGTTTTACGATATCTGGAGCATCTCTAAAGTTGCTGAAGGTGGGTGAACGTGGTGTTATTGCCAGAGTTAAGGGGGCTAACCCCGCTGTTGCCGACCAATTGAGAAGGCTGGGATTATCCCCTGGGACGTCTATCACCTTAGAACAACGGTTTCCCCGGTTTGTGCTCCGCACTCACAAAGGTCCATTGGCACTCACTCAAACCATGATTCAATCGATTTATGTGCGTACTCGAGCTTCCTAAAACAAACTTGCAATAGTAGGAGTCAGAAAAATGGCAGAAATCGGAATTTTTTATGGCACCACCTCGGGTGTTACCGAAGAAATCGCAGAGAAAATTCAGGAAGAAATCGGAGAAGATATCTGTGATTTGCACAGCATGGAGGAAGATTTTGATGATGTTGATGATTTGTTAAAATATGATTACCT
>JBCDDJ010000189.1:0-11811 GCA_039180385.1 Cyanobacteria bacterium P01_G01_bin.38 | reverse complement strand
ATCTTGGGGCATGGCCGTCACCGTTGACTCCCGCTGGTAGAGCGGGATATTGATCATGCCGCCGATCACCACCGCCGCCAGCAACAAAAACGCCAGATTGGTCGAAAAACCCAGTTTAGCCACCGCCAGCTCAACCACATCCAAGGTAAGGCCAAACACAATAAACGGCAGCAGCAAAATAAATGCTAAGAACAGCAAAAATCCGACGGGAAGGTAAAACATGGGGGCGTATATAAAGATTCTTAGAGGACGTAGATATTTTCTCCCTTTGAAGTATGAGCATCTAACTAAGATGGCTGCTTAGAGCGTCGAGATTACGATACTCCAGGGTTATATTTAATCTCATCAATAGGTGCATAGACCAACCGCCTACTAGCCTTCTGTAGAAACCGGCAAATCTTAAGTCGCTCGCTATGCCCCCCATCACGTTTGATGCTCGCTATAAACGCGAGACTTGTTTGAGCAAAAAACCCGGACGTCAGACTCATTTAGGCCTTGATTTGAGTACGCAGACCCCCATCGTTCTTAAAATTCTGGCCTTTAGCTATGACTTTGACTGGAGCTGGTTCAAGCTGTTTCAACGCGAAGCCACCGTCCTACAGTCCCTCGATCATCCCGCCATTCCCAAATATCTCGATCATTTTGAAATTGATACCCCCGACTTTAAAGGATTTGGCCTGGTCCAGAGCTATGTCGATGCCCAATCCTTAGAAGCTCAGGTTAAAGCCGGTCGCACCTTTAACACCGCCGACATTCGCTACATCGCCACCGAAATGCTCAAAATCTTGAGCTATCTGCACGGTCGTCACCCCGCCATCGTCCATCGAGATATCAAACCCAGCAATATTTTATTGAGAGATCATACTGGCAACAGCCGAGGCCAGGTCTATCTAGTGGACTTTGGGTCAGTCCAAAACGTCGCCACCGCCGAGGGCGAAACCTTTACCATCGCAGGCACCTACGGGTATGCAGCCCCTGAGCAATTTAGCGGTCGAGCCTCGGTTGCCTCTGACCTCTATGGCTTGGGGGCCACCCTCGTCTATCTACTCACTGGCCACCACCCCGCTGACCTGCCAAAGCGTCAAGGTCGAATCTACTTTGAAAACCAGACCACTATCGACCCCCACCTCAGTCGCTGGATTGCCACCCTGCTAGCCCCCGATGCCCATCAGCGCTTTGCAAATGCCCAAGCGGCCCTGAGTGCCTTGCAACGAGTCGACGCCCGAGGACTGATCGAGTTACCTCGTCGCAAGCCCGCCAGCAGTCGCATTCGTCTTCAAAAAAACGATACCGAACTAGACATCACGATTGGTGCCTGCGGCCTGAGTCATAGCCGACTCCTCAAAGCCTCACTGATCACGCTGCTTTCAATTCCGTTTTTAGTTCTAATGGTGTTTCCACTGGTGGGCTCCTGCATCGTCGCGATGCTAGTTTTTAAAAGCCTCAAGGCGTGGCAAAGCTTCTTCTTTCAGTCCTTTGGGATCACCCGACTCAACATCACATCGAACTATATCACCTTGACTAATCGCTGTTTATGCTTTCGTCGTCGCCGCCGATCGCCTGCGATCAACATCATTAAACTGCAGCGAGAACACCACCACATTTATAAATACAAAGCTGCCGAGGGCGATACCGTCTCTAAAGAATACCCAGCCACCGTTGCCATTTGGGCGGGTAACCGAGCCTATCCACTCGGGAATCCTTTGCCGCTCACCAACGTTGAGCTAGATTGGCTCACCTCAGAGCTGAGCAGCTGGCTCAATCTCCCGGTCGAGGGGGCTGCGGTCCCTATGTTTTCGAGTCAAAAACTCCCTGGCATCGAACCAGGAACATTGAGAGACAGCCTGCCAGAACCCCAGTTGGTTGGCAACCCTCAGGATTACAGGCATGGCGTTAAACAAGAAACCGGGGCTCTTTAAGGTGTCCAGCGATCGCAAATGGTTGCAGCGGTTCGAGGCTTGCGATCGCATCCGCTGACTCCAATCAATAGGGAGAAATCACGCCGCGTCGAGGACAACCCCCTGTCGTCTAATTGCCCCAGAACTCTGTTGCTCATACAACTTCCAAGCTGATGGAATGCTCCCTCTTCTCGACTGAGTCCTGATCCCGTCTCAAAATACGTAACACAGCTTTCGGACCCAGCCATGAGGGCTACAGTGGAGCCGTTATTCGCATCAGGAGTTTTAAGAGTATGCGCCCTCCCAAGCATCGCACCTCATGGGCTAGCTTACCCATCGCTGCCGCTCTCCTCATCAGCTGCACCGACCGCTTAGAGGGAGCAGGCACTGCCCCCTCTAGCTCCGCTGGCACGGTACCAAAGATCGAAAATACCGAGACAGACAGCACCGTCACCCCGTCACCCCCGAATTTAGTTGAATCGTCTGACACACTAGGTGAGGTGGCCTATGAGCGTTTGCCCCAAGATATTGAACAGCGGCTTCAAACGGCGATTGCCCAAGAGCTGAATGTGCCTACTGACCAGCTCTTGGTGATGCGCGCCAACCGAGAAACCTGGACCGATGGATGTTTAGGCCTGGGTGGCCCCGCCGAATCTTGCCTGGCAGCCCTCACCGAAGGTTGGCAAATCGAGGTGAGAACGACGGAAGACAACCAGCATTTCTTTTACCGAACCGACCTCACGGGCGAAAGTATTCGTCGCTCGACTTTAGACAATAACTTGCCCCCATCCGTCCGCGATCGCCTCCTCCAACTCACCGCCGAAAAATTTGAGGTCCCCAGAGAGACCCTCTCCGTCACCGCTGCCGACGCCGAAGTTTGGAGTGGCTGCATGGGGCTGGCACCATCCCCCGATACCCCCTGTACCGCCATTGCCATTCCCGGCTGGCGCGCCACCGTGAGTGATGGCTCCCAAACCTGGGTCTACCACACCGACGGAGTCGCCAATGATATTCGGCTAAAAGAATAATAATCAGGCGTCAGGAATCTCCCACACCTACCAAACTCGCCAATCTTCCCAGTCTTGATTAAAGATCGACGTATTTGGAAATGCCGTTGGGTTACCGCTGCGCTGGAGCCGCTCTTGCAGTTTGAGCAGCTGGGGTTCTGCCACGGGTAAATCATCCACTAGCTCATAGGGCAAAATGCCTTCATTCAAAGCCAGGTCGATGGTGGCCCCTGCTGCCACGCCCACGGACCATTCAAAGGAATGGACCCGGTAGGCCGCCGCAGCAATCGTACTGGTGGCAATGCTCTTGCCCGCCACCAGCAGATTATCAATCTGTTGGGGAATCATCGCCCGCAGCGGAATCTGCCCCGGATAAGCCTGCCCGTGGGCACGGCGCACCCCCTCTCGCTCGGTGTTGCCAGGGGTCTCAGGCGGGGACAGGGTCATGCACGGGTGAAAGTCGATGGCGTATTGGGCAATACCTACCGAGTCAGGAAAAATCGCGGCCCGAGTTCGGAAGGGCACTTCGCCAGGGGCAGTACGGCCTGCGATCGCACCCGTCGTCTCCAGCCCGGCCAGCGCATAGCGCAGGGTGCGATAGGCATTGGGTGAGAGTTCGGTCTGGTAATACTCATCGGTGTAGTCGACCCGAGAGATATCAATCTCATTGATGGCAAAACCCTGCTCATGGCCGTAGGCCGGTCGGCCAATAATCCGCCGTCCTTCACGAATGTAGGGAAACTTGGACAGTCCGTGGGCCGTGCCCATCGGGGCATCAAAGCCGGTCAAAAAGACATGGTTAGGATTAGGTACTTTCACCCCACCCCCTAGCTGCGAGTCAGTGGTCCCAGCCACCAGCCAGTAGTAATAGCTAAAGGCATTTTCCTCACCTCGGCGCAGGGTCTCAGTCCGGAGTCCCCCCAGCCAGCCACCTGGTTCTAGCTGACCCGACTCAGTCAGCTGATCGGCTGAATAGATAAGATTATCTTCGGCGGTGCCGGGGCGGTAGTCATTTCCCCAGGTCCAGTTTTGCATTGAGATATCACCTGGTTTCACCGCGCTCACCCCAAAGATTCTTTCGTCCGGGCGACGTCCTGGTGCCAGGAGTCTGCGGTAGGTAAACACAAAATCAATGTAGTCAGTGTTGTCGCGCTGACGCTCAAAGCTAAAGTAGGGTTCGTATTGGACGTAGTTAAAGGGTTGCGTTTGCGGCTGGGGCTCCTCAGTACGCTCCATGGCAAAGGTATAGGTAAAGCCCTGGGTGCAGTAGGCATCTTGCGATCGCACCGGCGACGACGGATTGAGATACGACTTGGCATCCAGACCCAATCGGTAGGGGACACCTGCGATCGCAATCACCTCACCGGTCTCGGTCGCTTCTACCACATACCAATCTGCCGGGCTGGCTACGGGCTCTGAGTCCTCGTCTATCTCCTGGGGTTGGGGCACAAACCGAATAATCTTTTTCGTAAACCGCTCCGAATCTTCATAGCGGTAGGCATCTTCAAAATAGGCAGACAGCGGCTCCGTATTGAGCGGCGGCGCATCGGCTGCAGGCGCATGCTGGATAGAAATCACGCTGTCAATCATGCGACCGTCGGCGCTAAGCTCCACCTCTTTAACCACCGTAGAGGGAAACCACTTTAGCTCACCATCGCCGTGCCGCGCCGCATCCTCTAGCATGTCGGTCAAGATTTCGTGGGCATCTTCGGGTAAAAAGCACGATGCACTCACCCAGCAATCACCGGGGTTTTGACGACCATATTCACGCTCAACCCGATCGCGCAGCTCTTTGTAGCCCGCCGAGTAAAACAGCAACTCGCGCTGACGTTTGGCCTCATCAAGCGCGGTGGTGCCCTGGGAAGACAGCTGCCCACCCACCCAGTCAGTTAGCTCCGTCATACAAACCGTGCGTCCCGACTGTAAGCTCTCATAGGCCGTTGCTGTCCCTGAGAGGCCCCCGCCGATGATCAGCACCTCGCACTCAACTGCTTCATCCGGAGGGCGAGGCGGCGCTGCAATCGCACTTACTGGCAGCGATACCATGGTCAATACGGAGCCTAAAACCCCAAAGCCAAAACGACGCAGCAGATGAGTCACCATATTTTTATCAATCCGGTCAAACGTACAGAGAGCCAAAAAGTAGTTGAAACTACGGTATAGCCTTTTATGCTCACTCTCCGCAATACACAATCAGGTCGATTTCTACATCACCAAACCCAGCCAACCCCATCACGCCCACCGTCGTGCGTCCGGGCAACCGGCTTTGATCAAAATAAGCGGCATAGATGTCATTGACTGCCTCGTAATAACGAAAGTCAGTCACAAAAATTCGCACCATCACCACCTTGTCAAACCCCGTGCCCGCATGGGTCAGCACTCGCTCTAGATTAGCCATCACCTGACGAGTTTGAGCCTCAATCGGCCCTTTGACCACCGCCCCTGTGGCTGGGTCTTCGGCAAGTTGCCCGGTAACAAACAAAAAATCCCCAGCCCGCACCGCGTGAGAATAAGGAGCCACCGGCGGCAGGTCATTGGGCAGCGTAATAAATTCAAGCATGCAATCTTCCTGAATAACAAATCCAGGCGACAGCGTAGCAAATACTGAGATTACTTTTCAGATACCTCCGTATTTTTTGACGGAGGTATCGATCAGCGTGAACCCCTGAGCCCCCCTGATTTTTTGAGTTCGCGTCCCCTCACATATTGTCCAGTCCAGCTGTGATACCGAAGCTTCTTCACAAACAAAGCCCGTTTGAGTCAAAAGTTTTCACCGTATCTTTAACCAAAAACAGGTATCAACCGATACCAGACATACAGAGTCTACGTCTAAATTGTGACTACACAACTGCAAGATACATAATCAATCGGGCTAGAGACATGCGTTTTAGCAATTTGACCACAGCCATGGGGGCTGCTGCGACCCTGGCCATCTTAGGAAACCTGGCAACACCCGCAGAGGCTTTTTTAATCACCAATACTTCTGCAAGTTGGGACAATGCAGATTTAAGCAATGGCATCACGGTTGGCTCGGAGGGTGTTGCCGCCCCCAGCTACTCAACCGACTTTCGTGAGGAAGATGGGATTTCCCAGGTTCGTTGGGGCGACGCGGTAGATGTGGGCTACTGGGTTGAAGACATCCAATGGATTGAAGATGGTTACTGGGACCAGGAAACTGTCTGGAAGTCTAAAAGAGTGAAAGGGTACTACTACAACCGTAGGGGCAGACTAAAATACGGCTGGCATGACGAATGGTACGAAACCACCAAAGACGTTTGGGTCGACACCAGTTATAAGGTTGATAACAGCTACTGGGTTGACACGTCGGCAGAGAATAAAAGTGGTCTTGGGTTTGCTGGCGTCAAGGACCTCAGCATAGAAGAGGGTGCACTCTTTAACTTAGGTAGCCTCCAGCACTATAACAACACCATTTGGGCGAATGGCAAAGATGCTAAAGAGGTAGATTTTAGCCTGAACCTTGCCTTTGCTGACCTGGGTATTGGGAATCAGGAATTTAACTTCTCCCTCAACATTGATGAAACCAATAACCAGGTAAGCGCCCACTCTAGTGGAGTCTGCCCTTACGAGACCGAGCCGGGCAAGGGCTGCTCTGATAAAATCACTTGGGACTTCGCCATTGACGCCGAGAGTTCATTTACCCACGCAGGTGAAGATTACACCCTAGAACTCGTTGGGTTTAGCGCAGATGCCCTCCGCAACAACAGCATCGTTAATGAGTTCATCTCTCAAGAAGCAGGCACCAGCGAAGCTAGTCTCTGGGCTAAAATCGTCAAGGTCGAAAAGCCCACAGAAGAGGTCCCTGAACCAACTGCCCTGCTAGGTCTGAGCACCCTCGGGTTGTATCTGGTCAAATCGCGTCGCGACAAAGCTGCCGCAGAGATAGCGTAGCTCCTAAGCTCAATTCAATATCACGATCCATGGAGTTCTTCAAGGGCACAGTCTCATAGGCTGTGCCTTTTTCTGCTCACCCTGGGCCCCAATAGCCATTCATAGCGTGTCACAGATTCATCTCCTTTACACTCACTCACTACGGGCCGCTTGGAGAATTTGTAAGCTACCTCGCAGGACTAACGTTGCGATCGCAAGCCCAATGACGAGATCAGGCAGCTGAGATTGCAAGAGCCTGACCAGCAACCCTGCGCCAATCACACCCAGGTTTGCAATCACATCGTTCTTTGAGAAGATCCAACTGGCCCGCATATGGACTTCGCCCTGGCGATGCTTGGCCAGTAGCCACAGACAAAAGACGTTAGCCGTCAGCGCCACCAGCCCAATCCCCATCATCAGGGTCGATTCGGGTTGGCTCCCTGAGACAAATTTGCGGATGACCTCCAACAAGACTAGACCCGCAAGCGTCATCTGAAAAATACCGCTGAGGTAAGCCGCCCGTTTTTTATAACGCCCTGAACGCCCCACAGCGTATAAGGAAATGCCATACACCGTCGCATCAGCCAACATATCCAAAGAGTCCGCAATCAGCGCCGTCGATTGGGCCAGTATCCCCGTAAACACCTCCAGCCCAAACATGGCTGCATTGATCAGTAGGAGATATCGCAGAACGCTTTGCTGAGCCGCACTGTCGGCATCCACCTCACATCCACAATCTGACATAGTTTGTCCCTTGCCTCTCAACGCATCAAACGGTTTTAGCAGGCTTGTGTGCAATGCGCTGTTGTACACTCTCTTGAGTCATAAAGTAGATGCTGCTTAAGGCCACTAAGCTTTACATACCAAGCATGGGGAGATGCTTTACACGATGATAAGTGAGCGCAAGCGCAATGCATTGCTTTAGGGCGCGAGTGGGCAGTTTAGCCTCAACATGAAACACGATGGCTCGATTGCCCTCAAACTCAAACAGATCACCATATACCTCTCGATAGGTCTCAACGAGCTTCGTTTTGCAATGAAAGTAGATAGCATATTGGTCAGGAGCACTGGGCTTCCAGCCAAGACGAATGGTGCTACCTCCTTTGACAAGATAGCTGGGCTGTCCCCATTTCAAGGTTTCTTCTAAAGTGCCAATGTCGTCTAAATCGGAGGCAACCTGCAAGATCAAAGAGCGCAGATTGTGCAATTTCTCTCGCACTGGCTCGGGCACTGCTTGGAATGCCTCACTGATGCTGGATTATCTATCTGGCACATCGGCTTAGCTGGCACTTCAAGCGTCAACAAACATAGACAACAAAAATGCCATAGCCCAGGCACCAGATCTTCAAAAGTAGGTTAAACCCTATTCAGACAAGTGTTGAGCTAAACGTAATCAGCGTCTTCCGCACCAAAGTCGCCCACTTCAAATGTTCTCACCTGAGCCTCCCTCGCCTCAATGAATCGATTGGTCGAGACACATTCAACGCCGGGCGGTAAGACCACTTCACATTTGTAATAACAGGCGAATTGACCATCTACCAGGCCAGAAACTTGGCTAAAGTCAGCATTGGCGACCTCTAATCGTTTCTGACCATCGGTAAAAATTGCGCCTTGGAAGCCGCCAAAATAAGAAACTTTCTCCCCTCCAATCACATAGAACCGGGCTCCGACGAGATAGGCATAGCTAAAATTAGTTGCAGCAGACGTCACCACCGATGAGCAGTCAGCCCCAGATAAGTTAGCCCCGGCAAAGGTAGCGCCGGACACATCTGCCCCAGATAAGTTGGCTTTAGCTAAGTTCGCGCAGGTAAAGTTGCATCCGCTTACATTGGCCCCGACAAAATTCGCATCTGCCAAGTTACACCCGGTAAAATCGGTGCCCCTTAAATCCGCTCCCGCGAAATTGGCCTTAACCAGATTAGACCCTTTGCCCACCAAGTCTGGCTGATACGCGGTCAGCGGCGTGCTAACAGGCGAAACCACCTGCAATTTATAACCACTGCCCTCAGACACCACAAACCGACTCTCATTAATGACCGTTGGGTGAGCCGCATCCACAGCTGCAGCGTTGAGGCCAGGATAGTGACCAATAAACGTAGAGGCGCTGACTTGGGCACCGGACATTAAGACTTCCGCATGCTCACTATCGGGGGAGAACGACGTATTCAGCGGATCTTTATCGATGTGTCCGCCGAGTACGTAGTTTTGATTTAAAGAGGAGCCCGCTAAATTTGAGTCATCTTCTTCTAAAACAACGAGCTTCTTGGTGCCATAGTTGGCTTGGGGCTGGGGACGTACAGCGTTAATGGGATTTAACTTGAGGCTTTCAGTTTTTTCCATTTTTATGGGGTCGCCATAGTTGTGAACACGTGGGAACTCACGATAAATTCGACGTCAACTCTGCCGCATAGCTCATCTATCTGCCAAAATTATGCATTAAATTCACGGAAAAACGTCCGGATTGAAAAAAGTAAACAAGAAGCTTGACAGCTGAGGCAAAATACAGTCATTCCTCCAAGTTCAACTTCCTGGATGAGTCACGGTGAGGAGGTGAGGGCGCAATAGGAATAAGAAGAAGTGATGAGATTTTGCCCCATTAGCCTTCGCATGAGAAATAATGCGATCGCACATCTCAGGGGTTAGATCATAGCTGGGTAAGGTCATAAACTCTCCCGCCGACAGCAGCAGCCATATCCCCTGTTCCCATGAAACCGACGATCCAGCTCCTGTCAACATTGAGAATGCGATAAACCACAAAGAATACATACCAAATCTTCACATAACTTATGTTCGATAGATCTTGCGCAATCGAAATAAATTTCTTATCAATGAAGGATGATTCGCTAAGGTGTTTGCCCCCATGGCCGAAGAAATTGATAATTTTCAAAAAGCTTTAGCGGCAGGGCTGTCCAATGGCACGCTAGAAGCCAGGATTGTTTCATTCCTAGAACGCCTATCTCAAACAACCTATGTGGCGGCTGTCGAAGCTGTGTGCCAAGAAGAGGTTGAGTGGTTACAAGCCAACTATCCGACCTCCACGCTACCCCATTGGCTGGGTAAGTACGATACGGCTATCCAAGCCTACTTTCACACAAACCCTATGCCTGGGGCGTTAATCTGCACCCGCAAAACTCCAATAGGCGTCGTGGAAGAGCACGTCGCTCTTTTGATCTTAAAAGCCTGTGCAGAAAGGTTATCAGCAGCGCCCAAAGGCAATCCCCGGCAGCCCCCAAGGGTTCAGAATACTGGGCGATCATTCGTGTTGCCCAGCTCTAGCCCAGCGAGTGGGCAAAGTCTGGGCTTAGCGCTAGACCCATCCCTCTTAGCTGAAATCAATGACCTGGAGCGTTGGGGAGAAGGAACCCCAAGGGAGCGGCTAGTTCGCATTATCGCCAAGGCGAAAATGGCTGATAAATTACACGCTGAGCTAGAGCTAGAGCAAGAAAAACTAGAACTAGCACAGGAAAAACTAAAACTGGAGCAGGAAAAGCTAAAGCTAGCGCAGGAAAAAGTAGCGGTCCTCAGTGCCCATGTCAAAATACTCGAGACTCAGGAAATCCTCTAAAGGCACTGAAAGCCTAGACACCAGGCTCCTTAACACTGCAGGGCAGGCAATAGAGCTTGCTTGCGGCCCGATCAAGCAACCCTCAAGACCACCTTGTCTTAGTTGGTCGGCTGATTGACTGACAAAAGTTCGGAAGAGCCCTACCTTGTACGGCTAGCGACTGGAAGTCGCGCCTACAGAAACGAAGTCCACCTACGGGGACTAGTTGTGCCGAGGGTTTTCCTAATCGGCGCAGGCCGATTATAGCCCTGAGGGCAATAGCCTAAAAGGCATGGCTGCGCTGGGGCTCCGCTAGTGTATCTCTAAGGGGGAGTTTTTAACTGCACAGCTAAAAGTTTTGTCAGTCAATCTGGTTTCATCGAAAATGGATTTGCAGAAGTGGAGGTTGTCCAATGAGTGAAGTCCTGAGTCCTGAGGCCGCTCGTGCCGCAGTTGCACGCTACTTTGAAGGCACTCGGAGTATGAATGCGGCGCAGTGGGCAGCGGCATTTGCATCAACTGCGATCGTGGAAGATCCCGTGGGTCAGCCACCTCTAACAACTCCACAAGCGATTTTGGCTCAAGGAGAAGCTTTTGTCACAGCCTTTAGCCAGGTAGGGCTACAAGAGATTTTTGTCGAAGTGAATGGCAATGAAGCTGTCGCTTACTGGAACGGTCAAGGCATCCAGCAAGATGGCAGCCGTGTCCGATTTGAAGGCATTAATTATTTCTGTTTTGACGCGGAGGGAAAAGTTACCAAGCTTCGAGGATTCTGGAGTCCAATGAATATCCGTCCAGAGTAATGTCAGGACTATGGAATCCAGCTCACTTATCATTCAACGTCCCATTTGCCACATAACTCCCCAGACTGGGGGGTATCTGTGCAGGCCATCTAACGGATAACACCTTACTCTGGACTTTTCGCGCTTGATTATTTGGGAGGCAGAACCCGCCGACACGCGCATTCTGCAAAGGACTAAGAATTACCGCTCAACGGACTTTCCCTGTGGGCCACGGTTGCAACTACTGCTCAAAAGCTTGATTCCTAAGGCCATGGAGCCTGAGTTAAGGGTGTTCCATGGCAAGCGGAAACCCTATTTCAATTACAACTATTTTCAGTCGGTTCACTGGCGACCTGTGGTGCTGAAGATGGCAGAGCAGGGTGCGATCGCGTTCTATGGGACGCAGTACCATGCTCGGCATACTTGGATCACGATGGCATTAAAACATATGAGTATCAAGGATGTGAGCTACTACGCCCGTGTGAGTCCTGAGGTGATTTTGAAGCATTATGCTGATCGCGATCGCTATGCTGAAATACCTGAGTTTTGAATATGACTGTCTGCTCGGCGCGCAACTTGTATCTTGAAGTCAGCAGGTGGATCTGGAAGTAGCCAGATAGTGGGAGTGAGGCTGACGGCAACTAAAGCTTATAGCTTGGTGAGTAGACGAGTCCCTCCTACTCTGCTCGACT
>JBCDDJ010000188.1:0-11827 GCA_039180385.1 Cyanobacteria bacterium P01_G01_bin.38 | reverse complement strand
TTATTCGTTTCCATTACCGCTTTGGTCATTGCAATAGATGCCTCAATCTTTAAGAAATTTGAGTTTTGAGTTTTGCAGACGCCTGAGCAGCTTCCCGTTTGCCTTTGGCATTCTCGAAGAGTAGGGTACTTTAGGTTTCTAGGGTTAGCTTAAGCGTCTGATTTCGAGTCAGATTGCCGCGGGAAGTTGCGCTAACTCAAACCTTAAAACTGAGAACTCAAACCCACTCCATTATCGTTGCTTCGGCCCATTATCGGTTTTTGGGAAGCTTTTTCTTCAGATTCTTAGTGGTCGCAGGTTTCTTCTTGACCCCCTTGAAGCGTTTGAGCCCCTCATTTGCCGCTGCAACGACGTCCCCATTGACGTCTCGCAAAGCCTGTCTTAGCAGGGGAATTGCCTTAATACTGCCGGTTTTGCCCAGGCTCTGGATGGCAGCTAGCCGCACCGTCGGGTCTGCATCTTTGCTGAGCTTGGCTAGTCTAGGTAGGGCCTGCAAACTGGCTTTAGGGCTGGCGGCGGCGGCTTGGCCCAGTGCGATCGCAGCCTCACGGCGACTGTCTACAGTCGGCTGATGGCGCTGCCCACCCGAGGGGGCTTTGGGGGGGGCGACTGACGGCGGCTGAGCAATCGTTGTCTGGGCGGCTGGCGGCGGTGAGGCACTGGCCAAATCGATTGAGGCAACCTCGGTCGAGGGCATCACCGCCGAGGCCGCTGGGCTGTCATCCCACGGATCTGGAATCAGCGGTAACGCCGCCACAGCAGCCGTTGACGCCATGACCGCCTGGACCGAAAAGTCATCTTCCCCCGCAGTAGAGTCGCCAAGGTCTGAGCCCGCATCGGGGGCTCCGGAGCCTGCCGAAGGACTGGATGGCAGATCCGCCTCAACCTCTGACACAGAAAGGCCCGGCCCCATGGACGCAGTATTCACTACGTTCACAGAACCGGGCTCAGGCTCCCCCACGTCGGCGGCCTCATACTCCCCAGCGTCGAAATCCTCAAACCCGCCAAAAACGGCCATACGGGCTTCGTATTCGGCTTCTAGCGCTTCCATCTTCTGTTCAAAATCATCCTGATAGCGCTCAACCTTGTCGGCAAACAGCTGCTCATAGCGTTCTTGCAGCTGGTGCTTTTCTTCCCTCAGTTTTTGCTGATGCGATGTCTCAAGATGACTAAACTGTTCACGGTTATGATGCAGCTCTTGCTCGCGCTGACTCAGTTGCTCACTTTTCTGCTGTCGCAAACTTTCTGAGCGCCGCAGCTTAGACTGCATCAATAAGTAAACAATGATTGCCCCAATCAAAATGCCAATAATCAGCGCAATGCCAGGAACCATAACTGACGCCTCCTTTGCAGTGTGGACTCAAACCTGGGAGGATTATCCCCTTAGACACTTGATTACAGGGTAACCCCCTTGGAAACTTAACAGCTTAAGAATACTTATTGGTTGTGGACAGCCAGACTGAAAACATGATCTAAAATATGCCTATATCGCTTGGCCGCCAGTCTGCAAAACTCTGCTAAACCTCTCCACGCAAGGTATCTATGGCAATTTACACTCACATTTTTCGGAGGATTCATATCTTTGGCTGATCTACTTAAAGTCAACGCTTCAACGCCTTCTGAGACAATCGATGGGGCTGGTTTAACCGATGAACAAGCTAAAGCCCTGGCCATCACGATTGCTGACGCAGCCGACGACCGCAAAGCAGCCGACATCAAGATTTTGCAAGTAGGAGACGTGTCATACCTGGCTGATTATTTCGTGATCGTCACCGGTTTTTCAAATGTGCAGGTGCGTGCGATCGCACGCTCTATCGAAGCCGCGGTTCAACAACACTGGCAGCGAAAACCCCTGAATACAGAGGGCGTCACCGAAGGCCGCTGGGTGCTGCAAGACTACGGCGAAGTGATCGTACACATTTTTCAACCGCGAGAGCGGGAGTTCTACGATCTAGACGCCTTTTGGGGGCACGCCGAGCAGCTGAGCTATACCCCTAAGCTTGCGGGGGCTTGAGGCGAAACTCACAGCCTAAAAACAAACTACAATGAGACGATAATATAGCCTGAACGTGTCCTAAGTTCTTTTTTATGAAGACCACCGTGTCGCGATGTCCCGTTCCAGCCGATCAGGTTCCCATTCGGGAATATGAGGAAATGCGAGATTCTTGGTTTTACAGCTGGGGAACTCAAGATCTGCGCACCTATCTAAAGCCCGTTGTGCTCATCTGGTTAGCGAGTTGGCTCGTGACAGCCCCGGTTGCGGCGGTTAGTTTTGTGCCTGCTCAGCATTGGTCCCAGTTTTTAATCAGTGCGGCACTAGGGGGGTTAGTCTTACCCACCCTTGCCCTTTTGCAGCTTTATATCGGCTGGTTTCACGTCGGTAATCGCCTGCACAATCAAGCCGTTCCCTACGAAGAGTCTGGCTGGTATGACGGCCAAGTTTGGGTTAAACCCGAGGAGATTTCTAACCGAGACCGGCTGATCTTTGATTATCAAGTCAAACCGATTCTACGGAGGCTACAAAAAACCTTCGCCGTCATGATAAGTTTGGTGCTGCTAGTCAGTGGGCTCTGGCAGGTTCTATAGGTCTGAGTCTTTGGGCCTAAGATTTTGGAGCTGACCACACACTGGAGTATCACAGGTACTTAGCCATGACCCGGCCAAATCGTCACTCATCTGCCGAGCTACAGGTACAGCTACTGCGCGAAGGCATCGTCGAATCGGTGCATCAGGTCCACGCAGTGGTCACTGATAGCCGTGGGCGGTTACTTACTCTGGCGGGGGATGCCGATGCAGCGTGCTTTATTCGCTCTGCCCTAAAACCCGTACAAGCGTTGGCGGTCACCACCACAGGCACGCTGGAGAGCTTTCATCTAACCGACAAAGATCTGGCCATCATTTGCAGCTCTCACCAGGGCACCATCAAGCAAGGTCGCCAGGTCTTTAACATTTTATGGCGGGCCAATGTTGAGTCAACCGCCCTGCAATGCCCGATTCCCGAAGGTAAAACCAGTGCACTAGAGCATAACTGCTCTGGCAAACACGCAGGTATGTTGGCAGTTTGCAAACAGCGCAACTGGGAACTCAACAGCTATCTCCAGCGCAATCACCCCGTCCAGCAGCTGATTATCAAAAAGCTGTCAGAGCTGTTGGGGATGCCCGCCGATGAGTTTATCTGCGCCCACGATGACTGCGGGGCCCCCACCTACTTTATGCAGCTGCGCCAAATGGCCACCCTGTTTGCCAAACTCGCCTCGGGCGAAAATTTAGAAATGGAGCGGATTATCCGCGCCATGACCAGCCACCCCATGATGATCTCTGGCCCCAACGGCTTTGATAGTCAACTGATGCAGCTGACCCAGGGTGAGTTGGTGAGCAAATCTGGAGCCGAGGGCATCCAATGCGTCGGTCGGGTGGGTGAAGGGCTGGGGCTGGCGATTAAGGTAGTCGATGGCTCTCGACGCGCTAAGTACGCAGCCGCCCTCCACGTACTCAGACAGCTCGGTTGGGTGTCGCCCACTATTGCCGACGGGCTGGCTGAGACCTATATGAATTTAAGTGACTATAAGCGTCTTGACGTCGTGGGTGAGTTATCGATGGTTTAGGCGGTCATTTGTGATTTAAACTTCTTTTGTAGAAAGGTTGCTGTTTTGGTAATCAGATCGCTATAGTGAGAAAGCACACGACGCGGGGTAGAGCAGTCTGGTAGCTCGTCGGGCTCATAACCCGAAGGTCGTTGGTTCAAATCCAGCCCCCGCCACCAAGTTGATTGAGCAAGGCGTCTAGATTAATTTCTAGGCGCTTTTGCGTTTAAAGTTATGTTGAGCCTTGATAACCGTCGTACAAAGACAAATCGTTGAGAGAGGGTGAGTGAACGCTATGTTGAGTCTGATTTTAATTTTGCGATGACATGTATCGAGCCGTTATAGGAAACCAGTGCCACTTAACGGAGTACGACAAGCGAACTGGCTCAATGATTGGAGTGCGACACATGCCTAACGAGAGGCGCTGAGCCTGGACGGTGGGTCGTTTTAGTCCGTGACATAGAAACCGCCGTAAAGTTTTTCAAATTGATAGGCTTGAATCACATCCAAACGAGGTAGATTTCAGTATTTATACTGTACAGATTCGTATAGTTACCTTTTTATGGGTTCTGAGCCGATGCCTTCTGAAGGTTCTAAACGTCAAGTTTCAGATTGGGGAGATGAAACGGATGAAGCGTTGATTTTATCCCTAAGGCAGGGGAATAAGGCTGCATTAGCAATTTTGTACGATCGCTACTCACGGTTGGTCTACACCATTGCATTTCGGATCTTAAATAGAGGACCAGAAGCCGAAGATTTAACCCAAGAAATTTTTCTTAATCTCTGGCAAAAGCAAACCTATAATCCCGCCCGCAGTTCCCTGAGCCGATTTTTAAGCACCGTTACCCGAAATCGGGCTATTGATCGGGTCCGTGCTCGCAGTAACCGGCGGCGAATTCTTCAAGGGTTAGTACCTCAGACCCCTGCGGTGGAGACGTTTTCACTTCCCGAAGCGCAGGCATCCTTAGGAGAACGATCCCAGCGGGTGCGTGAGGCCTTAAAGGCGTTGCCTGAAAATCAACGAGAGCTATTGTGGCTGGCTTACTATCACGGATTCAGTCAATCCGAAATTGCTAGCCACACGAATATTCCTTTAGGGACTGTCAAGTCGCGTATGCGCCAAGGCTTGCTTAAGCTTAAAGGATCGCTCCAAGATTTGGCTGATTGAGTAATCTATGCCCTGATGATTGACCACGGACTTCTGACCTATGGCTTCTGAACGAAAATTAGATGAATTGGCCGCTGACTATGTTGCTGGCAACCTCTCAGCTGAAGAGGCTGACGAATTTGCCCGGTTAGTGGTCGAAAGTCCTGAGCTGAGGTCAGAGGTGGACTGTCTGGAGAAAACGGTTGGTTTAATGCTCAATGAGCTGCCCATGATGGAGCCCCCAAGCCACTTACGCGAAAGTGTTTTGGCGGAGGTTGAGAGGCCTGTGCTACAGCCACAGCGCTCAACCGTGACTTGGGTGTTGGCCGCTGTGGCCGCTGGGGCAACGGTGCTATCGTTGGCGCTGGGGTTGAATAACTATCGCCTAAGATTAGCGAATCAGCAGTTACAACAGGAGCTGTTGGCGGCGATGCCTGCCCAGCAAGCGCAGCTGATTTTGCAGCAGCCTGCTACCCGTTTTTATGATTTTGCCGGGACCGATCAGGCGACAGATGTGTTTGGCAGCATGATTGTGGATACGGATGGGTTAAGGGCTGCGATCGCATTTAAAAACCTGGCCCCTTTATCTACTGAGCAAACCTATGCCCTCTGGGTACGTTACCAGGGGCAATATGTTCCCTGCGGTGATTTTCAAACCAGTCAGGACGGCACAGTCTTTGCCACCTTAGATATGCCGCCCGTATATCAATCTAGACCCTGGGTAAAAGACGTCATCGTCACGGTTGAGTCCGCAGACTTACCCGCCCAACCCACGGGTCCAATTGTTGCCGAAACCATATAGGTCAGAGGGTTTCAAGAAAAATTAAAAAATATCATCTCATCCCCAGCTTCAGTTGTCTTGATAGTCAAACAGATCAATACATAGGGGCTTATCTTCTACCCTTCCCCCTCTAATCGATTCACGCTACCCTCTACCCCCTTTCCGTCCCGAGTTTTTCTCGATTGATGCTGATACTTAGGACGTTCAAGCAATGCTCAGAGGCCAGAGAAGTTTCATGAAATGATTCCTCCAACAACTCGCCCTAGATCCCTGGTCATCTTTGTCGACCTTGCAGTTGGGCTAGTCTCATTGAACGCTTTGAGCCAATGAATCAATCGTTATTGATGCGAGGTTAAGTTGATGCGAGGTTAAGTTGATGCCTCTGTTGCACCATTGCGGGTGTAATAGTGAGGCAATTTTTTTGGGGCGATTTGTCTGACTACCCAAAGACTTAAAATCTGTCTGACAAATTCTCAAAAATAACCTCATCCAACATCAACCTTTATTCGTATCTATAACTGAATGCTGATTCTGCTCTGCTTTTGGGCTTGCCGTAGAACAGTCATTGCATACCTGTTTATTAGTTCTTTTCTCGTCAGAAATATTGCCGCAAACACTTTGGTGCATCTGCCAGAGGTATTTGAGTGCGCTGATTATTTTTGAGAATGCTCATTTTTGTCTATCTACAACTATAGGAGAACTCCAATGAACTCTTTCCTAACCCTTCTCGTTAATCAGATTGTGGGTACATTGTTTCAAGATGCTCCTGAGATT
The DNA here is from genome assembly GCA_039180385.1 of Cyanobacteria bacterium P01_G01_bin.38. Classification (GTDB taxonomy): domain Bacteria; phylum Cyanobacteriota; class Cyanobacteriia; order Phormidesmidales; family Phormidesmidaceae; genus SIO4C1. Next base: position 5,541 of record JBCDDJ010000188.1, on the reverse strand, counting down.
GAGGATCTGGGTGATGTCTTCTTTGGCAACAACGGAGATGACAACCTTCAAGGCGGCGATCAAGATGATATCTTTCTCAGTGGAAAGGGTGATGATACTATCCTGGGCGGCGCTGGAACCGATGTAATCTTTGCCGGTAAAGGGGATGATATTGTTGTTGGCCAGACCGGTGATGACGTCGCGTTTTTGGGATCAGGCGATGACCGTTTTATCTGGAATAACGGGGATGGCAGTGACTTCATTAACGGTGGCTTAGGGTTTGATGTGACTGAGGTCAACGGTGCAGACGGTGCTGGCGATGAATTTGACCTGAGTCAGGTGGATGGTCAGGCTATTTTTAATCGTCTCAACCTGGGCCTCTTTACGCTGACTAACGAAGGCATTGAACAGTTTGAAATCAACGGCCTGGGCGGTGATGATTTACTGACCGTAGGTGACCTAACAGGTAGTGAAGTTCAGAAAGTTGTCTTCTCAGGGGGGGATGGCAATGATGTCTTAGATGCCCGAGAAAGCTCTACAACGCTTGAGGCCTTTGGGGGTGATGGCGATGACTTACTGCAAGGCGGTTCTGCCGAGGATACGTTCTATGCTGGGGCTGGCAATGACATTGTCGTGGGTCAGCGGGGTAATGATACAGCCGACCTCGGGGATGGCGATGACCGTTTCATCTGGAACAACGGGGATGGCAGTGACTTTATTAACGGTGGCTTAGGGTTTGATGTGACTGAGGTCAATGGCGCAGACGGTGCTGGCGATGAATTTGACCTGAGTCAAGAAAAGGGTCAAGCAATTTTTAACCGCCTCAATTTAGGCCTATTTACACTAACCAACGAGAATATTGAGCAGTTTGAGATCAACGGTCAAGGCGGTGATGATTCTCTGACGGTAGGCGATCTAACCGGTAGTACTGTCCAGTCAGTTATCTTCTCAGGCGGTGATGGCAATGATGTGTTAGACGCTCGTGAAAGCTCTACCACGATTGAGGCTTTTGGCGGTGATGGCGATGACCTGCTGCTAGGCGGTTCTGCTGAAGATACCTTTTTCGCTGGGGCTGGAAACGATATAGTCGTGGGTCAGCGAGGTAACGATACAGCCGACCTGGGGGATGGCGATGACCGTTTCATCTGGAACAACGGGGATGGCAGTGACTTTATCAACGGCGGTGATGGGTTTGATGTGACTCAGGTCAATGGCGCAGACGGTGCTGGCGATGAGTTTGACCTGAGTCAGGTGGATGGCCAAGCTATTTTCAATCGTCTTAATCTCGGCCTCTTTACGCTGACTAATGAAGGTATTGAACAGTTTGAAATCAACGGGCAGGGCGGCGATGATTCATTCACCATTGGTGATCTGACCGGTAGCGAAGTGCAATCTGTTCTCTTCTCAGGGGGGGATGGCAATGACTTTTTGAATGCGAGTGGCACCTTGACTCCGGTCACAGCTGATGGTGGCGATGGGGATGATATTCTCATCGGGGGAGCCGGTGACGATATCCTCATCGGCGGCGATGGTGCCGACTTACTGATTGGGGGAGGTGGCAATGATATTCTCATTGGTGGCAATGGTGCCGACTTCTTCGGTTTTGATACGGGTACTGCCTTTAATGCGGCTGATATCGGCACAAATCAAATCCAAGACTTTGAGGCTATCGATAGCATTGTGCTGGATGTGACCGTCTTTGCCCAGCTGACGAGTGCAGTGGGTGGCGCGCTGTCTGCTAACGAGTTTGCGGTTGTGAATAGTCTCGAGGAAGCGGCTTTGAGTGATGCTTTAATCGTCTATGGTGCAGATACCGGAAACCTATATTACAACCCAAATGGTATTGAAGATGGCTTTGGCAACGGGGCTCAATTTGCAACCATTGAAGGTGCACCTACATTAGATGCCAACAGCTTTGTCATTCAGGCGTAGTTCTCAGGCATAGTTATCGCTGATTACGCGAGTAAACATAAGACCCCTAAGCAGAACGATACCTTGAGTGTATTGTCTCGCTTAGGGGTTTGAATGATTGGGGCAAGAATGATCGCTTTTGCCCCTTCATTATCTAGAACCTGACGATATAGAGAGTTCATCATAATGATTGCTTCCCACTTTCTCGGATTCGGAAGTCAGGATTAACACCGCCTGTCCTGATCGGACCGGAGCACCCCTGATATATTGGTGAAGGTCTATAAAAGGCCATCCTGTATAGAAACCATAAGGAGCACACCCATGGGTCTGCTGTCAGGCTTAAACGATTACACTACCTCCGGCAGCGTGTCGGCAGCTATCTTTGGCGGCGGCAATGCCAGCATCCATTTCAATAACTTTCAAACTGATGCGACCGCCAGCGATTTGCAGGTCTATCTCACCATCAACGGCAAGCTCGAAAAGCGAAAGCTTGAACTCGGTCCAGTGCCTGAGAATGACGGCTCTTTTGATGTAGACTTGCCCGACGGCACCGATGTGAGTCTGTTTAACACCATCGTGATTTATTCCCCCCAAGCAGAGGCGGGTGTGGGCAGTGGGACGATTCCCTAAAACAAAACTCCCAAAATCATTCCAGCCAACAATATAAACCCGACGCCAACATTCTGCCGAAAAATCTGCGCGTAGACTCTGGGAGGCTGGTGGTGACGGGCCAGCTTGCGATAGTGGGTAAACCAAAAGCCAATGGCCGCCAACCAGGTTAGCCAAAACGGCAGACTCAGGGACATATTCACCCCGAGCCACAGCAGCATAATCGTGGTCCCTAAGAAAAAGAATCCCACGGCTTGGGGCGCACTGTTCCCAAAAAACAAGGCGCTGGAGTTAACGCCCAGCTGCTTGTCATACTCTCGGTCAGGGATGGCGTAAACCGTGTCAAACCCGAGAGTCCAGAGCACGGTCGCCCCCCAGAGAAACCAGGCCGGGGCCGAGAGCGTCCCGGTAACTGCACTCCAGGGAATTAAGACGGCAAAACCCCATGCGATCGCAAGCACCAGCTGTGGCACCGGAAAATATCGCTTAGCCAGGGGATACAAAATAATCACCGGCACCGCCGCCACACAGAGGCCAAAGCTCAGCCACGTCAGATAGCGCGTCAGCACAAACGCACAAATAAATGCGATTAACATCACCACGATGCCTGTGCGCACCGACAGCGCCCGAGACGCCAGGGGTCGTTTTTTAGTGCGCTCTACCTTAGGGTCAATGTTGCGGTCCCACAAATCATTCACCACGCAGCCCGCTGCGCTCGTCGCCAGTGACCCCACCACAATCACCGCCAGCAACTCCAGCGGCGGCTTACCCTGCCCAGCTAAAAATAACGCCCACAGGGCAGGTACCATCAAAATCAAACGACCCGCCGGTTTATCCCAACGAATCAACCGCAAAATCGTCAACCAGACCGGCTCAGACCTGACCTGAGGGGGGTGCTCAATCATAGAGGGTTTGTATATCTGTAAAACGTAGCTTACTTAAGAATATCTTTCTTATTTACGAAAGAGTAGGGGGCAGGTGGAAGCTTTATATGGGTTGATTTAGTTTTTAATACTAAAAAGTCATCTAGTATCTGCGTATAGAATCTGCATTTAGGCGAAGGGCGAAAGGCGAAGGGCGAGGCAGCAGTCAACAGGATGTCATCCTGTCCTGGATAATCCCAAGATATCCCCGAACCCCTTATTTTCTTATCCCTTATCTTCCCCATCTCCGGGATCTAGCTATCTATAGGTGCTCTCCCTCCTTCGTCTTGTCCCTTTCGCCCTTCGCCCTAACTTCAAATATGAATTTTGTAAGATCATCCGAAATTATCTGCTTATTTTTGGTTATAATAACCATAAGTCTTCGAGGAAACTTGGATGGAAGACCAAGCGTTATTGATTCAGCCAGATGAATACGGTCTGCTGACCGACTTGTATCAGCTCACGATGTCGGCCTGCTATGTTGGCGAGGGGCTGGACCAGCGGCGAGCCAGTTTTGAGCTGTTTGCCCGGCGGTTGCCCGAGGGCTATGGCTATCTGATTGCGGCGGGGCTGGCCCAGGCGCTGGAATATTTAGAGCGCTTTCGATTTACCCCTGAGCAGATTGATGCTCTGCAAAACACTGGGATATTTACCCACGCCCCAGATGCCTTCTGGTCGCTGTTGGCCCACGGTCGCTTTGACGGGGATGTGTGGGCCGTGCCCGAGGGCACGGCGATTTTCGCCAATGAGCCGCTGCTGCGAGTCGAAGCGCACCTATGGCAGGCTCAGCTGATCGAAACCTATCTGTTAAATGTGCTGAACTATCAAACCCTGATCGCCACGCGGGCGGCGCGGCTGCGAGATGTGGCAGGACCAGAGGCGGTGCTGCTTGAGTTTGGCACCCGACGGGCGTTTAGCCCCCAGGGGGCACTGTGGGCGGCGCGGGCAGCGTTAGCGGGGGGGCTGACGGCGACCTCCAATGTGCTGGCGGCGCTCAAATTGGGGCAAAAGCCGGTAGGGACGATGGCCCACGCCCTGGTAATGGCGATTGGAGCAATTGAGGGCAGCGAAGACGATGCCTTTGAGGCGTTTCACCGCTACTTTCCGGGGGCACCGCTGCTGATCGATACCTACGATACAGTGGAGGCGGCCCAACGACTGGCAAAAACAGTCAACCAGGGGGCAACCCTGGCTGGGGTGCGTCTAGACTCAGGGGACCTGGCAGCACTGTCAAAACAGGTGCGATCGCACCTGCCCCATATCCCCATCTTCGCTAGCGGTGACCTAGATGAGCAGATCATCGTTAACCTCAAGCAGCAGGGGGCCTGCATCGACGGCTACGGCCTCGGCACTAAGCTGGTGACGGGTGCCCCTGTCAACGGTGTCTACAAACTCGTTGAGATTGACGGCATCCCTGTGATGAAAGAGTCCAGCGGTAAACTTACTTATCCTGGGCGCAAGCAAATCTTCCGACGAGTCGAGCAGGGTCAGTCCCTGGGCGATCGACTGGGGCTGGCGGATGAATCGGCTCAGCCTTCAGAGGTGCCTCTTTTGCAACCCGTTATGCAAAAGGGGCAGCGGCTCAGTCATCCTGACCCCCTTCAGCAGATTGCCGAGCGCTCAGCCGCTTCCGTGGCAGCCCTACCCACCGCTGTGCGTCAGGTGACCCAGCCGGTCTCATTTGACGTCGCACTATCGGCTGAGCTTCAACAGCTCACCGCCGCCACGCAAAGATCAGCCGCCCTCGTCTCGCTCCCCTAAACTCCCGCCAATCAAGACCACAAATCCCCTGCAAAAACAGCCTATCGTCTCCGCAACTAGCTAACCTCCCCTCTCCCCCCTCTCCCCATCTCCTCCATCTCCCCCTGCCCCCTCATCACCTGATACTTTATTTTCACGCCGATCCCCTATGTCATTCTCGTCTCCTGTCACCACCGTTGCCCTCTTCGGCACCAGCGCGGACCCGCCTCACCAGGGTCATCATGGCGTGCTCACCTGGTTGGGGCAACACTTTGACCAGGTGGCGGTTTGGGCCTCTGACAACCCTTTTAAGGGTAACCAGTCCCCCTTGGCCGATCGGATGGCGATGCTGCGTCTGTTGGTAGACGACATTCATGCC
>JBCDDJ010000187.1:0-11892 GCA_039180385.1 Cyanobacteria bacterium P01_G01_bin.38 | reverse complement strand
TAGGCAGCGGCCCAGGAGGCGGCGATCACGCTGCCAAGGCCAGGGACAAATTTGATCAGCTCACGACCCACGGCCTGGGCGAGAAACCCGCCTGCGATCGCACTCACCACCCCTCCAGCTTGGGACAGCGACAGCGTTTGCCCATAGAGCTTACCCAGGACGCTAATCATAGACACCTGCAAGGCCGTCAGCACGGGCATGGTAGCAAAGGGCAGGGGTACCGCTGCTAACGTTGCCGCCATAATCGCAAAGGCTGATATGTAGCGCCGCCCTACATCACGATAAAGGTTGCCCAGTTGATCAGAGGCCTCGGTTTGCTCATCTAAAAGCTGATAGAGGGCCTTAGCCTCTGCCTCGGGTAGCAGCTCTGCTAGATTATCTCGAAACGCTTCTAACCCATAAAAGACCGGTGTGTAGCCATCTTCATCAAGGGTAAAGTCAATCGCCACCCAGCGATCGTGGAACCCCTCGAAGCTTTGCCGGAGTGCGGCCAGCGGGCGGGCGATTTCGCTCACATCAGGGGGATAGGGCGGATGATCGGCAAAATTGGCAGGGTACAGCTCGTGTAAACAGGTCACCGCCAGCAAACAAGGAATATCGGGATATTGCCGACGTAGCCCTTGAATTACCTGGCGCAGGGCATCCACCGCAAAGTCATTGATCTTAACCGTCAAGATCAAGATCCGAGCCCCCCGCGCCGACTGCTCTAAATCAGCGGTCAGCTCCTCAACAACAGCCTGGGCATCCTGGGTGACATCCCCTAGACCCACGGTATCTGTAAACACGAGCAGCGGCAGATCATCTGACGGGTACGCATAGCGCTCGGTGTGCTGGGTGTGGGAACGAAACCCCTGGCCGATAATCTCAGCTGAGACCCCGGTGAGCCCCCTGACAATAGAGCTTTTGCCCGCCTGGGGTTTGCCAATTAGCAGTGCCTCGGTCGTGGGCAACTCAGACCGCACCCGTGCCAAAATATCGGCCACCTGGGCTTCGTCAATGCTCAGCCACCCTATGGCGGTTTGGGTAATTTTATCAACGGGTAGCATCTGCTTTAAGCGATTAGCAGCCCCTGACCAAGCCTCGGCAACCTGCTTGAGCCAAACCGATGTTTTAGAAGCCTTAGGGGAAGTATCCTGGCGCTTTTGGGCCATGGGTTGAGTCCGCTCACTTTTCGATATTTTAGCGGCAGGGCCGGACCTTAAGACAGAAGTGCCCACCTAAAACACCCACGGATCTGTCGCCAATAGGAACATTGACCAGGGATCGGGATGCCTTTTTCTCTCAAAAAATGTAGTAAATACTCGAACCTTTGTTAAGGTATATTAAATACGGTTACAAGGAACAAATACCTATGCCATACACCACTGAAGAAGGCGGTCGTTTAAACAACTTTGCAGTTGAGCCCAAGATGTACGAGGCCAAGCCTCCCACCGCTAGCGAGAAGCGTAACTACATCATCCTAGGGGTCGCAGCAGCTAGTCTAATCGCTGGGTTGATGGTGGTAGTGGTAGCCGTTTCTTAGGGTTTCTTCAACGCATCATTCTGAATCAAATAGTCTTTTCGAAAGAGCCCATCACATCGATGGACTCTTTTGAGCTATTTAAAGAGCATAGATCTAATTAAGATGTGTCGGTCGGGTTTCGTACCTCAGCCCAACCGACAAGAGGCGAAGGAGGCAAGGGTATGGTTGCGCTTTGGATCACGGGGCCAACACGAAGTGCCAAGACGGCTCGGCTGATTGAGCAGATGCGGGTGGGTGAAGCGACAACGGCTCAGCCCTGGCTGGTGTTCGCGGCGAATGGGGATAATCGCATTGCCCTGGCCAATCGGCTGACAGAAACCTTGCAAGGCGAAATCCCCCATACCACGACGACCCCGGCTGGGTTTATCCAAAACGAGGTGATTTTATTTTGGCCGTTACTGGTCGAAACGCTATCCCTACAGGCGCAGTTTCCGCTGAAGTTGCGCCCTGAGAATGAACAGCTGTTAGCAACGCAGCTCTGGGCTGCCTCCCTCTCAGACGGCACCCTGATGATCGAGGGCTGGCGTGAATCGCAGACGGTACGGCGGATTTTAGACTTTTTCCAACTAGCCGCCTCAGCGGGGATTAGCCTTGAAGAAATTCCCGTGATGCTACAGCAGGGGATGCTGCCCAACCTGGCTCCCCCGGAGGTCTGGCAGGCAATGGGAACAGCCCTGATCGAATGGCGTGATTGGTGCCTGGCGCGGGGACTGTTGACCTACGGGCTGATGACCGAGCTTTTTTGGCGGCATCTGCTGCCCCAGGCCCGGTATCAGACTCAGCTGCTCGATCGATTTTGCGGGGCGATGGCGGATGATGTGGATGAGTATCCTGCGATCGCAGCCGACCTATTCAAAATTTTTCTCCAGGCAGAGCGTCCCGGTGCCTTCACCTATAACCCCGATGGCAAAGTGCGTCTGGGGGTGGGGGCCGACCCAGACGCGATTGCTATGCTGGCAGACCGCTGTGAGATCCTAGAACTGCCTCACCCGACGGAGGCGTCTTTAGGCTATACCTGGGCGGATAGCTTTGTGGAATGGGTGAGCGATCCCTTGTCGTTGCCAGAACTGCCCGACTCGGTGGGTTTATTGCAAGAGACCACACGGGGCAAGTTGCTGCGAGATGTGGCAGAGTTTATTGCTGAGGCGATCCATTCTCGTCAGGTGACGCCGCGGCAAGTGGCGGTGATTGGGCCAGGGTTAGATGCGATCGCCCGCTACAGTCTGATCGAGATTTTGGGCAGCAAAGGCATCGCCATTGAATCGCTCAACGACCAGCGACCGTTGATTAGCTCGCCTCTGGTGCGGGCGCTGCTGACCCTGCTGGCGCTGGTGTATCCGGGGGTGGGTAGATTGTGCGATCGCGACGCGGTGGCCGAGATGCTGGTGGTACTCAGTCAGACCCCCGATATGGACGCGGGCGAACCCTGGTTTGAGCTGACTCGCATTGACCCGGTGCGGGCCGAGCTAATTGCCGATCACTGTTTCGTGCCTGATGTTGAGCATCCCCACCTACTGCCGGTCGAAAACTTCCCCCGGTGGGACCGACTGGGTTTTGAGGCCACCGAAGCCTATCAGCAGCTGCTAGAGTGGCTCGAGCAGCAAAAACAACAGCGCCAACAGCGACTCATCTCCAGCCCGGTCATGCTGCTAGATCGCGCTATCCAACAGTTTCTCTGGCGCGGCAACTATCTCCCTTTTGATCAACTCTCTGCCCTACGAGAGCTGATGGAAACCGCCCAATATTTCTGGGAAGTCGAGGGTCGTCTCAAACTTTATGGCGGGCTCCCCAACGCCACCCAGCCCAGCGATGTGGGGCGCTTCATCGAGCTGTTGCAACGAGGAACCGTAGCCGCCAACCCCTACCCGGTGCAGTCCCTGGACCCCAATCGCCAGGGCGTCACCCTGGCTACGGTGTTTCAATATCGTGCCCAGCGACTCAACCACCGCTGGCAGTTTTGGCTAGATGCGGGCTCTCCCCGCTGGCTTACCGGTAAAGACGAGCTGTTCGGCTCCGCCATTTTTCTCAAAAGCTGGTCTGGTCGTCCGGTCACCGCCGCTGACACCGAAACTATGCACGAAGACCGACTCAAACGCATTCTTAAGGACCTGCTGGGTCGCACCACAGAGCGTTTATTTCTCTGTCACAGCGATCTGGCCCTCAACGGTCAAGAACAAATCGGTCCATTATTGACGTTGGTGAATATGGCCCAGCCCATTTTGGGAACGCTATCCACGGTTGATTAATTGGTAATCACGATTTTACCCAGAGATTATCTGAATGGTTTATCTCAGCGTTTTTATAATTGCCTTAATCCTCGCGGGTGTTGTTGCTGCCCAACTCAGAACCAAACCCAAACGTAAGCAGCTAAACACTGCTTATCGGTCTGCTTCGAGACCAAAGATAGATCCTGGTGATGGTCAGCCATTACCTACTGAAGCGCCAGTCTCATACCGCTTACAAAAAGCATTATTTTGGTAGCTGAGCTGCTGATGTATTCCTTGACCGAAGCTGCTTCATGCAGATCAGAAGCTATGTCATACAAAGTTCTCTTACAAAATTTCAGCCTATATTGAATTTGCTGGGATTATGCTTAAGTTAACGCTTAACAGATCGATCTTTCATGGTCACTTACTCATCGGCAGCCCAAACTAGACTCAACACGTTATGGACTGTTGAAACCATGCTTCGTCTCTCTAAATCTCAAATCAGTATCCTGGTGTTGTCAGGTATAGTCGGGTCTGTTGCTCTCGGGATGCATTTCTCTAAAAGCCCGTTTTATGGGTTGAGTGCGATCGCACAAGAGGTCAATTCATCCCCATCAAATGCTGAAAATTTTGCCTCCCTACCCCCATGGTTCGAAGCCGGTAGTCACCCCGAAGACTATGCCATGGGGGCAGATCAAAACGTGACTTACAGCGGCAGTGCCAGCGCTACCCTTCAAGCCCACCCCTCTGCGACAGAGGGCTTTGGTACTTTAATGCAGACCTTTGATGCCAGTGCATATCAAGGTCAGCGATTGCGACTGAGCGGCTATATCAAAGCCGAGGCGGTTGAAGACTGGGCAGGGCTTTGGATGAGAGTTGATAGCCCATCCGGGCAGACATTGAGTTTTGATAATATGCAAAACCGACCCATCCAGGGAACAACTGACTGGCAATCGTATGACATTGTCCTGGACGTGCCTGCTGAGAGTACAAAGATTGCCTTTGGGTTGCTTTTGGCGGGGCAGGGGCAGGTCTGGATGGATGACCTACAATTTGAAACAGTTGACGCTGAAACCCCGACAACTGATATCCATCTTGAGCGGTCATCTGATGCACAACGTCTGCCGGAGTCGCCCAGCAATCTATCGTTTGAGACACTTTAATAGCTCATCACGACCCTTCATAAAATGAGAGGAAGTCAGGCGTTAAAATGCAGAGAAATATTGTCTCCTGACGCCTGACCTCGGGCCCGTGTCATGTCACAACAGCGTCCCAAACGAAAACGCGGCGTGATCTTAACCAACGCAGGCTTACAAAAGCTTCAAACTGCAAAGCGTAAGGTCGAAATCTGGGAAAACGATGGTGACCGCTATACCTTTGAAGAACTCAGCCAGCGCACTGGACTAGCACCGATCACAGTGGCTAAGGTTTTGAACCGAGACACCGGGGTCGATAAGCAAAGCCTGATACTGTGTCTTAGTGCGTTTGGTTTAATCTTGGCAGATGATGACTATACCAAACCGACGCATCCATCGCGTCCATCGCAAACAATAGCCTCTTCCCAGTCTACTGTTCCTCAGGGTTGGTCTTTGGCAGGTTCTCGCCCCTACAGTTATGCTGTCAGTCTAGACAGCATAAACACCTACTATGGCAGCAACAGCGTCCTCATCCAGTCAAAATCACCCCAAGCAGACGGCTTTGGCACACTCATGCAAATATATAAGGCCGATCGCTATCGGGGGCAGCGACTAAAGCTGTCTAGCTATCTCAAAACTGAGGCGGTCAAAACATGGGCCGGGCTATGGATGCGAGTTGAGGGTTTTGAGAATCAAATTTTGAGCTTTGACAATATGCAAAATCGCTCCATTACGGGCACGACTCCTTGGACTGAACATGCAGTCGTGCTAGATGTGCCTGACACCAGCAAGCGCATCGCGTTTGGTGTGTTACTAGCGGGCTCGGGGCAAGTTTGGTGCACTCGTTTTCAATTTGACACCGTTGGGCCGGACATCCCTACCACGGGACTAGAAACCGTCAGTCAGCTGCCCGATCAGCCTACTAATCTTGATTTTGAAATAGGATCGGTGGACTCGCGATCGCAGCACCATTAAAAAAGCGCCAGAACAATGTCCTGACGCTTGACACTAAGCACTGGATAGATGCACGTCTACACCCTAAACAGGGCTCTGACCTGCTCAACAGGTTGATTCCAAAGCTGCTCGGGCTGCCAGGTGTCAGGGTCAAAGCGGCTATGGTGACCTCGATAATATGCCTGCCGCAGCCGCTTGCCTACATTTTGGCGATACAGTTTGCCCTTTGGCTGGGGCATCTGACGAGCGATCGCACTGAGTAGCCCAAGCCCGATTACCAGATGCACCAGGCGAAACTTAGCCCCAAGTAAAAAGGCTTGCACTTCAGCCTCCCCAATGGGGTCAACGCCATAGCCCGTGAGCACATGGATGCCGTCGTGGAGCTGCTGTCGCCGGGGGCCTGCTGTGAGTGGCTTTAGCTGATACATATCCAGGGTGTCGGCCCAAAGTCGGCCAAAGGTGCCAATAGGAAGCTGTCTTAGACTAGCAATATCCACAATCTGGGGAACGCTAAGCCTTAGTTGCTCGCTGACGCAGGCCGTCACTTGGAGGAAACGCTCTGCTCTGTGGCTGCTGGCGTAGGTCATTGCCTTAGCGTCTCCTAACTGAGTGCCCGACGAAAGCCGCCGCGGTTGCCTTGAACTTCATCGCGACCCCGTCGGCCCTGACGGCTTTCACGACGGCCCTGCCGTGTCTCTTGAAGCTGTTGTTTTTGGTCTTCGGTGAGTACATTGCTGACAGATTCCCGTGATGATTCCATAATCTCGCGGATCTCGGTGCGCTGTGTCTCTGAGAGATCGAGATCACGCATGGCCTGACGGAAACCACTCTCGTCTGTGGCAGCACCTTGTAGGGCACTGCGCTGCTCCTCGGTAAGCACAGCTTCTATCTGACTGCGAGTATTAGCCCGAATAGTATCAATCTCTGCCTGTTGTGCATCGGTGAGGTTCAAGTTTGCCAAGGCTTGACGACCGCCTTCTCCACCCTGGCGATCGCCTCTGGCCGCTTGCAGCTGTTGCTGCTGCTCTTCGGTCAACACTGCCTGAAAGTCATCGCGGGAGGCTTGCATAATGCTGCGGGCTTGTTGCTTTTGATCTTCTGACAGATTTAGATCGCGGACCGCTTGGCGGAACGGGGTCCCACTATCTAGGCTGGTTTGGAGCGAGGTGCGCTGGTCTACGGTTAGAATGGCTTCGAGCTGGGCGCGGCTATTGGCTTGGAGGGTGTCAAGCTCTGCCTGTTGCTGATCGGTGAGGTTTAGTGACTCAAGCGCCTGGGGAGGCAGAGCCTGGGCCGGAAATGTCTTGAACAGGGTGGGTAGGGCGATTAGGGTTGCCATCGCAATACCACTGGTCATCAATGCACGTAAGTTGAGTTTCATAAAATTTCCATGTGTAGGATGATTTCATCGTAGGCGGCAGCTCCCTAAGTTGACTGCTGGCAAAGGTCACGAGTCAACCCATGACTTTAGTCACGGGTTGAGTTAAAGGCTAAAAGTTAAAAATGAGATAGGGGTACAATTGCCACCAGATAAGGGCAAAGACCGCGATGCCCTTTCCCTTTCGCCTCTCGCCCTTTCTTATGCCGCCTCCCATTCAATTCAAAAACCATCCCTTTCGGTTCTTGCTGTACCTTGAGTGGGCGCTGCTTGCGATCGCAATCACCAGCTTCTTCACCCCCAACCCCCAACCCCAGGCAAGCCCGCCTGGCTTACGCTTGCTGCTGCCCCAGTTTCCACTGGTGTCGCTGACCTGTATTTTCCTATTTGGGCTGCTGGGGCTTTATTTGCCGACGGGGCGTCTGGTGACTCGATTGGGACACACAGCACTGCAAGTGTCGTTAATTGGAGTGACCTCGCTAGTGGAGCTATCCGGGGGACGGCTGTTCCCATTTATGTATCTGGTGCTGGTGATCCGCAGCTGTTTTATGTTTGGGCTCACTGGGCGGATTGCAACCACAGGGTTTTCGTTTTTGTTGTTTTCGGCGGCGTTGCAGATACGCATCCAGCTGATTACTGCAGTGTTACCTCGTCGGGTAGCGCGGCGGCTTGGGGGCATGCTGATAAATGTACAACTCAACCTGATCTTTTTATTTGGTTTGACGTTGGTGTTTGTTTTGTTACTGGTAAATGCCTTGTTGACCGAGCGACAAAGCCAAGAAGAGCTACGGCGCGCTAACGAACAGCTGCGAAAGTCTTCCCGAGAGATTGAGCGATTGGCCATGGCCCAGGAGCGTAGCCGCATTGCTCGAGAGATTCATGATTCGTTGGGGCACTCTCTGACGGCGCTAAATATCCAATTAGAGGGGGCACTTAAACTGGCCCAGAGAAATCCGGTGCGATCGCAAACCTTTCTGGCTGAGGCCAAACGACTCGGCTCGGTTGCCCTGCGAGATGTGCGCCAGTCGGTGGCAGCGCTGCGGGTAGATGCGCTCCAGGGACAGTCCCTGGCGGTGGCCATCAATACGCTGCTTGAGAACGTACAGCAGGCTACCAGCCTAAACTTAAGCCGTGACATTCAGCTGCCAGATACCGAGCTGCCCAATCCTATTCGAGTCGCGCTCTATCGGATTTTGCAGGAGGGACTGACCAATATAGTCAAACACGCCAACGCCACTGAAGTTATGGTACAGATCGCGACCCATGCCCAGACTTTAGTATTAACGCTAGAAGATAACGGTCGGGGTTTTGACCCTAGCCACACTTCAACAGGATACGGTTTGCAAGGCATCCGGGAGCGCACCGAGGCAGCCGGAGGGACCTTTAATTTGACCAGTCAACCAGAGGAGGGTAGTCGTTTGTCTGTGAGTTTGCCAATTACAAAAAGGTAGTGAGTAGAGGATAGTGAGTAGAATGATTCGAGTCCTCCTAGTTGACGATCAAAGCATTATCCGCCAGGGACTTAGGGCTCTCCTAGAGCTAGAGCCTGATCTCGAGATTGTGGGGGATGCTGACAATGGGGAGACGGCACTGGCGTTAATTCAAACGTTGGCTGAGGGTAATCAGCTACCAGAGGTGGTGCTGATGGATATGCGCATGCCGGTGATGGATGGGGTGGCGGCCACGGCCCAGGTCACTGAGCAGTATCCGACGATAAAGGTATTGGTGCTGACCACCTTTGACGATGACGAGTTGATTATGCAGGCAATGCAAATGGGGGCAAAAGGCTACCTGCTCAAAGATACACCCTCAGAGGAGCTATCCGACGCGATTCGGGCGGTGGCAAAGGGGTACAGCCAGTTTGGCCCCGGCATTATTCAGAAAATGATTGCGGCTAGACCGGCCCCAGCCCCTAAGCCCTTGGAGGTACCGGAGGGGTTTTGGCAGCTCACCCCCCGTGAAAAGGAGGTCTTGCAGCTGATCGGACAGGGGGCCAGCAATCGAGAAATCGCCCAGGCACTTTATCTCTCAGAGGGCACAGTTAAAAACCATGTGACCAATCTGTTGAGTCGTTTGCAGCTCAGGGACCGGACCCAGGCAGCGATTTTGGCAGGGCAGTTACGAGGGTCTTTTTAGAGGTCAATTATGGGCTATACATAACAAACTAAAAACGTCATCCATGATACTGTAAGCCAGTATACAAAAACATCCATCTATCTCTTGATACCGTTGCTGCATAAACAATAGCTACCTAGGCCTTGAAAGATGTTAGTGCTCTCTATCTACTTTTCATCCCTGAGCCCAGGTCATGAGCCTTCCAACTTAAACACAAAAGAGGGGCGGCTTCACAAGCATTTACTTAAGTGGAACGGTGTGGGTTCGCCCTATGCCGTCATGCTTTCATAAGCCTGCATGGCCTTTTCGATACGTTTAGCGTTGGGGTTCGTGCAGCTTTACCCTGATTGAGTTAGCTGTTTTTGACGCTTGGGTGTACAAAGTGTTATCCCGACCGTGTGTGGATAGCGTGGCCCATGGGACTATGCAAGTGTCAGGCATGGTCACTTTGGATCAGGTTTGAGCTATGGGCCTTGAGAGCGCAGGCGCTGGATCTATAGATACTGGATCTAAGTGAGTATCTGTTCGATCCCTGTCTTCACCCGTTTATATATCTGTATGCTTCTCCGAGTCAGTCTTCTGAGATTCAAGCTTGTTTATCCCGATGAGATGTGGGGCATAGGCAAGTCTGAACTTCGGGACGAGAAGCCGCTTAGGTATCTAAACCCTAAATCCCTCTCCCGAGGGGAGAAGGGTTGGGGATGTAGAGCTTTGCTCTTCTCGTAGAGTGGGCTGTCGAGATGTTATTTTCTTGCGATCTCCCTACCCCTTTGAGCAGAAGGGTTGGAGTATATGGATAGCCGTCTTAACCGACAAATCTTAGCCGACAAATCTTGACATAAGGAGTTAACTCAGCTTTATGACAACATCCCCCCTAGCCAACCAAGTGGTTCTGATTACCGGAGCTAGCAGCGGCATTGGTGCGTCCTGTGCTCACTTGTTTGCCCAGACAGGTGCACGACTCATTCTGGCAGCCCGTCGTCAGGAGAAACTGCAAGCTTTGTCGGACAAATTGCAGAAACACCATCAAACCGAGACACAACTGCTGCCGCTAGATGTGCAAAATTACACTGCTGTGAAGATGGCCATCGAGGGCCTTCCGGCTGACTGGCAAACCATTGACGTGTTGATTAACAATGCTGGCCTCAGCCGAGGGCTTGACAAGCAGTATGAGTCCCCTGTCCAAGATTGGGAAGAAATGATTGATACTAATGTCAAAGGGCTACTCTATGTGACCCGTGCGGTGGTTCCAGGAATGGTGGCCCAGGGGCGGGGCCATGTGGTGAATATTGGATCTATCGCAGCCCGACAGACCTACCCAGGTGGGAGTGTTTATTGCGCTACCAAAGCAGCTGTAAAATCTCTCTCCGAAGGCTTGAAAATAGATCTGTTGGGAACCCCTGTGCGGGTGACTAACATTGAGCCAGGGCTGGTCGAAACCGAGTTTAGCAATGTGCGATTTTACGGCGATGAGGATCGCGCTCAGTCTGTCTACAAGGGGATGACACCGCTCACGCCAGATGACATTGCTGACACAATTTTGTTTGCGGTCACGCGCCCTGCCCATGTCAACATTAGCGAAATTTTTGTCATGCCGACCGATCAGTCTTCCGTCGGTCACGTTCACCGGAGATCGGCATGACGATAGAGCTGATCATTGTCATCACCACGTTTGGGGCGGCGTTTATTCAAGGGGTTGCGGGCTTTGGGTTTGCCCTCATTGCCATGCCGATTTTGTCCGGATTAACCAGTATCCAGATGGCTGCGCCCCTGGTCGCTCTGACTACCCTGACCAACAACCTGATTCTGTGCATCTACTACCGCCAATCTTTTGATCGCAAAGTGGTAACAACCTTGTTGACCGGCTCAGTGTTAGGGATTCCTATCGGTTTTCTCGCCCTGGGCTATCTTCCGGCGACCTGGATGCTGATGACGTTAGGCCTGATCATGGTTGCCTACGCAATCTATTCTCTAGTCAGTCCGGTAGTTCCTATTTTGAAGTCTAAGCTGTGGGCTTACGGGGCCGGGTTCTTATCAGGAATTTTGCTAGGTAGCTTTAACCTACCTGGCCCCCCAATTATTTTGTATGGCACTAGCCAGCGCTGGTCTCAAGAAACTTTTAAAGGGAATCTCACGAGTTTTTTCTGGGTGAGTGTCGCGATTGTTGTGGTAGGCCATGGCCTTCAAAATCGAATTTCAAGGGATATTATTCATCAATTTTTGATGGCTATACCTAGTTTGATTTTAGGATTATTTTCTGGCGTTGCCTTCGCAAAAAAATTTAACCCTAAAATTTTTCGAAAAGTCATTACCGGAATATTAGCAATAATTGGCACACGGCTTATCATTCTAGGAATTCAGTCATGATTTAATTCTGATCTAGCATGTAGAACTCGATCTTAAAAGCATTATCAGCAGAAAGATTATGGCTTTTACTTTAGATTTTTCTGTGTCATTTTTTGATGAAATAGAATTACGCAAATTCGCATTTCACCACTTTATTGATCAGCTTTTGTTGGATCGTATATAAAGATACAGCAGAGATCTTAAAAGTGGATTTATTGTATTTAAATATAGCTG
>JBCDDJ010000186.1:0-11937 GCA_039180385.1 Cyanobacteria bacterium P01_G01_bin.38 | reverse complement strand
ATATCGCAAACCCGCCCCGCTGTCAGACTGACAAACTCTTGATAAACTTCGGCGGCGCTATCGTAGGCAAACTGTTGCTCAAAGCCCAGCCGACGACCCACCTCAGCAAAGATCTCCCAGTCTGCCCGAGCCTCGCCCAGGGGCTCTCGAAAGGCTGGACAGTAGGTCACCACCCGCTCAGAGTTGGTCATGATGCCCGTTTTCTCACCCCACTGCGTCGCGGGCAGCAGCACGTGGGCAAAGGCCGCCGTCTCCGTCGGATAGTAGGCATCTTGGTAAATCGTAAACGGCGACTGGCGCAGGGCAGCCTGGGTGCGTTTAATATCGGGCATACTCACCGCCGGGTTGGTCGCGGCCACCCAAAAGACCCCGATTTGCCCCTGCTCTAGGGCCAGCATCATGTCCCAGGCTGCCAGACCCGGCACGGGCGAGATACTGCCTTCCGGGAGCTGCCATACTTGCTCAACCACCTGCCGGTGGTCTGGATTTTTGACCAGACGATATCCTGGCAAAATATGGGAAAGCCCCCCCGCCTCCCGACCCCCCATGGCGTTAGGCTGACCCGTGAGAGAAAATGGCCCTGCACCGGGTCTACCCACATTGCCCGTCATCAGGTGCAGGTTAATAATCGTACGGACTTTAGCTGTGCCCTCACTGGACTGGTTGATCCCCATCGACCATAGCGACAGCACTCGCTCCGACTCGCCCCACCACTTAGCCGCCTGCTCAATCTCCTTAACCGGGATGCCACAAATCTCAGCCACCCGCTCCGGCGGATAATGCTGCAATACCTCGACATACTGACCAAAGCCAACCGTACATTCGTCTATAAAAGCGGGCTCGATCTGGGCGTTTTTGAGCAGCAGATAGGCGATCCCATTCAGCAAGGCAATATCGGTCCCCGGTTTAATCGCCAGATGCAAATCGGCATCCTTGGCGGTGTCAGTCCGGCGCGGGTCAACAACGATGAGCTTGACCTTGCGCCGGTTTTTCTTGTGGTGTTTTTTGAGGCGATTAAACACAATCGGGTGACACTCAGCGGTGTTGGTGCCGATCAAAAAGGCACAGTCAGTGTGTTCTAAATCGTCGTAACAGGAGGGTGGCCCGTCAGAGCCAAAACTTTGAATGTAGCCTGCCACCGCCGATGACATACACAGTCGCGAGTTGGCATCAAAGTTGTTGGTGCCCAGACACCCCTTCAACAACTTTTGAGCCAGATAATAATCTTCGGTTTGAAACTGCCCTGACCCGTACAGGCTGATCCCCTCAGGACCTCCCTCTGCCAGGGTCTTTTGAATCTCCGCCACAATTCGCTGTAGGGCGGCTTCCCAGGTCACCCGCTGAAACGGCTGATCTAAAGCGTCTCTCATCATCGGATAGAGCAGCCGATTTTTATCGAGAGATTCACCGATGGTGCCGCCTTTGACACACACCTGCCCTTTACTCGACGGGTGGTTGCGATCGCCCCGAGCCTGCCACATCGGATTGCCCTCGCTATCTCGATTAACCGGACGACCGGGCCGAGCCGGGGGCAACACATCTAGACCACAGCCAACCCCACAATAGGGACACAGCGTTTTGGTGACATCTGTCATGGCTAAACCTCCCAGCAAAAAAGCCTGATAAAAAAGCCTGATAAAAAGTCGGGGGCTGCCAGAGACAGCCCCCGACCCTCAAACATTCTAGAAAATTTAGAACAACTGGGCCGACTGATCATCCGGCAGAACAGATGGATGACCATGGGCAGCCACCACCTCTTGTTCGCCTTCGTGGAATTCCGAGAACGAACCCTTGGGCTCATCCAAGAAGAAGACACAAAGGAAAGCTACAATCAGTCCGGCAATCCCTAACACGGAAAAGAAGGCAGAGTTGGCCTGGGCCACCAGCTCAGGTGTGGCTTCCCCCGTGCCAATAATAGACTCTTTTAACAACAGCAGCGTGGTCAGGTAAGCCACCGCACCAACGTTGCCATAGGCACCCACGTTACCAGCAATTTGTCCGGTAATCCGGCGCTTAACCAGGGGCACAATCGCAAAGGTAGACCCCTCAGACGACTGCACAAAGAACGAGCAGGCCATGGTTAGAATCACAGCCCCTGGCAACCACCAGTTGCTGCTAACGGTGCTCATCAGCAGATAGCCAATGCCCATGCCGCCGGTCAAGATCACCATGGTCCACTTACGGCTACCCAGGGAGTCGGAGATGATGCCGCCGCCGGGGCGAGACATC
The DNA here is from genome assembly GCA_039180385.1 of Cyanobacteria bacterium P01_G01_bin.38. Classification (GTDB taxonomy): domain Bacteria; phylum Cyanobacteriota; class Cyanobacteriia; order Phormidesmidales; family Phormidesmidaceae; genus SIO4C1. The sequence continues at coordinate 9,708 of JBCDDJ010000186.1, read as the reverse complement.
AGGTTCATAAAGGCGTAGCTAGAGGCAATGATCCCAGCAGTCGCTTTGTCGAGGGCAAAAGTCCCCTCAAAGAAAGCAGGCAGCATGGTCACCACCGCCAACTCTGAACCAAAGTTAACAATGTAGGTCAACTCGAGAATCGCCACCTGCTTAAACCGATAGCGGTCCTCTGCGGGGTAGCGCTTACGACCAGCCAGCAGCTCTTTGTTAACACTCCAGCAGTTATAAGACTGGAATAAATAAAGACCTATCAAAGCTACCCAGGCAAAGTACATCACCCCTGGGGTGAGAAACTGCACTTTCTGAAGACGCCAGGCCAGCACCATCATGATGATAGTCAGGGGGGCATTCATCAGTAGCAAGAACCAAAAATCACGCACCGTGGTGACTTCCATGCCACGGGCGCTCTTGGGCCGCTGATAAACCTTACCCGGCGGCGTGTCACTCACATTGAAGTAATAGAAGGTGCCGTACAGCGCAGCCACAATACCGGAGCCTGCGATCGCAGCCCGCCAGTTCAAGACGTCAGTACTAAAAGCCGGGAAAAACAAAATCTTAAATGTTTCTGCCTCAGGGAACTGAAAAGCACCCGGCAAGAAGCTCAGCCCTAAAGCAAAGATGACCATAGTAAACGCCGAGAAGGCCGAACCAAAGTTACCCCAGCCGCCATAGATACCTTCCGCAGTGCCCACCTCCTTAGGGGGAAACCACTCTGCGGTCATGCGGATACCGATCACAAAACCGGCTCCCACAATCCCCATCAGCAAACGACCCACCACCAGCTGGTTGAAGGTTGTCGCAGTTGCAAAAATCAAACAAGGAATTGCCGCATAGATGAGCAGCACTGAGTAGGTCAAACGAGGGCCATATCTGTCAAGCAACATGCCAATGATAATCCGGGCAGGGACTGTCAAAGCCACATTACACAAGCCAATGGTGCCAGCCTGACCCGGCGTTAGTCCGAACTCTTGAACAATGGTCGTTCTAAACGGTGGAAAATTAAACCACACGACAAACGACAGAAAAAAGGCAAACCAGGTCAGGTGCAATATCTTGTACCTGCCCTGAGTTGCTTGTGAAAACAACTCTTTGAGCATCTGTGCTCGCTCCTAAACAAAAAACACTAATCAGCTGCCGAGAAAGAACCCAGTCAGGCTCTTTTTCAAACCCCAATAAACCCTAAAGTCGCCTTTACTCATCTTGTAAAACAGCTTGTAAAACAGCGACCTTAGAACTCAATCTAAAACAGTTGGACAGAAAGCGTTACAGCCAGATCTCAAAATTGTTCTTAAGCAATTGCTTCCTTACTTAACAGAAGGAAATTAAACGTTATCTAAGCTCAGACGCGAACTCCTAAAACATTTAAAGCAATCTCTAGAAGCCTTTTACAGACTCCCATTCAACTGGCTATCCCTCGACTAAACGTAAGACTATTAAAGATCAATAGCAATATTTGTATAGCTTGCTACTATCTTGCTGGATTTTTCGACTTCTTACATGCATTCCATGCATTTATCGCATGAGTCGCCATTGATATTAGCCTAAAGTGTTCTTTTGATTTGCCAGCTATAATTTAAAAACTTTTCTTGAATAGGCGTAATAGAGCACTCCACGCACAAAAGACAACCTTCAGCCGCAACGCTCCGGACTGAAGATTGTCTTCAAATTCTCATGCCTGAGGATACTCCTCAGAGAATACATGAAATACCCTAAATCAAGCTTCTAAAACCACTCGACCTACCGGATAGGCAATACAAGTCAAGATCATCCCCGCATCTCGAGCATCTTCTTCGAGGCCATCCGGATCACCCTCATACCGAAACTCTCCTGACACTAACTTTTGATGACAGGTCCCGCAGCTACCGGACTGACAGCTACTCTCAAACTCAATCTCCGCCGCCGCCGCGATTTCCAATATAGACTGACTGTCGTCACAGGCCACCTCTTTACCCGTTTTAGCAAACACCACCGTTGCCGCCTGGGCAGGTTTCGTAGGTATATCTACGGGCGCTTCAGGCACATAGGGAGCCGCCACTGGCGCAGCTGGCACGGCAGGCTCAACACTGGCGCTGGCACCGTTCGCATCAGCGACCTTAGGCGTCGCCCCAAAGTTCTCAACCAGCAGCGTTTTCAACACATCTTTGAGGTCATCGCAGGCCACGCCCTTCATCACCCGTTCTCCAAGCTTGGCGTCTTTGCCCACCTGACCGCCCATGTAGATATCGACGGCTTCAACGGTTTTGCCATCTTTGCGGGTCTTACTCCCTAACATGCCGATTTGAGCTACTTGAGGCTGACCGCAAGAGTTGGGACACCCCGTCCAGTGCATTCTCACCGACTCTGGCACATCCAACTCGGTGTCAAGGGTTCGCGCCATTGCCAAGGCCCGCTGCTTAGTCTCTACCAGGGCAAACTTGCAAAATTGAGCCCCCGTACAAGACACCACCGAACGGACCAGCGGGGTGGGGGTAACCGAGAACTTTTGAACAATCGGCTCAGATAAAAAGGACGCTAGGCGAGAATCAGGGATGTAAGGAATAATGGCGTTTTGCTCGACCGTAAGCCGAATCTCGCCATTGCCGTAAACTTCGGCCACGCGAGCTAAGTCGAACATATCATCGGCCTGAAGCCGCCCCACTGGCACTAACAGCCCCGCGTAATTGAGCCCCGGTTGCTTTTGAGGATGCACGCCGATGTGATCGCGTTTTTCGCTATCAATTTCATCGTCTGGAGCCGCCGTTGCCAGGGCCTTGCCTATCTCTTTTGAGATCTCAGCCCTAAAGCGCGCCATCCCCCACTCATCAATCAGCCACATCAGACGAGACTTTTGCCGATTAGCTCGGAGGCCATTGTCTCGATAAACCGTCAAAATAGCACGACAAATCTCAACTACATCGTCATTGGGGGGCACCCAAACATCCATAGACACCGCCGCCGCACAGCGGGTCGCCGAAAAGAAGCCCCCCACCAGCACATTAAATCCCAACACACCATCCTTATAGGCTGGGACAAAAGCAATATCGTTAATCTCAGCATGCACCGAGTTGTCGCAGCTCCCCTCAATAGCAATGTTGAACTTGCGAGGCAGATTTGTAAAGGCATAGTTGCCTTCGCCGTTGTTGGTGATCATGTCTTGCACTTTGACCACCAGCCCTTGGGTGTCGATCAGCTCGCTGGCATCAATCCCCGCCACCGGAGAACCTGTGATATTGCGAACGTTATCCATGCCAGACTGCATGGAGGTGAGCCCGGCATCTTTTAGACGGCTAAAAATATCAGGAATGTCTTCTAGCCGAACACCGCGCAGCTGAATATTTTGACGGGTGGTGATGTCGGCGCTGCCATCGTCGCCATAGCGCTGCACTATCTCTGCCAAAACTCTCATTTTGTGCCCAGACAAAATACCGTGGGGCATGCGCATGCGCAGCATAAACTTGCCCGGCGTCACCGGGCGAAAGAAAATCCCTAGCCACTTAAGACGCTGGGTCAGGTCGGTCTCATCGACAGCCTCCCATCCCATCTCAGCAAACTTTTCTAGCTCGTCCTTAACAGCTAGGCCATCTTTTTCAGCCTTGTATTTTTCAAATTTGTTAAGCTTGGTTTTGCCTGCGACTGACGTATTGACCACGGCGCTAACCTATATTTTCTGCTTTTGATACCCCGACAAGGCTTCAGAAATCTGCCTCGCGACCCATAAAGTATAAAGTCTCTTAAAAACCTATCTCAAGAGGCTCAAGAATTCTCAAGAAACAGGTGAGTGCACGAACCTTAAAAAAAGGCTCCTACACTCACCTCACACACTTATCAGGAACCGCTTCAAGGAGTTGAAGTTAGCTCACTTACTGTCGAGTTGTTGCTAGGTTAAGCAACAAAACAGAGGCATTTTGTATCAAGTTTTACTTTTCAAGGGAGGAGTTGAAAATAATGCATTGATTTAATGCAAAAAAAACATGATCTTTGGCCGATTTTCCTCAGCAACCTCGACCCGATTTAAGCCCCTATCTACAATCGGGGGCATCTGAGCACATCATATTGAGAACATCTGGGCACATCATTGGAAAAAATAATTGTGAACATCCCCATCGCTCCACAGTCATACGCTCCAAAGTCATAGCGCCATCGATTCAACGACAGGTCAGATGACTAGCCATCCCCTTTAGGGGCCTGCGGATAAATCGTGCCTCCAAAGCGGACGAGTCTGATAATTGGGATATTATTTTGATGACAGATCCCGATTACAAGATCTCTTCTGTAGACACACAGATCGCTCAGATCTGTAGACACACAGATCGCTCAGATCGCTTTGCAAACGAGAGGAATGGAAATCTTTATCCGTTTTTTGAATTTTATTCATGCAAAAAACGGATAAAGATTTCCTAAATCCTCGTTAAGAGGAGAGATAATAAGGTATCTGTATTGACATTGAATGTATTTAGGTAAGCAGGGGCAGTTCTCTATGCGAACAATTGCCGATTTAAGCAAGACTTCACAGGTCGGCGTCCCCAAAAGAGCCCCGCTTAAAGCGCCCTCTATCGCTCTGAGCCACGCGATAGAGTCCTTAGTAGCGGGTGATTTTCAAGCTCGCTGGGAGATTTCTAAACAGCTACCCGAGTTTGGGGAGGATGCGATCGCACCTCTACTGACCCTCTCTCAAGACACCACCCTCAACTCAGAACTCCGCTGGTTTGCGATTCGAGCCCTGGGCTCATTTCAGACCCCCCAGGTAGTCGCAGCCCTGGCCAGCCTCGTAAAGACAACCGACGACGACCTTCGCGACATCGCCATCAAAACCCTGGCCGACATGGGTGAAACCAGCATTCAGGCCCTGACTGACCTACTGACCTACCCCGAGCAGCGCCCCTTGGCCGTCCAGGCCCTTTCCCAGATTCGTCAAACTGCCGTAATTGAGCCCCTGTTAGAGGTAGCCAACGACGACGATCCATCCCTGCGCTATCTCGCTATCGAAGCCCTGGGGAGTTTCCACGATCAGCGAATTACCCCTCTATTGCTCTCTGCCCTCTCAGATACCCATGCCCAGATCAGACAAGAAGCCATCGCCACCCTGGGCAGACGCCCCGATCTGCGCGACCCTCACGGGCTGATTGCTCGACTGAGAGACTGTCTTTGGGATCTCAACTTAGCCGTTTGCAAAGCCGCCACCGCCGCCATTGGCCGATTAGGGGGGGCAGGGGCTGAGACAGCCCTTCGCCAGTTATTAGTTTCGAGCACAACCCCAGATGATTTAAAGATTCAAGCCGTGCGGGCCCTGGGCTGGTTACAAACCGAAGCTGCGTTACAGGTGTTGGCAGAGGCCCTCAATCTCAAACTCTACCCAGACCTGATCTGCAAGGAGATTATCAAAGCCCTGGGGCAGACCCAATCCCCCCTGCAACCCTTAGCGATCGCTGAGCTTCACCAGTTGCTAACCCACCCCCAGCTCGAGCAGGCCTCCACCGACATTAAACAGTCCCTGGCGATGAGTCTGGGCAACTTACGCGCAGACACTACCTTTGATAACCTCACCGCGCTGCTTGCAGATGCCGATCAGCGGATCAGATTGCATACCCTGGCAGCCCTCAAGCAAATCGCCCCCCAAGCCGGTCACCATCGCATCAGGGCGCTACTGACCCAGAGCCCACTACCATCAGCCTTGCAAACTGAGATAGAGGAAAGCCTTGATGCATGGTAAAGTGAGACTCAAATTTGCACTTTTATTAATGCCTTTAATTACCAAAAATCTTTAATTACCAAAAATCTTTAATTACCAAAGACTTTTAATCGGGTCTAAAGGATCCGATCGCTCAGCACTGTCTGGGTTAGAGAGCTGCGTTAGTATCTATAACTAAGGTCTCTCCTGAGGTGCTTGTATCAAATCCTACTTATTTTTACCGGGTTGGAGCGTAGGTTAGACCTAGGCGATTTACTGATTTACCTCAGGTTAATAAACCTTAAAGGCGCTGGCAGAGATGATAGCAGAGGCTCTTAGATAGTAGGCTCTTTTAAGCTTAAGCGTTTCGCTGTTTTAACCCTCCGTCGATTGCTGAGTAGGCCGTTTAGCCTGATCCCATGGGTATCGCCGTGGCTTTAGATCAGGCTTTGTTGATTAGGAAATCATCTATGCGCGTAGAGCAATTGCAAGCCTTTTTAGCGGTCGCAGAAACCGGCAGTTTCCAGGCAGCCGCACGGCAGTGCGGCATTACCCAGTCAACGGTGAGTCGTCAAATCCAAAGTTTAGAAGACAGTTTGGGGATGCCCCTATTTCATCGGGCGGCCCAGGCTAAGCTCACCATTGGGGGTGAGCGCGTCCTCCCGAGGGCGCGACGGATTTGCCAGGAGTGGCAGCAGGCCGTCCAAGACATCGCCGATATGATGGACGGCAAACAGCCAGAACTTTGCATTGCCGGGATCCATTCGGCCTGTTCTCACCTACTGCCGTCGGTGATTACGCGCTTTTGCCGTCGCTACCCTGAGGTGCAGCTCAGGGTCACGGCCCTGGGGAGCGACCGCTCAATCAAAGTCTTACGAGATGGTCTGGTGGATGTTGCCATTGTGATGCACAACCCGATGCTGACCAGCAACTCAGAGATGGTCGTCACCCCCCTCTATGAGGAGCCGGTCGAAATTTTAATGGCCACCAACCATCCCTTAGCTGACTATACCGTGGTGCCCTGGTCAGCCATTGCAGACTACCCCCAGGTCGTCTTTAAAGACGGCTATGGGATGCAGCGACTTGTCCAGGAGCAGTTTCGAGGGATTGGGGCTGACCTGAAGGTCGCCCTGGAGCTCAACACCCTTGACGCCTTTCGAGGGGTGGTGCGCCAGGGTGAAATGATTGCGCTACTGCCCCAGTCTGCCTTAGCCGAATGCCAACGCGATCCAGAGCTAGCAATTCGCCGCACCGACGCCCCTGTGCTGATGCGAAATGTCAATATGGTGACCACCCGCGACCGCCTGCGGATTCCGCCGATTCAGCATTTTTGCCGTTTGGTCGAAGAGCTGGCCGAGACCTCTGACCCGGTGCAGACGCTATTGGCCGCTAGCTAGGAGAGTGGGAGCGCAATTTATGAGCGACGAATTTCGGACTCTCCTAAAACAAGTAGGCAGTGGTAGCCACACGTCTAAAGACCTCAGCCGCGAAGATGCCCAAAAAGCGACCCGGCTGATGCTAACAGAAGTGGCTACCCCGGCTCAAATTGGGGCCTTTATGATCGCCCACCGCATCAAGCGCCCTACCCCCACCGAGCTATCTGGGATGCTAGATTGCTACGATGCTTTGGGGCCAGTCCTGACGCCGATCCCCTCGGAGCTGCCCGTGACCGTACTGTGCTCCCCCTACGATGGGCGCAGCCGGACCGCCCCGATCGGCCCTCTGACCGCGTTAGTTTTGGCGGCGGCCAACGCGCCAGTAGTGATGCATGGCGGTGAGCGCATGCCCACTAAACTGGGGCTTCCCTTCATCGAGATTTGGCAGGCCCTGGGGCTACCCTGGCAGCGCCTGAGTCTGCCCCAGGCTCAGACGGTCTTTGAGCAAACCGGCCTGGGGTTCGTATATATTCCCAATCATTTTCCCGAGGCCCAGGCGATGGTGCCCTATCGCGAGCAAATCGGCAAACGCCCCCCCTTAGCCACCATTGAGCTGATGTGGTCACCCTACCAGGGCAAGGCCCATCTGGTTAGTGGCTTTGTCCATCCCCCCACCGAAGACCGGGCCCTACAAACCTTTGAAATGCGCGGGACGGATTTGTTTACGACAGTAAAAGGGTTAGAAGGCAGCTGCGATTTACCCCGCGATCGCACCGCTATCATCGGCCTTGGTCAGCTCAAAGATGGCCAACTCCAGTTTGAGCGGCTGCTGTTGCACCCCCGCGACTACGGCTTTACCTCCATCGATCCGCCGTTAGCGTCCATTGCACAGTACATGACTCAGTTAGAACAAGCCCTGGGTGGCGGTGACCTAGAACTGACCCACTCCGCCGTCTGGAACAGCGGCTTTTACCTCTGGCGCTGTGACGCGGCCCCGACCTTAGAAGCCGGGTTTGAAAAGGCCCGAGAGATCCTGAGCAGTGGCGCAGCTCAGGAGAAATTAGCGGAAGTGGAGAGTGCGATCGCAACAACCCTCGCTGATCCCGACACCCCATGCCGCCCCCTGTGCGAAAAAAGGTGATTTTAGATACTCTTTAAAACCACAATCTCTTCATATCATCTTCATAAGCTACGGTCAGCATGGGCCGAGCTTACTTGTTATCGTCACAGGACAATGTGCATTACCTATGCATAAGCTTATGAATCGAGGACGGTTAGCAGCCTCTGCTACGTCCGTTTTTTTACGATCAACGACGGGGCTTTTACGATTAACCACTGGTGTTGCCCTGGGCATATGGCTGCTTTCCCCCGAGATGAGTCGAGCCGATGAGAAAGCCATCTCTGAAGAAGCGATCTTTGAAGAAACAATCATTGGTGAAACAACCGTTGATGAAACCCTAGAAGCGAGCAACACCCGAGAAGCCGTCGCGCCTTCTCGACCTGAGGCGATGCGCCAGCTCAACCAACAGTTTTCGGCAGGGGTGATTATCCCGGCTTATCAGTCACTCACCGTCCAGACCGCACGTCTGGCCCAAGCCGGTCGAGATTTTGAGGCTGAGCCCACCGAGGCAAACTTGAGTGCAGCCCGAGCGGCCTGGTTAGACACCGCTTCTGCCTGGGCAGCGAGCAGTGCGTTCGCATTTGGCCCGGTACACTCCCTGGGCTACAGCGCAGCGCTGGAGTTTCCGTCTGACGAAGCGGGTATCGAGACCCTGCTGAGAGACCCCGCCGTGATGGATGCCCAAACCTTAGCAGACCTGACAACGCTGCCTTCTTTGCAGGGCTTTGATGCCATCGCCTACCTCTTGAACGGAGCCAGCGGCAACAAGTCACTGGATGCGTTTACGGCCTACGAGCGGCTTTATTTGCGGCATCTAACAACGTCTGCCCATGCTGCTGCCACTGAGCTACTTGAGGTTTGGCAGACCGGGTGGGACGGCTATCCGCCCTATGAGACCCTGCTGGCCACGGCGGGTCAACCCGGTAACAGTGCCTATCTCTCAGTCGAAGCAGGGTCTGAAGAAATTGTGCGCGGCATTGTTAACTGTTTAGATGTGGTTGCCAATGAAGAGCTACCGGCCCTTTTAGAAGAACAACGACAGCTCCTGGCCACAGCCCCCGACCTGGTGACGCTTCAGCTCCTTAACGGCAGTTTACAAAGTGTTCAAACGGCCTATTTGGGGTCTCCCCCAGCCTCTACCGAAAAATCAGTCCAGTCGGCAGCGGGGCTCACCTATTTGGTGACTACAGAAAACGAAATCGTGGATCAACAAATTCGTCAATCGCTTGATATTGCCGCGAACGGGATGGCAAATGCGATCGCAGATCCTAGCGATACCGAGTCACTGGCTCTAGCTCAAGCGTCATTGTTTATCGCCTACACCCTTCTCAATCAAGAAGTGCTCCCCATGGTGCAAGGGGAAATGGGTGATCGGTGAGCCACACGCGGCTCAATTGATTTTCTCTGACGAGCTGTTCGGGTTAGACAGCTCCTCCTTTGCAAATCCTCTAAAATCTACCAAATCCTAAAACATGCAACTCCAACAACTTTTTGGTGCATCGTCTAAGCGCTGGCGGCTCAGCCTGCTCTCTCTGGTGACAGCGCTATTCGCGATCGCAGCCGGT
>JBCDDJ010000185.1:0-11957 GCA_039180385.1 Cyanobacteria bacterium P01_G01_bin.38 | reverse complement strand
CCGGTCGAAATCGTTGATATGCGAAAAGAGCTGCACGTGGGTAATCGGTCGATTTTTAGTCGGGCGTTGCAGCAGGGGTTTGAACAAATGAAGGCGGCGGGAAATCAGGGCTTGCTGTTTATCCATCGGCGGGGTCATAGCAGTTTTGTGTCGTGTCGCAGCTGTGGTTATGTGGTGGAGTGCCCCCACTGTGATGTATCGCTGTCTTACCATCAGCTACGCAATGAAGCGTCGCCCTATTTGCGCTGTCACTACTGTGGCTATGGCCAGGGCCATCCGCCCAATTGCCCTGAGTGTGGGTCGCCTTACCTCAAAAACTTTGGCAGTGGTACCCAGCGCGTGGTGAACGAATTAGCAAAGCATTTTCCAGAGCTGAGCTGCATTCGGTTTGACAGCGATACAACCCGAACCAAAGGGGCACATCGGGCTTTACTGGGTCGATTTGCCCAGGGCGAGGCCGATCTGCTGGTGGGGACCCAAATGTTGACGAAGGGGATTGACTTGCCCCAGGTAACGCTGGTGGGGGTGTTAGCCGCTGATGGATTGCTCTATATGGCTGACTATCGGGCCAGTGAACGAGCCTTTCAAACCCTCACCCAGGTAGCTGGACGCGCCGGGCGGGGTGACGCATCTGGCCGAGTCATTTTGCAGACTTACACACCAGACCATCCCGTCATTGGTGCGGTTAAGCACCACAACTACAAGGCGTTTATCAAAGCAGAATTAGCCGACCGTGAAGCGTTGGCCTATCCCCCCTATGGGCGATTAGCCCTGCTGCGAATGACTGGAGCTGACCCAGATGCGGTCCAAAAAACAGCTGAGGAAGTTGCCACTAGTTTGGGCAAGCGCTTACCCCAGGGGCATGAGACGAACTATGAAATTCTAGGTCCTGCCCCAGCGCCCATTGCACGGGTTGCTCGGCGCTACCGTTGGCATGTATTGATAAAACTACCGGCTAACGACCCAGTGCCCGATTTAATACCGCTGCGCCAGCAGTGTCCTAAAGACATCAGCTTAACGATTGATATTGATCCCCTCAATCTTGCCTAACAGGCATTAAGACATCATCAGATGCTTGACATTTTGGGTTCTTGAAACCCCTTGGGTAGCTGTGGATTTTTGATGGCCTTACTTTGTAGTAAAACCCCAAAATTTCCTACCCCCGTGGGATCAATCAGCTGTCGCAAGGTTTCTCGCCGCTGTAGTAGCGACTGGAGGGTCTGCTGTGATCCAGGTTGCGACAATGCGGCCATGCGATCGCCAAGGCCTAATGCCATCAAAAATAGCGCTTGCTGCGTAAAGCCCACTTTTTCCAATCCAACGCTTGCGCCCTGTTTTTCCAACGCGGTGAAATCAACATGGGCGGTGATGTCTTGCTCACCCACGTATAGATAAGGATTGTCGTGGTGTCGATGCTGGTAATAGCATTTCAGCGTGCCACTCCGCCGGGCGGGGCTGTAGTAGCGGTGGGCCAGATGTCCATAGTCAACAGTGAGTAAGTAGCCTCGGTGGAGTTTGGCTGCGATCGCAGCCATCCAATCCAAAGCCGCCAAATTCACTTCGGTCCGATATCCATCCGGGTATTGGCCTGATAGGAGATCGATGCCGACCAGGGCGAAGTATTCATGGATTCGAGGATTTGAAAGGGGAGCGAGAACTTCAGTGAAGGGTAGGTAGTGGGTAGCGGGTGGTGGGTAATGGGTGGTGGATAGCGGGTAGTGGGTAGCGGGTAATTCGTGATCTGCTCTTTGCCCTTGTCCCTTTCGCCTTTCGCCTTTTGCCTTCCTAACAAACACCTCCCAAAGCGCTCCGTTCCGCACCTCTACTAAATGCACCGGAAACGCATCGACCAGTTCGTTAGAGAAAATGCAGCCGGTGATAGAGTCAGGTGCGATCGCATCCAAAGATGCCCATCGCAAAAATTTCTGCCAGGGGTTCAGCCGTTGCTGTTGCTCAGCTTTGAGGGCAGCTGATTTTTCAACGAGAATGTATTCAAGCGCGGCAAAGCAGTCAGGGTGGTGCTGCTGAAGATAGCTAAGCACATCCGCTGCGACCAGCCCCTGCCCAGCACCCATTTCAACTAACTGGAAGGGCTGGGGGTGCCCGATGATTTCCCAAAGCTCAGCAAATTGAACGGCTAGCAGCTCACCAAAGTCATAGCCCAGGTGGGGCGAGGTGATGAAATCGCCCTGGGGGCCGATCATAGCCGCTTTTGACGCGTAGTAGCCATGCTGAGGATGGTATAGCGATAGCTCCATAAACTCAGCAAAAGAAATCAGTTGCTGAGGTGCAACGTCGATTTTATTCGCAATGATGGGAAGCAACTCAGAGTCAGGAGTCGGCTCAGTCGTCATGGGAAGGTTGGGTGCAGTCCACCCCAGATCATGACATCATTGTCAGCGTTAGAACCAGCTATTAAGGTTTGGACCTGATTATGTAAGTCAGGGTATTGGGCGGCAAGCTGATCTTCGCTCAGGTTATCGGCCACAACCGTGCCATCTGCCAGCCGCAACGAATACTGTATGCCCTCTGCACTAGCGCTGATCAAAACGGTTTTATCACGAAAAACCAGTTGGGTCAGCGGGGTGGTTTCAGGTTGGGGTTCACTTGCGATTGCCAAAGGCATGGCTTCGCCGACCGCACCGCCCATCAGCACAACCGTTATGAGAGCGAATCCACTGAGCATGAAGCGTTTCATCTCGCTAATCCTCCCAAATAATCTCACCAAATTTTATCGAGCTTGAGTTTAAAGCCGGGTAATACCGGGTCACCTAAAACGATATCGGGATTCTCTAAAACTTCAATCGACCGATCGGACTGATAAATATGAACAGTGCGCTGTTTGCGGTCGATCAGGAGACCAAGGCGAGCGCCGTTGTCGATATATTCCTGCATTTTATTTTGTAGGCTCACCAATGTGTCGCTGGCCGAACGCAACTCAATCACAAAGTCGGGGCAAATCGGGGCAAAGGAGGCTTTTTGCTCAGACGTTAAGGCATTCCATCGCTCGAGCTTGATCCAGGCTGCATCCGGAGAGCGCTTTGCACCATTGGGTAGGGTAAATCCAGCTGAGGAATCAAAGCCAAGGCCGCTGCCATCTTGATCTGTCCAATTCGCTAACTGCTGAGCAATTTTAAAGTTGCGATTGCCCGTCTCAGAAAAAGCTGGCGGCATGACGATGATTTCTCCCTCAGCAGTGCGTTCAATGCGGAGTTCTCGATTGGCCAGGCAAAATTCAACAAATTCCTCATCACTCATCTTATTCATGGCGGGGACAGCAACTTCTAGGGGACTGTCCGCTGTCTGAATTTGCAAAATACCCATGGCCACTCACCGTTTGTGATGCTTATTTCATAGCCTAACTCAAAAGCCAAAAGCCCCACCCGCGGGCGGAGCTTTTGGCGACTATAAAATCAGCAGTGCTGAATTCGGATTTTCCTCTACTTGTCGTCGAGGGCGGCAATACCGGGCAGGGTTTTGCCTTCGAGCAACTCGAGGCTAGCGCCACCGCCAGTGGAGATATGGCTCATCTTCTCAGCCACGCCGACTTTTTCAACGGCGGCTACGGAGTCGCCACCGCCGATGATGGTGATACAGCCAGTGCCAGTAAGATCGGCTAATGTGTTTGCGATCGCTTCGGTTCCCGCTGCAAATTTGTCGAACTCAAACACACCCATAGGGCCATTCCAGATGACGCTCTTACATTCAGACAGAGCAGATTGGAAAACTTTGATGGAATCAGGACCGATGTCTAGCCCCATCCAGCCATCGGGGATGTTATCAATGCTGACGGTCTGAGCATTGGCATCAGGGGCGAAGTTATCGGCTACGACCACATCGGTCGGCAGCAGCAAATCAACGCCTTTTTCCTTAGCTTTGGCTTCCAAAGACTTAGCCAGGTCTAGCTTGTCTTCTTCGACCAGAGACTTGCCAACACTGAGGCCACGAGCCTTGTAGAAGGTAAAGATCATGCCACCGCCGATAAAGAGTTTATCGACCTTCTCAAGTAGCGTGTCGATCACGCCAATTTTTGACGACACCTTAGAACCGCCGACAATTGCAGCCAGGGGGCGCTGGGGATTATCAATGGTGCTCTGCAAGTACTTCAGCTCTTTCTCAATCAAGAAACCGCTGACGGCGGGGCTAAGATACTGAGTCACCCCTTCGGTCGAGGCGTGGGCACGGTGGGCGGTTCCAAAGGCATCGTTGACATATAAATCTGCGTTAGCCGCTAACTTTTCTGCAAATGCCGGGTCATTGCTGGTTTCGCCCTCGTAAAAGCGAACATTCTCTAGCAGGGCAACCTGACCGTCTTGCAAACCATCCACAGCGGTCTTAACAGCATCACCAATGCAATCGTCACACTTCACCACGGTTTGACCCAGTAGCTCAGATAGACGATTCGCCACTGGCGTCAGGCGCATACTGTCAACGACTTTACCTTTGGGGCGACCAAAGTGGCTCGACAAAATCACCTTGGCACCCTTGCCAGTGAGGTCTTGAATCGTCGGCAGCGCTGCCCGAATCCGCGTGTCGTCTGTAATGTTGCCCTGATCGTCCAGGGGCACATTAAAATCCGCCCGCATGAGTACACGCTTGCCTGACACGTCACTGGTTGACAGGTCCGCTATGGATTTCTTCGCCACAGAATTACCCTCCTAAATGCAGATATGAATGCAGTATTGTTACGTTATGCACGCCTCGATCCAAAGCTAGACAAAGGTTGTCTACCCTAGATCGCGGAGTGCTCACTAAAAAAGAACACAATAGGTATGATCGCCTATTGGTAATTCTCATCATTCTACCGAAGTCTGTGTCTTCTCTACGCTAAGCCATGTTTAAGACGGTTCTATTCCCCATAGACGCCAGCCCAGAAGCCCAGCAGGCAGCGGGCACGGCGGTTGAACTCATAAAATTTCATCAGAGTCGCTTATATCTTTTGTCGGTTGTGGAGGCGGCTGATGCCGAGGGGCGAATTAATCACCCGGAACAGGCTTCCCCCGAGGCCGTTGCCCAACTCCTGGAAAAAGCTAAGGCCATCTTTAATGAGCAGGGCATTGAGACCGAAGCCATTGAACGAGAAGGTAAACCGGCTTTCGTGATTTGCGATGTGGCGGACGAAATCTCAGCCGATTTGATCATCATGGGCTGCCGAGGCATCGGCCTGACCGAAGAGGGGCAGGCTGATAGCGTCAGCAATCGGGTAATTAACCTAGCCCCCTGTCCGGTTTTGGTGGTGCCATAGTCATGTCATCCCCGCCAATCCAGTGGTATCCCGGCCACATCGCCAAGGCCGAAAGAGCCCTACTAGAGCAAATTAAGCGTGTCGATGTGGTTTTAGAGGTGCGGGATGCTCGGGCTCCTTTGGCCACTCATCACCCTAGCGTTGATCGCTGGATTGGCGAAAAAGCCAGGGTTTTAGTATTAAACCGGGTAGATATGATTGCCCCTGTGGCCCAGCAGCAGTGGCAAACCTGGTTTAAGGCCCGAGGCCAAACGGTTTACTTTACCAACGCAAAACAGGGACGGGGGGTCAAATCAGTCTTAACCGCAGCCCAGCGCACAGGTCAGGCGATGAATGAACGGCGACGGCAGCGCGGGATGCGGCCCAGACCCGTGCGGGCTGTTGTCATTGGTTTCCCAAATGTCGGCAAATCAGCCTTGATCAACCGCTTACTCAAACGCAAGGTGGTGGCGAGCGAGCGTCGCCCTGGGGTCACCCGACAGCTGCGCTGGGTTCGTATCTCTGATGAAATTGAGCTATTGGATGCCCCTGGCATTATCCCGGTACAGCTAGAAGATCAGGCGGCAGCTCTGAAGCTGGCGATTTGTGAGGATATTGGTGAAGCGTCCTACGACAATCAACGGATTGCAGCCGCTTTTGTAGATTTGCTGAAGCAGTTGAACGCCAAGGCCACGGACATTGAAATGCTGAAGCCGCTGTGCGATCGCTACCACATCGATCCAGCCCCAGTTAGTGGTGAAACCTATCTGGTGCAGGTCGCTGAGGCCAACCATAAGGGCGATGTCGAGCGCACGGCCCGGCAGCTGTTACATAATTTTCGCAAAGGCGATTTGGGTGAGCTGCCTTTGGAATTTCCACCTGATCTGGGGAATGGAGAACTAGGTCACAGGGAATAGGGATGTAATTAATTTGCGTAAATCCTAATTCATCAAATAAATTTTTTGCGAAGTTGGGCGGTCAGCCCTTCTTCATGCTTGTGAACTGGTTTTGAATGACCTTAAGTGGGCAACCTATAGCCTGTAGACCGAGGTGTGAAAATGCGGAACTTTACTTAGATTGCGTGTTGGAACTGATGGGTTTGCATCTGTCCTCAGTCAGCTCAGGGTTATCTAAAGGGTCGATGACAAGTAACTTCCTAACATCTGTTGACTTAAATAGTTTTGGGGGTAGTTTGCGGCCTTCTACAGCGACGCAGGTTAAAGTTTCGATCATTGCCAGTGATTTATCGAGCAGCGGAGCTGGTCGATGGAAGGGAGCCGTCCGCCCTTTTTTGCTGGCCAATGCGCTACAGACGTTAGGCTACAGCGTTGAAATTTTAGGGTTTGCTGATCAGCTAATCGAATCAGAGTTTACCGCTGAGATCCCGATTAAAGCATTGCCTAACTGTCAATATCCCCAATTTTTTCGATCGGCTCAGCAGCTTATGGCCCAAGCCCAAGGTGATATCATCTATGCCTATAAGCTCAAGCCTAGTAGCTTTGGGGCTGCCCTGTGGCAACGCTTTAGAACCCAGCGACCCGTTATTCTAGATATTGATGATTGGGAACTTAGCTGGCACGGGGGCGATCAGTGGCGCTATCAAGGCTCTTTAAAGCAGCGGGCGCGTGATTTGCTTAAGCCGGATGGGGGTTTGCGTAACCCTGATCATCCCCTCTATTTGCGCTGGGTTGAGAAATATGTGCGCTATGCCAATGCAGTTACTGTACATACCCAATTTTTGCAATCGCGCTTTGGTGGTTTTTATGTGCCTAATGGCAAAGATGTTCAGCTGTTTGACCCAAATCAACATGACGCTGAAGCTAGCCGAGCCCGATACGGTCTATCTGACTATCGAGTCTTAATGTTTCCGGGGGCTCCTCGACCTTATAAAGGGCTCGAAAATGTCTTAACCGCCCTGGACAAGCTTGATCGATCTGACTTGCGATTGGTGATTGTAGGGGGTAGCCCCTATGACGACTATGACAACCACTTGATAAAGCAGTGGAGTCGCTGGATTATCAAGCTACCCAAGTGCGCCTATACCGCTATGCCAGAGGTGGTGGCTGCTGCTGATGTTATCGTGGTACCTCAGCGAGATACCCCAGCGGCCCAGGCCCAGTTTCCTCTTAAGCTGACAGATGGCATGGCGATGGCGAAGCCGATACTCGCAACTCGCGTCGGTGATATTCCAGAAATTCTGGGAAAGACTGGCTACTTGGTGGATGCTGACTCCCCTGAGCAAATTGCAACTCAGCTCGCTTGGATTTTGGCTCATCCAGAAGAGGCTGAGCTGAGGGGGCAGCTTGCTCGCCAGCGATGTATGCAGTTGTACAGTATTGACGCGATGGCC
This sequence comes from Cyanobacteria bacterium P01_G01_bin.38, assembly GCA_039180385.1. Taxonomy (GTDB): domain Bacteria; phylum Cyanobacteriota; class Cyanobacteriia; order Phormidesmidales; family Phormidesmidaceae; genus SIO4C1. Next base: position 4,383 of record JBCDDJ010000185.1, on the reverse strand, counting down.
GCTCGCCTTGCTGAGGTGATGGATAAAGTCATGGCCTCAAAATCGACCAGGGGGTGATAGCTGGCCCCACCTTGGTTTAAGAGACATTGCTGATTAATTCATTCTATTTTTGCTATTAGCCGTATCCCATGTCACCAAACGCTCTTCTCCTTAAGTATGCTCTTCGTCATTATGTCTGGATTATCCTGGCGATTGGCCTGAATTTTTCAGGGGCCATTTTTAATGGGGTGGGCACGACCCTGGTAATCCCAGTACTTTTGAGTATTGGCAATAGCGATCTCATGCAGGTGGATAAGTTTCCTGCAGCACTGAGGGGGATTTTGAATTGGTTTTCGCCCTTGCCTGAAAACTATCGCGCCATCGCCATGCTAGGGGCGATTGCGATCGCAATTATCCTCAAAAATGTGACGAACTATCTGGGCACGCTGGCCAATGGCAGACTCTCTCAGTCACTGACACGCGATCTGCGACAGGATGGTCTAAGCATCTTACTGGAGGTGGACTTAGACTATCACTATCAAATGAGTGCGGGCGATATCATCCACCGAATCAACGACCAGGTCAGTCGGACAGCAGCCGCCATTCGGATGATGATTAACTTCGTTCGAATTACGTTTAATGTCTTGCTGCTAGCAGGTTTGCTGATCTCAATTTCGTGGCAACTGACGATTGCGGCTACCGGTTTCATGGCAATCGTAGTCTTGCTTAATCAGAAAACTATTAAGCGCTCTCGCGAATTTGGTCGTCAGCTCGCCGAAGCGTCTAAAAAGTACTCGATCAGCTTTATTGAAACCCTGGCAGGCATTCATCTGGTTAGAGCGACCGGCAATGAAAAGCGGGAGTACAACAAAATTCGGCAGCTGATTATCAATCGCGAACGCGCTGCCCTGCAATCGTTAGCTAACTCCGCTAAGATTGGGCCGACTAACGAAATTGCGAGTATTTTCGCGCTGCTATTTATGGTCCTGGTTGGCAGACTCATTTTTGCCAACCAGCCTGAAAGCTTAGGCACGGTACTGTTGACCTACTTATTTATTCTTTCTCGCCTGATTCCCTTTATGGGGCAGCTTAATTCGGTGCGCAGCGAGTTTGCCAATGCCGCGGCTAGCGTCGCCATCGTAAACGATTTTCTAGCGCGTGATAATAAGCCCTTTATGCCTTCGGGGGAAAGGCTTTACAGTCCCCTGAAACAAGGGATTGTTTTTGAGAACATCTCATTTCACTATCCAGGCACCGCAGAGTTGGTTCTTAAAGAGATAAATCTGCCTTTGCCAAAAGGTACTAAGCTAGCCCTGGTCGGCGCTTCAGGAGCCGGTAAGTCAACTTTAGCCGATTTGCTGCCGCGCTTTTACGACCCTACCGGCGGGCGCATCTTAATCGATGGGTCAGATCTGCGCGAATTCAATATTGAGAGCCTGCGTGCTCGCATGGGTATTGTCAGCCAGGAAACCTTTTTATTTAATGCCCCTATCCGCGATAATATCGCCTACGCTCGCCCCGAAGCAACCGAAGACGAAATCATTGATGCGGCAAAACGGGCCAATGCCTATGAGTTTATTACGCGATTGCCCCAGGGCTTCGATACCCCTATTGGAGATCGAGGTGTGCTGCTCTCCGGTGGTCAGCGCCAGCGCCTTTCTATTGCCCGGGCTTTGCTCCAGGATCCAGATATTTTAATCCTTGATGAGGCGACCAGTGCCTTGGATACGCTATCGGAACGTCTGGTGCAAAAAGCGCTGGATGACTTGAGTCGAGATCGCACTACGCTGGTAATTGCTCACCGTCTCTCTACGATTCAAAATGCCGATCAGATTGCGGTATTAGATAAGGGCAAGGTAGTTGAACTAGGCTCCCACTACAAATTGCTCGAGAAGCAAGGTCTATACTCAAAACTCTATTCAATGCAGTTTCAAGAGACCCCGCAGCAACTGATCAACCAGGAGAGAAATCGTAGCCTGCAGCGGGCGTCTTATCAAATGCGAACCCGATTGAACTCTCTGTTGGGCACATTACAGCTACTGGCTGATGACGAGCTGATTGAGAGCCCCGAAGAGCAGCAAGACCTGACCTTAGAAGCCTATCAAGATGCTATTAGCCTTCTGAAAGCGGTTGAAGAGCTTGAAACGGGCACAGCCCCCAGCGAGTCGCTAAATGGGACTCCTCTGACCAAAATGCTGTCTACTCGTCTAAATGAGTATACAGCGAAGCATTCAACCTAGCGGGGAGCTGATGGCTATTGGCTGTCTGGATGGGGATAACGCCAGGCTTTAAACGAAGGTATCTATTCTGTAATTCTTATTTTTAAGTCGGTTTTCAACTTAATAGGGAAGCTGCCTTGTCTACCGCTTATGACTAAACACTATTTATTTTATGTCCGTGATGTCTTACCCCAGCCCAAGGCCCACTTGATTCAGGTAGTGCAATGTGCCAATGCGGCTGCTAATTTGGGTTATCCCACGGTTCTATCTTTTACCAAACAAGGGTACCAAGCCTTGAATCCAATTGATTGGGTTTATCCCTTTCGCCCTCAGCCAATCTGGGATAAATTTCAACAGTTTTACAACACTGGCAATCGGCTAAAGCTGCTACCGCTCTCAATGCCCTGGCCAATCGGTGCTTTCAAAGGAAAGCTAACGAGCCCCAGCACCCTCGCTTGTAAGTACTATTGGCCTGTGCACTTAAAGAAACGCATTCAGTTAGTCCATACCCGTGACTGGAATTTTGCTAAGACAGTGATCTCCTCAGGGGTTCCAGTCATTTATGAATGTCACCACTATCAAAAAGCCCAGTACGAAGCTGACATTGTTAATAGCCCCTGGCTACAGGTGGCGGTGACTGTGATTGAGACTGTGCGAGATAATATGATCGCTAACGGTATGCCAGCCCACAAAATTTTAGTCGCTCCTAATGGTTACAACAAACTATTTTTAGAACGGCATCCTGATGCAGCCCAGCACTGGCGTACAAAGCTTCTGGGCGATCGGTTTGAGCAACTGGTCGTCTACGCGGGTGCCCTCTACGCGTTTAAAGGCATCGATCAGATCATTGCAATAGCGCATGATTTTCCCACAGTAAAATTTGCGATCGCGGGTGGCCCAGCGTCTCAACAAACGATTTATGAATCCACGCTGAAAAGCAAACAAATTGAAAATATCGAACTTGTTGGCTTTCTCCCCCAGCATGATCTAAGCAGCTTATTGCAGGCAGCCAATGCACTGGTTCATCCCCACTGTAATGGGCAAGCTGCAACCTTTACTTCACCCCTCAAACTCTTTGATTATTTGGCGTCTGGTACGCCTGTTGTCGCAACCACTATACCGTCTCTTAAGAATTTGACGACGGCTAAGACAGGTATTGTCTGGTGTGCTCCGGATGACACCTCCGAATTTCGAAAGAGTCTGAAACACCTTTTAGACTCCCAGCTGGGTACCCAAGGGTACTGCACTGACAGTATTGCTTTTGTCCAGCGTTTTACCTGGGAAAACCGGATCCAAGCAATTTTAGATCGAGTCGCACCAGAAATAAGGCCCCAAAAGTTCGCCTAAAATTGCTTGACGTGTTGTTTGAAATATTTTTAAGGTATGAAGCGATCTGTATTTGGCATGGTTTCAAGCTATCAAGGGTTAACTCAAAGTGATTGGCTTTGGAAACAAACGCCTGATGCCTTTGGCGCTTGGAAGCGCATCCAGATGCTCGCGCAATGTCCAAATCCGGACTTTTTGCTGCTATATCAGTACAATTTTCAAGCTCCGAAACCACCCACGCAAAAAAGAATTTGGCCGTTTCAATCCAAGATGAAGCCTCAGGTTGATGCGGCGGCTCATGTTCAGGCTAGCTTGCGAGGTGTGGCAAAAGAGCAGTTGGTCTGTTTGATGAGAGAGCCACCGCTAGAAGAACTGGTGGCCCGTCATCAGAAAAAATATCAGCAGGCGCAAAAGTACTGTGCTTACGTTTCAGGCCCCGAAGAGTTTGCACCTATCCCCGATTACATGCCGGCTATTTGGTATGTAAATGTACCTTTCCAATCGCTAGATAATATGCATCCGCCTGAAAAGGTTAGGGCTTGCAGCTGGATTACATCAGGGGTTAATCGTACAGAAAACCATCGTAAGCGGTTAGATTTTTTGAGGTTATTGAAAGATGCAGACATGAGTGAAATAGATGTCTATGGGAGAGATTTACCCGAATGGTCGGGGGCGAAAGGCAGCGTGAATAATAAATGGTACGTCATGGCTCCTTATCGGTACAACTTGGCTATTGAAAATTATGCAGACAATCAGTGGTATGTGAGTGAAAAACTGTGGGATGCTCTCTTAGCCTGGTGTCTGCCCATTTACTACGGGGGGGTAGCCGCCGATCAGCTGCTGCCAAAAGGCAGTTTCT
>JBCDDJ010000184.1:0-11989 GCA_039180385.1 Cyanobacteria bacterium P01_G01_bin.38 | reverse complement strand
GCAAACAGCGCGCCGTGCAACCCTTCTAACACGGCCTCAGCCGATAGCTTTGCAAGTTGGCCATCTTCGACCTCTGGCAAAGCCGGATAATCCTCCGCACCCATGCCTCGCACTTGATATTCGCCCGAGGAGCAGGTGAGGGTGACCACAGCGTCATCTTCAGAACCACTGATCTCTAATGCCTCAGACGGCAATCGAGCCACGATGTCAGATAGCAGCTTGGCCGGTAACGTCAGTTCACCTTTTTCGTCAACCTGGGCTGGAAATCGTGTTTGAATCCCAAGGGTTTCGTCGAACCCGATCAGGGTGACCTGTTGAGCATCGTCATCGGCCTTGAGCAAAATATTAGACAGCACTGGCTTGGTAGGCCGTGATGGCACAGCTCGACCCACCATTGAGAGATGGGTATTTAATTCACTCTGAGAGCAAACAAATTTCATAGGACGCTCTTACCAGGGACACTTTCAAGCTTGACCACATCCAGGCTCAGACTGCCTTTAGGCACAACTCAAGGTTTAGACGGGTTGTGGTTTAGGTCGGTTGGATGCCAATCCTAGCACCCTCCCTGCAGGATTCAAAGATCTTATTTTGCCCGGTTGGGCGTCTAAGATCTATCTAGAAATAAATACTTTTTAAATAGCTATAGTAGACACTGTGGAAATTGTGGAAAGGTTTGGTTAAAAGATGACAGGCTGGGCGATCTCCGTATTTTTACCCTGTGGAAAAGGTGTGGAGAATATAGGTTGCATTCCACAGGTCTCGACTTGTCAAGCTTTTTTTCCACCTTGGGCCATGTATTCTCCCCATTCCTTTACGAGGTTTTCCACAAGAATCGCCAGGTTTTCCACAGATTTTTTGCTTTAATTTTTTACATTTTCGATTAATAACGGATTAAAACTGGGTGTCTCTATGAAAAACCGGGTGTCTCGCTCCAGCTCATAACCTTCTGATCACAGCTGACGGAGACACCCGGTTTTTCAGCGATTAAGGCTAGCTACCTGCTTGAAGGCGATCGCTCACCTGACGGACCGTTTGGGCCAGGGTCATGTCCTCTTTGATCAGCCGGTTGATTTTGTCGCAGCTATACATCACGGTGGTGTGGTCTTTGCCGCCAAAGACCTCTCCCACTTTAGGCAGGCTCAGGTCGGTATGCTGGCGCATTAGGTACATGCCGACCTGTCTAGCCAGACTAATTTCGCGCCGACGTGAGTTGCTTTTGAGGTCTTCGATCGAGACGTTAAAGGTGTCTGAAATGGCTTTGAGGACTGATTTAGGGGAGGCGTCTACTCTTTCGACCGGGCTATTGAGAATTGGGGCCAGGTTGTCGATGGTCATGGGTAGACCTGAGATAGAAGCGTATGCGATCGCACGGATCAAGGCCCCCTCTAGCTCACGAATATTAGACGTATAGGCGGCGGCGATATGCTCAATCACCTCGCGGCCAATGCGCACATTTTCGTACTCTGCCTTCTTTTGTAAAATCGCCATGCGAGTTTCAAAATCAGGGGGTTGGATATCGGCGATCAGCCCCATGGAGAACCGTGAGCACAGTCGATCTTGGAGTCGGGGAATTTGATTGGGCGGGCGATCTGAGGCCAGCACAATCTGCTTGCCAGCTTCGTGGAGCGTATTAAATGTATGAAAAAACTCCTCTTGGGTATATTCCTTGCCTTCAATAAACTGAATATCATCCACCAGGATCAGGTCAACCTCGCGGTACTGTTCCCGAAAGCGCTGCATGCTATCGCGCCGGATGGCCGTGATCAGGTCGTTGGTAAACTGCTCGGTCGACACGTAGGCCACCCTGGCCGCATCCTCGATTTCGAGACGATAGTGCCCAATCGACTGCATCAGATGGGTTTTGCCCAGCCCCACCCCGCCGCATAAAAACAGGGGGTTAAATTCTCGGCCAGGGGATTCGGCAACTGCGAGGGATGCCGCGTGGGCCATGCGGTTATTGGACCCGACCACAAATCGTGAAAAGACGGCTTTGGGGTTTAGCTCGGGGGCGCGGGGTTTCCAGTTGCTGGGTGAGTTGGGAGCTTTAGCTTTGGCCGGAGCCTCCACCGGGCGGTTGGCTTCAGGGGGCACGCTGGGAATAGGGGAGTCAACACCCTCATTGACCGTCACCTTTACGGCGACCGGGTGGCCTAAAATATCGCGGGTAATATCGCTAATGGTGGTGATGTAGTGCTTTTGCAGCCAGTTCCGCGCAAACGGATTGGGGGTCGAAATGGTTAAGGAGGTTTCTGTGAGTTCCTGTAGGCGAGCAGGTTTGATCCACGTCTCAAAGGTCGGCCCGCTGAGTTGGGTCTTGAGCCGATCGAGTACCTGATTCCAAAGACTTTCTTCTAGCTTATCCACGACCAACCTTCGCAACCTCTGCTGAAATGAACTAAGTCTCTGGGTCTGACTAATATGCCTAGGCATACCCCTTGGCAATTCTGATTTGCCTGAATTTTGTGGGTGTTTTGGGGATTAAAAGCAAGGGTACCCAATGGGGCAAACCCGTTCTGACAAGCGCCTAAGGGGCTCGATAGTGACTCAGATGCTGAGCGACTTTACATATAAGTAAAGGGTTTGATTTGGTAAATGATGCACTATCCGCTATCCAGTGCGACCTGGATACACGGCTTGACGACTGATGTGTGAGTTCGGTTGCCAACATTTTGGTGTCCTCCGGATGTCCTCACCAAGCAGCAAATCATCATAGAGATATGCAAAAAAAACTTGCTCTGGCACTAGGGATATGCTAAGAAACTCTGTTCGTAGTCTAGATGTGGGGGTGCTCGGAGCGTTTAGCCTTTAAAGAGTACCGCATCCCGACGGACTTTTTTGAGGACTGTCACAGGAGTGTCACGTTGGCATAACACGGTTGCCAGGCGTAAACGCTATAAGGAAATGAGGGCATAGATAATTTGTTGATTGGAAAAAATATGAAGTCAAGTGACCCGCATCTTAAACATTTGAAATCTTTGGCACAACAGGCGATTAGCTATTTGATGGTAGGCGGTATCAGTGCGGGTGCTGTCCTGATTGCCACGGGGCGTACCCAACCATCGAATGCGCTGTCGCTGGAGCCTGCGGCCTTAATTAGTCAGCTGCCGACCGATCGGACTGGGGCTAATTTCATCGCGTCAGCGGTGGATCGGGTTGGGCCTGCTGTGGTGCGCATTGACTCAGCGCGCACGGTGACTCAGCGGCGACCCAGTGTGTTTGACGATCCGTTCTTTCGTGAATTTTTTGGTGATCGAGGCATTCCCAACCAGCCATCGACTCGTGTTGAGCGGGGAACTGGTTCTGGATTTATCACAGATGCCGACGGGATTATTTTGACCAATGCTCACGTAGTGGAGGGCGCTGATGAAGTAACGGTGACCCTCAAAGACGGTCGTGAGCTGCGGGGCGAGGTGTTGGGGCAAGATTCTTTGACAGATGTAGCTGTGGTGAGAGTAGAGGCGTCCGGTTTACCGACAGTACCCATGGGGGATTCGGATGCGCTTAAGCCTGGAGAATGGGCGATTGCCATTGGCAATCCCTTGGGGTTAGACAATACGGTCACCGCTGGGATTATCAGTGCCACTGGGCGGACCAGTGCTCAGATCCGAGTGCCGGATAAGCGGGTGGAGTTTATTCAAACGGATGCGGCGATTAACCCTGGCAACTCCGGAGGGCCGTTGCTCAATGAGCGCGGTGAGGTGATTGGTATGAATACGGCCATCATCGGCGGGGCCCAGGGGTTAGGCTTTGCGATTCCGATCAAGGCTGCCCAGGAACTGGCCGATGAGCTGATTGCCAACGGTCGTGTGGATCATGCCTACCTGGGCATCCAAATGCGGACGCTGACGGCGGACCTGCGACAGCAGATTAATCAAGATCCGCGCAGTAATCTCAGCATCCAGGCCGAGCAGGGGGTGGTGATTTTGGGCCTGATGCGCAACTCACCCGCGGTGCAGGCAGGCTTGCAACCTGGCGATGTGATCGTGCGGATGAATGGTGAGACGGTGGTGGATGCTGAGCAGGTCCAGGGCATTGTGCAAGGGACTGACATTGGCGAACCCATTGAGCTAGAAATCGATCGAAATGGGCAGACAGTCGAGCTCAATGTGAGTCCAGGGGCGTTGCCGGTTGAGGCGAATCGCCGATAGGTCAGGGTTGATTCCAGCCCCTCTATCAACTCCTCTCCCAGTTTTGGGATAGGAGGGGTTGCTGATTTCGTATGTCAGAATAGGAGTATGTATAGACTTCTTGATGAGTCCAAGGATGAGTTAACGGTTGTGCAGTTGGGAAATCCGCAGCTGCGGCAGCCGTCGAGCGCGATCGTAACGCCCCCTTCTGCTGCTATTCAAACCCTGATCGATCAGCTCCTCACCACGGTTCAAGCTGAGCATGGCGTTGGGATTGCCGCGCCCCAGGTGGGCGAAAACGTCAGGTTGATCATCATTGCCTCACGCCCCAACCTCCGCTACCCCAACGCGCCCAAAATGGAGCCGACCCCCATGCTCAATCCACAGCTGCTATCTCACTCGATAGACACTGTAAAGGGGTGGGAAGGCTGTCTGAGTGTGCCAGGCATACGGGGCTTAGTGCCTCGCTACCGAGACATTGAAATTGCCTATCAAGACCGCTGGGGTGAACATCATCGTCAGGTGCTAAAGAATTTTGTGGCCCGGATTTTTCAACACGAACTCGACCATCTAGAAGGGCATGTTTTCTTAGACCGTGTTGAGAGCACGTTGGATTTAATGAGTGAAGCTGAGTATCAAAAACGCGTCATAGTGGGCTGATACTCCTCTCCCCCTGCACCCTCTGTTTCCCCTGCCGTCACAACCTAATTTTTAAACTTGAGGCAATCTTAAATCCGGCCTTGCCAATCTAGTTTCTGCTCAGCGGACCGTCCGCCGTAGGATCTGACGGCGGTAATTTCGATTTGAGCCTGGGTGCCCGCGCTGAGCAGTTGGCTCCTGATGGGCAGTCGACCTAGGGCCAGACTAAAGCGGTTGTGATCGCGGCTAATCAACTCGGCTGGAATAGTGCCCTCATACTGGGTTACGTAGCGGGCCCGACGAGGATTGTCGTCCCGAGTGGTGCGGTAGCGGATGAGAAACTGGGTATCGACCAGGTCGGACTGCCGACCGAGGTCAACCAGATTCATCTCAAACGTGCGGCTGTGCCCCGAAACCTGACCCATGGCTAACCGAGTCGCTTCCTGAGCGCGCACGATGCCATCGACGCGATAGGTGGTTAGGGTTTCAGTTTGACGGGTTTCACCGCTGATCCACAGGTCTTCAGGAAATGCCAGTTGGATTTGTCCGCTAGGGGCTAGCGCCAGGTTGAGTACTTCGGTGAATTGTGTTTGCGATCGCGCCGCCTGCCAGTCGAGTTGAAACCTGCCGGTAATGTGCCCGGTGTAGTGCTGATAGCTATCCGCGATCACCGAGCCCGATGCCAGCAGTGCCGGTGCCCCTGAGCGCGTTTCCCATAGGTTGCGGGAGAGCTCGATGGGCTCAGTGATGGTTGCAAGTGCAACTGTTTGGGTCGGCGCTTCGTCGGGGAGAGGCTCTGTTTGATTGATTAGCACCAGCTGGCCGACCTCACCGTTTTCGCCGGGGTTGCCGTCGTTACCATAGCGGCCATCGGTGCCGTCATAGCAGTCATAGTCTTTGGATGTGCAAGTGCCATCGGTGCAGGTGGTGATTGTCCACTGGCGATCGTCACACTCACAGCCTGCGGTGCCCCGCCCGCCGCGTCCGCCCCGCCCGCTCCGCCCGCCGTCGGCATTGACCAAAATCTGTCGCAGCTGGCTAGGGTCTGTGTAGTACACCGTGAGCGTGCCACCCCGACCGCCGTTGCCGCCTCGCCCCCCGTCGCCGCCGTTGGCACCGTTGGCGGCTCTCAAATCACCATTACCCCGATCAGGCTGCCGTCGGCACCGAGGTCGTCGTCCGTCTTCCCCATCTTCCCCGTCTCGGCCATGGCTGCCCAAGAGGTCGAGATTGAATGGATTACCCGTCGCGCGAATAGTCTGGTTTTGGCCATCGTTTCCGGCTCTCCCATCTCGGCCCATTTGCCCTGCGTTGCCATCAGTGCCATAGTGTCGGGCGCTGGAGCGGCTGGCCCATACGCAGGTATCGATGGGGACGATAGCTAGGGTGCTTGAGAGCGCCAGGGTACCGAATGCGATGGTCAAAGCTTTGCCCAGATGGGCCATCGCAAGAGAGTGTCTGAACCTCATTAATGTCGTAATTTTACTGTTTAAGTGAACGATCTTCTCAGCTTTGCCAAGGTGCCTCGAGCCGGAATACACACAATGGCAAGCGCTAGTAGTGTGGGCAGCAACCAAACTGTTGCTGTGGCCGCAAATACATGACGGCTAATATCCCCCTCAATCAGCTGCTCAAAGGTGTGAACAATTTGGGCGAGAGAGAGGCCTAAAAAGACTAGACCGGGGAATCCAATAATGGGCCAGCTGGCAATAATTATCCACCAAGGGGCTTGGCCTGCGGCTGTGCCTTGGTGCAGTTTCCCTTCGGTGTCGATCTGGCCCATGGGGGTCATTCCATTTGGGATTGAGTCGACTTCGGGGTATCGATATTGTGCAGGCACCTCAATGATCAGATCTTCTGGATAGGGGGCCTGATACTCTTCGAAGTGTGGCATGGTGTGTCTGAAGTCTAGGGAACACGAAGTGTGGCGTAGGTGATACTTCTATCTTCGCTAGCTTTTTGGGAAATTACGGATGATCTTCAACGGCAAGTCGTAATTCTTGATAAACCTTTGCGAGATCATCTACTTGATAGTGGGCATTTAGGCCACTGGGGTTGGGTAAGGCCCAAACGCGCGTCCCATGCCAGTTGGGGTGTTGTTCTCCGATCTTGGCTTTAGGGTGCTCAAAGGCGATGCGATAGGCGCTAATGCCTAGCACCGCCAGACAGACGGGTTTATAGGTTGTCACCTTGTCAATCAGCAGTTCATATCCCTTTAATAGCTCTGTTTTGCTCAGCTCGTCGGCTCGGGCCGTGGCCCGCCAAGCTACGTTCGTGACACCGTAGCCTAGCTCTAATAAGCTTTTGTCTTCTGTCGGGGAGTAGACGTGTGGGGTAAAACCCGCGCCATGGAGTGCTTTCCAAAATCGATTGCCAGGTCGGGCAAAGTGGTGCCCGACCGCGATGCTGTAGAGGCTGGGGTTGATGCCGCAAAACAGAATTTTTAAATCAGGGCCGATGATATCGGGCATGGTGCTGCCGTAGGCGGCTTGGATTTCGGCTTTGCTAGGTTTACGAAGCGGCGTCATTGGCAGTGTCAGACGGGCTTTGTGGTTAGTGTATAGCAAAAGTTGTTTTGGACCCAGGCGGAGCGCCTGCATTGCCCTCACCCCCGTTGAAGAGAACTCTGGGGGGCTACCCGGATGGGGTAAGGCGCGATTTAGATGGGGTGTCGAACCAGTAAGATTCCTTGTTAGGCTATAGATTGGCTTGCTTTAAGGATGATGAACACCGCCGCCATGCTATCGACGATTGAAGAACTGAAAACCCGCATACAGCAAGCATTGGTTGCCGCTTTTGGGGCAGAGCTTGAAGGGACCGATCCGGTGCTGGTGCCGACGGCAAATCCTAAGTTTGGTGACTATCAGGCTAATTTGGCGATGTCACTGGCGAAGCCGCTGAAAAGTAATCCGCGTGCGATCGCAACCCAAATCGTTGAAAATCTGGATGTCAGCGATCTGTGCGAACCCCCTGAAATAGCAGGCCCCGGTTTCATCAATCTGAAGTTTGAGACCGACTACCTCGAGGCCCAGCTGAAGGTGATGCAATCTGACGAGCGGTTGGGGGTGTCCAAGGCCAAACCGCCCCAAAAAATCATCGTCGATTTCTCAAGCCCCAATATTGCCAAAGAAATGCACGTCGGCCACCTGCGCTCGACCATTATTGGGGATAGCATTGCCCGTGTGCTCGAGTTTTCGGGACATGACGTGCTGCGGCTCAATCACGTGGGTGACTGGGGTACCCAGTTTGGTATGCTGATTACCCATTTGCGCGAGGCCTGCCCTGAGGCGCTGGAGGCAGGCTCTGAGGTAGATATTGGTGACCTCGTAACTTTTTACAAGCAGGCTAAAAAACGCTTTGACGATGATGAGGCCTTTAAAGAAACCTCTCGCAAGGCGGTCGTCGAGCTGCAGTCCGGCGATGAATCTGCCCTAAAGGCATGGCAGGTGCTTTGTGAGCAGTCCCGAAAGGAATTTCAAAAGATTTATGACTGCCTGGATATACATATCAACGAGCGGGGAGAGTCGTTCTATAACCCCATGCTGTCGGATGTCGTCAAAGATCTGACGATCCTTGACCTATTAGAAAAAGATCAGGGTGCCAAGGTGGTTTTCTTAGAAGGATTCACGAATAAGGAGGGTGACCCATTACCGCTGATTGTGCAAAAGTCAAATGGCGGGTTTAATTACGCCACCACCGATCTAGCAGCTATTCGCTATCGCATCCAAAAAGATAAGATCGATCGCGCTGTTATTCTGACGGATGCGGGTCAGGCCAATCACTTTGCCCAGGTGTTTCAAGTGGCGGGTCGAGCCGGATGGATTCCCGACGATGTGGAGCTGACCCATGTGCCCTTTGGCTTGGTGAAAGGCGAAGATGGCAAGAAGTTGAAAACCCGCTCAGGAGAGACGATTAAGCTTAAGGATTTATTAGACGAAGCCGTTGAACGCGCCCGCAAGGATTTAGAGTCGCGTATTCAGGCAGAAGATCGAAATGAGTCAGAAGCGTTTGTTCAAAACGTAGCCGAGAAAGTTGGCATCGGCGCGGTCAAGTATGCTGACCTTAGCCAAAACCGCACCAGCGACTATGTGTTTAGCTTTGACAAAATGCTTGCCCTGCAGGGCAATACGGCCCCATATATGCTGTATGCCTATGTGCGGGTGCAGGGGATTAGCCGCAAAGGGGATATTGATTTTGGCAATTTGGGGGCTGACACCCAAATCCACCTGGGGGACGAGTCTGAGTTTGCCCTGGCGAAACATCTGCTGCAGCTCGATGAAACCATCGCTGAGGTGGCTCGTGATTTATTTCCTAATCGTTTGTGTCAATACCTATTTGAGCTAAGCCAAAAGTTTAATCAGTTTTACGACCGTTGCTCGGTTTTGCAAGCTGACGAACCCCAGCGCACCTCGCGGCTGATGCTGTGCGATTTGACGGCGCGGACGCTGAAGTTAGGGCTTTCTTTGTTGGGGATTCAGGTGTTGGAGCGGATGTAGTCGTTGTCCGCTCAGGGATTGTTTTTGACTGTCAGTTAAAGACCTCAGTGCGCTGGATCATGGCTAGCCTCTAGGAAGTTTGCCAGACTATGGCTACGATAGATTTTTCTTAGAACCGCTATGAGGCTACGCAAGTTTCGGACTCGCCCGATTATGGCTATTTGGAAGCGCGCTTTGGGACGGTTGCTAGATTTTTACGATCGCAAGCGAGGCAGTTTCATTAGCTTTTTCCCAAAGCTGTTTCTCTTTTTTACCCTACTGAATATGACCTGCTACTGGCTAGCGCTGCTGACGGCTTACCCAGAAGAGGCGTTTGGGAATGAACGGGCCCATTATTTTTTGCTGCAGTTCCCAGTGGGTATTTTGGGAGCCTTGTTTGATAGTCTGTCCTTTTTCATTACAGTCTACATTGCGCGGCGGGCGCTTAAGACAACCTCAGTGACGAGCTATGTGGCCCATCTCAGCATTGATGTGTTGATTGCCATTGTGGCAACCTGGTGGGTGCTGTTTGTGTTTTCGTTTTCGGGTTGGTTGGTGAGTGCTGTACAACATACGCCGGAGTCTTTTACGACGCGCACGGGAGTCTATGAAGATCGCATTGTTGAGGCGGTGACTAACCCAACTAACCGAGAAAGTTTGAAGAATATATACTTTGGCATGGTGGTGGGGATCTCAGCGATGCTGCCGACGATGACCCATCTGTATCTGTCAGGGCAGTCGGTTGCTACCTATGCCCGCAAATATGCGAAGCGTTGGCGGCTGGGCTAGTCAGGAATTTGGAGTTTGTTTCCACAGGGTAATCTGCGCCTGCTGCAGGGCTGCGGTGGGGGTGAGATTATCTTGCAACATGCTGCGATAAAACTAAACTCATAGCTCGGATAGATAAAAACAGAGGTGAAATGTGTGATGTCTAACAATAAGGACGCCACGATTTTGGTACTTTAACTATCAGCATCTATCTTTTCAACTCAATGATGACGGTTTATATAAGGCTAGAAGTGATAGAGCAGGATGCAAAAAATTTTAGTGGTAGATGATGATAAGACCTTGCAAGTTGCCTTGACTCGCTATCTGAAGCAGCGTGGTTTTATGCTGTGCAATGCAATGAATGGGATGGAGGGGTTGGCGCTATTTAAACAAGCGCTCCCCGATTTGGTAATTTCAGATGTCATGATGCCCCAAATGAATGGTTTCGAGTTTTGTTCGACGCTGAGGGAAATGCCGGTTGGTCAACTGGTGCCGTTCATTTTTTTGACGACGTGTAGCGAGCTGGACGATTGTGTTCAGGGGTATAAGCTGGGCGCTGATGATTTTTTGGTAAAACCCTTTCGACCCAGGGAATTGCTTGCAAAAATTGAATCACAGCTAGAGCGCAGGCGTCGCGTTCAAGCTGAGCTGACTCGCTTAGGTCAGCCGAGATTGGCTGGGTCAGCGAATGCTTACCCTCCTGAGCCGTTGCCCCTGAGTCCTGCTGAAACCAGGGTCTTTTGGGAAGTTGTCCAAGGTTATACTAACCGGCAGGTAAGTGAACGCTTGTTTCTCAGCCCTCGGACTGTGCAAAGTCATCTGAGTCATATTTTAGACAAGCTGAATCTGGAGAATCGGGTTCAGCTTGTTTGTTATGCCTACAGGCAGGGATATCTGCCAAGCAATCAAGAAAAGGCTGCTAGCTGATGGCCAGTGAATGATAGCCGTCTTAAGGGTCTCCGGGTGGGCAGTCTGGTTTTGCTGAGCTATCGTTGTCAGCACTTATAACTCGGCTTGGGACGCCGATTGCCGGAGTTCTGAAATGCGCGATCGCACAAACTCAGCTGCCACCTGGAAGCTTTCTTGAGCTTCGCCTTCCTGGCTTGAGGCGGCCAGCACCTCAAAAATGAAGAGGGCAGAGCGATATGACTCAAGCGCTTGAGTTTGATCACCCAGACGTCGATACCGCTCGGCTGTGTCATATAAACGATTAGCTCGCTCCGCCCTTAACTGTTGTTCGGCGGGGGATAGATGTTGGACTGTCGAGATCTCGGTTGTTGAGGAAACCATTTCCGTGTCTTCAGAAGTCACGGCATTTTCTGAAATCTGAAGGGCGTTGCCCTCCATCACGCCTGATGTTGAGCCCGAGACTGTTGAAGTATCAGCATAGGCTGCATGAAAGAGAAAAAAGCTACCGCTGACGACTGATAGCAAACTGTATTCTAGCCACTTTTTCATGCAAGGAACTCCTGTTTGAGGTTGATAGACCCTTATCTAAATCGGTTAGATTTGACCCCGTTTTCAGAGCATCTAATGTGAATGTTCTGCTGTTTCAAGACAGTGATGGGGTATGTAACTGATTTAAGGGTGATGATAATTGCTGTAAACTCTACTAAAAGGCGATATTATTCTGAGATGAGGACAGATTTGATTCTGAAATATCAGACTCGTATTTACTAGATACTCATATTTATTAGATAAAGTTATTTAATTCAATACCTAATAATAGCCTACGATTTTTAGGTCCCTCACGGATAGATCCTTCCGTGAAAATTCCATAAAAATGGTCTCACCTAATGTTGAATAGCTTTTTATTGAGCCGGGTTTTACTCAAATTTGGCAGCGATGCTGAGGATTTACTAGCCCAGCTGTCGGCGATTGTCAGAACTCCGGACGGCAGTCTTTGGGTTGGCTCAGATGAGTATTTGACGATTGAGCGTTTGCAGCCGTTAGACACCTGTGTGTACGGCAATCATCAAG
>JBCDDJ010000183.1:0-12000 GCA_039180385.1 Cyanobacteria bacterium P01_G01_bin.38 | reverse complement strand
CCTATCACCTATCACCTAACGAGCAGGACAGCGTTCATAGCTGAAATAAGCGTCGTCTGGGTTTTCAAACGAGAGGCCTTCGCTGAGCTGGACGTTCCAAAACCCGTCGTATTGCTGATCGTTTAGGGCCAGGATTTCAACCGTGTAGCCGCCTGCATTGGGCTGATCGCCGACATAGATAGCGCTGGGGCTGGTAATGCCAAATTCGTTGATTTTCTCTGGACTGAGGGGGCCATAGATGCCTTTGTAGGCGGTTTGCCAACGGCTGTCGAGGTTGCGCATCCAGAGATACTCACCCGCCTGGGTAAAGACATAGCGGCTGCGATCGCACTCACCGGGGGCTGACCACTCTCCCACCAGCAGGGCAGGATCAACTCCCCCCTCCGCTGACGCCACAGTCTCAGCCTCACTCCCGATTTCGGGGGAGGGCTCAGGGTTGGTTTCAGAGGTCGCCTCAGGATCGGGTTCAGCAGTCACCTCAGGGTCGGGTTCGGTCGCAATGGGCTCGGCCTGCGCAGCGGTCACCGTCACCGTGTAGGCCCCGATGCCATCGGCGTCATAGGAATTGGCAACAATCATGTACTCCCCTGAGACCGGCAGACTCATGGTCAGGCTAGCGTCGGTTGAGCCCTCAATATCATCATTCTCAGCAAGCTTATTGCCGTCGGGGTCCACTAAAAACAGATAGGCATCGAAATCCAAGCTGGCCAGCGTAATAGTCACTTGCTGACCGGCCTCCCCCGCAAAGCGATACAGATCGTACAAACTGTTGTCGTCGAGCCGATTGTCGTCGGCCTCTAACTGACCTTGCTCACTTAAGAGGGTCGTATTTTGCGCCATGCCAGTCGCACTAAACGCGATCAGACAACCCAGGCTCAGGGTTCCGGATAGGGCTAATTTTAAGAGCTGCATAGATGTCGATTCCTCATCGCACTCCCAACAGGGGGTGACTGCAGGTGTTATACCCTACCCCAGCTGTAATTTTCTTCAACATACAGGAAAGCAGAGGGGCAGGAAGTACAGGGGGCTTTTTTGAATATTGCAGCGGTTAAGGAGGGGAATCCGGAAAGGTGGGAAGGTGGGAGGTGAGGAAGATTAGGAAGGGAAGGGAAGGGCGAAAGGGGAAGGGCATAGGGCCAAGGTTGCCTTGCCCAGAAGGCTTGGGGAGATGGGGAAGTGGTGGGTAAAGGGTAGTAGGTTAAACAAAAAAATCCCTGTCATAGCTGACAGGGATAGACCTAAGGATCGAGAAACGGAGCCTTAGATGGGTCACTTTAAGCCGTCTAGAGATTAAGGGGTTGAACGGGCTCTGGACGGGTGACATTATCCAGGAATTCACCGGCGTTGGCGGCTGGGACAATCGTCAGAGATGCGATCGCAAGTCCTGTTGCGAGAGCCACTACGGTCGAAACTGTTACGTTGAAGCGTTTCATTTTGACCTCCTTGAACTTGAAATCTAATTTTCAAGTTTTATTCTTTCAAGTTTCATTGATAACTAGAATGCCTTAGCTGTCTGAGTTTGCCTTGAACCGAACCTGAGTCAAACCTGAGAAGTGACCGAGAAAAGCTGAGCATTGCCCACTTATAATTGGCTTGCTGAAATGGGGTAAACCAGTGCTGATTCGAGGAACGACGCAACTGTTGGGGGTGATTGGGTACCCGGTCAAACATTCAATGTCGCCGGTGATGCACAATGCTGCGATCGCACACCTGGGCCTTGACTATGTGTATCTGCCCTTTCCCATTACCCCAGCATCATTGACAGATGCAGTGAAGGGATTTGAGGCGATTAGTCTGAAGGGATTTAATATCACCATTCCCCATAAGCAAACAATTATGCCGTTGCTGAGCAAAGTCACCGATGTGGCCCAGGCCATTGGCGCGGTGAATACCGTATGGCGAGGGGCATCGGGCTGGTGTGGCACCAATACAGATGCGACGGGGTTTTTAGCCCCGCTGCAGGCGTGCGATCGCGATTGGGGGAGTACCCCGGCGGTGATTTTAGGTAATGGCGGCGCAGCCAGGGCGGTAGTCGCGGCCTGCCATCAGCTGGGGTGTCCTGAGATCTGGGTGGTGGGTCGCAGTACCGACAAGCTCCAGGCCTTTCTAAACAGCTGGCAAACCTCTCCGCTACGGCCCAATCTGTCGGTTAAGCCTTGGGATAGCCTGGATCGGTTCTTACCCCAGGCAGGGCTCGTGGTGAACTCAACCCCGGTGGGGATGCATCCCCAGACCGAAGCATCCCCACTGACGGTGGCTCAGATGCAGACATTACCCAAAGATGCGATCGCCTACGATCTGATCTACACACCGCGCCCCACCCAATTTCTTAAGCAGGCAGCGTCGCTGGGGCTAAAAACCTTTGACGGGTTAGAAATGCTCGTACAGCAGGGCGCGGCGGCATTGGAAATTTGGATAGGTCAACCTGCCCCGGTGAGGGTAATGCGGGAGGCATTGGTTAGGGGCTAGAGACAGTTACACTGATGAAGTAACGCATGACGACATCAGAATTACGTGAAGGTTAATCCAATGAGGATTCGAGCCGCCATCGTGGCCTTTTTAGTGGGGCTTATGGGTCTGCTGAGCTGTATCACCGCCGCCCCGACCTATGCCCTGACTCAAATTGATTTACAAGATATTGACTATAAAGCCTGCCCCGCTGAGTACTCAGACGGGATTGTGGGGGCGGGCAGTATGGTCGAGGCAACCTGCTACCTGATTACCGGCAAAGCCATCAACCGCTCGGGTAAGCCGGTTCTCAATGCCGATATCTTTGGCTTTATCTACGATGCCAATAATGATCCGGTGATGCAAAACCGCAATCGGCTGGGGTCGATTGACTACGTGCCTCCCGGCGAAAGCGAGTTTGAACTCAGAATTTCGGTGGCGTCTAACCAACCGCCGCCGCTCAAACTCAAAAAATTCAAAGCCTCTGGATTTGCGGGGAAAGTTAGACGCTAGGCTCTGTTGGCTAAACACCACAGATAAAACACCCAATTAAAGAGAACGCATGTAGGGCTCCAAAGGCACCTACACGCGTTCTCTCTAGGTAAGAAATCAGGGGCTTGAGAAATCGGCTGGTTTTGGAAAAGCTGCCTAGAACGAAGAGTAGGTCATAAAACTACCGCCGCTGTTATAAGCAATATAGGCTACCCTGGCCAGGGCTTGCGAAAGAAATTGTAAAACGATGAAAGCCAAAATCGGTGAGAAATCAATGCCGCCAATCGCAGGGATAATAGAGCGGAAGAGATTTAGATAAGGGTCCGTTATTTGGCTCAATGCCGACAGGAGGGGGTTGCTCCAGTCAATATTAGGAAACCAGGTGAGCAAAATCCGAATAATCAGGAGAACAGTGTAAATGCTAATAAACTGAGCAAGTGCCTGGGCCAGTAGTTGAAGCATGATGGTCTATATGAACAAAAGTTGCAAACTAGATTGGATTTACCTAGCTAAAGTGTAACTGATGAATCCCCTTTAGTTGTCAATCCCCATATCCTTTCTAAAGGATTATGGGCGAAAGGATTTGAGAAAAGATTAAGAATCTGTCAGGTTTGAAGGGTCGTAGGTTGAAACGACCTCAGGGTGGCCATTGACGCTGCCAAGCTGCTGACGGACATCTTCAATCGCCGTGTTGAGCTGGGCAATTTTGTCTTCTAACCCCCGGCGGGCAGCTTCCATCTGCTCCTCGGTGCTGGCCTCAGCCAGGTTGCGCTTGAGATCGTCTGAAATCAAACTGAAGTCTTCTTCTGCTTCGGACGGTTGCTGGAGTCGGGAAGCGGCTAATGCCCCAATCACTCCCCCCAAGAGGCCCCCGACCAGGGTGCCTAACAAAAATCCATTGCCAAAATTGTCTGGTTGACTCATAGGTTTACACCGACGGTTGACGGTCTACAAACGGTCGTTTCACTGTTTTGCGAAGTCTAACTAATAGATTACCGCCATAGAGCACAAGGCGACTGATGCAATCCTAGGTCGCAAATGTGCGATCGCCAGCGTCACCCAGCCCCGGCATAATAAATCCGCTTTCGTTTAGGGTTTCGTCAATCGCAGCGGTGTAGATGGTGAGCTGAGGATAGGCGTCTGCTAGCTTTTGCAGGGCCGGGGCCGCAGCTACGATGCAAACAATCCTGACTAGGGCCGGGTCAACGCCGCGCTGGGTCAGCTCTGCCATGGTCGACATAATCGTACCGCCGGTGGCCAGCATAGGCTCGCTGATCAACACATGGGTTTGCGGATCGAGCTGAGCAGGTAGTTTATTGAGATAGCAGGTTGCTTGTAAGGTTTCTTCGTTACGCACAAAGCCGAGATGGTAAACCGAGGCATTAGGCAGAGCGGTTTGGACGCCCTCCATCAGCGCTAGCCCTGCCCGCAAAATGGGCAGGGCAATCATCGGCACATCTGGATTGACAAAGGTGGCCGGGCAGGGTGCCAGGGGGGTTTGAACGGTAGTGTCGAGGGTAGGTAGCCACTCTCGTACGGCTTCGTAGGTGAGCCAACGCCCTAGCTCGGTCATAGCACTGCGAAATACACCGGATGGGGTAGCGGCATCACGGACCACCCCCAACCAATGTTTAATCAGAGGATGGGGAGGGACATAAATCCGCATTTGCAGGGCCATAGTGTTTAAAGGCAGCCGCGAATATCAGCTGTGCGAAAGAATTTGCATCATCATAATCCTTTAATCGTGGGCAGGTCTAGCAGGGGAAAGGGGAAAGGGGAAGGGAGATGGGGGAGCAGAGGGAGAGGAGAAAGTAAGGGCCAAGGTCACCTTACCCAAGCAGAAGCTTATCCGCATCCTCACCTAATCAAAATTTTGAGTTTGACGCAGCAGCAGCGAAAGGTATCAGCTTTATGGCAGATGGATCTGTTTTTGACGTGATCGTGATTGGGGCGGGGATTGGGGGGCTGGTGACGGCTTCTCAATTGGCGGTCAAGGGGCTAGATGTCTTGCTGCTGGAGAAGTATTTGATCCCAGGGGGGAGCGCTGGCTACTTTGAACGGGATGGCTACCGCTTTGATGTGGGGGCATCAATGATTTTTGGGTTTGGTCAGCAGGGGACGACCAATTTACTAACCCGGGCCCTGGCGGCGGTGGGGATGTCTTTGGACACGGTTCCCGATCCGGTGCAGATCCACTATCACTTGCCAGACGGGTTAGATTTCAAAGTCCATCGCGAGTATGAGCAATTTTTAGCCGAGCTGATTCAGCGGTTTCCCCATGAGGCAAGGGGCATTCGCCGGTTTTATGGCGAATGCTGGGAGGTGTTTAATTGTCTCAACCGGATTGAGCTGCTGTCATTAGAGGAGCCTCGCTATGTGGCACGGGTGTTTTTGCAGCAACCATTGGCCTGCCTGGGGTTGGCGCGGCGCTTGCCGGTGAATGTGAGCGCGATCGCAAACCGCCACCTCACCGACCCCACTCTGCTGAAATTCATTGATATGGAGTGCTACTGCTGGTCAACGGTGACAGCTGAGCGAACGCCCCTGATCAATGCAGGCATGGTGTTTAGCGATCGCCACTATGGCGGGGTCAACTACCCCAAAGGCGGTGTTGGGCAGATTGCCCTGGCCCTGGCTGACGGGTTTGAGAAAGCGGGAGGAACGCTGCAATATCGGGCGCGAGTCACCAAAATCTTGACCGAGCGAGGTCAAGCGGTCGGGGTGGAACTGGCCACAGGACAGCGCTATTGGGCCAGTCGCATTGTCTCCAACGCCACCCGTTGGGATACGTTTGATCATCTGGTGGATGAATCACTGCCGCCCAAGGAACAACGTTGGCGGCAGCACTATGAGCCCGCCCCCAGTTTTTTGAGTCTGCATCTAGGGATAGACGCGTCGATACTCCCGGCGGCTACCGCGTGTCACCATGTGATTCTCAAAGACTGGTCTCGATTAGAAGCCGCAGACAATACCTGGGATGGCACCCTATTTGTGTCGATCCCAACGCTGTTGGACCCTGACCTGGCCCCAGTCGGACATCACATTGTCCATGCCTTTACCCCCAGCTGGCTAGCCGACTGGACAAACCTGTCCCCTCGAGAGTACGCCGCAAAGAAAGCAAAGGCGGCCCAAGTTTTGATCCAGCGGTTGGATCAGGTTTTTCCAGAGTTGGCAAACAGGGTCTGTCACCAAGGGGTGGGCACCCCCAAAACCCATCGCCGCTTTCTAGGGCGGATGGCAGGTACCTATGGCCCCGTGCCCAGCCGTCCTCTACCAGGCTTATTGAATATGCCGTTTAATCGGACTTCTATTAGCGGTCTCTATTGCGTCGGAGACAGCACGTTTCCGGGGCAGGGACTCAACGCAGTGGCCTTTTCAGGATTTGCCTGCGCCCATCGAGTGACAGTGGATTTGGGATAACCTTCCTTTCGCCTTTTCGCCCTTTAACTTTCGCCCTTTAACTTTTAACCGAAACCAGTGCCCTCAGCGCCGTGCTGGCATCCGCAAACCGCTCTCGATAATTTAAACACAGCAGCTGATCGATAAACTCCGCCAGGGGATCGCTAACTTCGGCAAAGTCGCGCCAGTTGAGTTTGCTGCCAGTAGCGCTCTGGGTCAGGGTTTTGGCTTGGGGGCCGACCAGTGCCCACAGCAGAGTGACGCCCACCGCATAAAGGTCACTGCTGAGGGTGGGTTCACCGATGCGTTGCTCCATGGGAATGTGGCCCCGCTGGCGCAGCAGCTCTTTGCGATGGAAGGCGGAGTATTGGCTCAGGTTTATCAGCAACCGCTGGGTCATGCCCAGATCAAGCAGCATCAGCTGCTGATCTTGCTGACGGCGCAGCAGGTGATTGATTTGTAAATCGCCGTGGACGCAATGTCTGCGGTGGAAGGGCTCGAGCAGGGTCAGTAGCTCATGGGCCAGCACGACCGCATCGGCGGATGACAGCTGATGGCCAAAGGTTTCAAAGGCCTCTGCGAGTAGCTGCCCCTCTACAAACGGATACACAATATAGAAGGCCCCATTATCGATAAATACATCGACGGGGCTGGAAATTTGGTCATGCTGAGCGGTGAAGTCCAGCGATCTCAGCTCGCGCTTAAAAAATTTGCGAGCGAGGGACCACAGCTTGGGGTTGGTAATGCCCAGGTCAATTTTTTTGAGCATGTATAGTTTGGGGACGACGGCCTCAGTTTCTCGGGCCAAAAAAAGCTGATCCAACTGAGCCTCTACCAGGCATCGACACACCTGATAGCGTTTTGCTAGCACCAAGCCAGCGCCAGGTAGGGCTGCAGCCGTTGGCGTTTTGAGTTTTGGGTTGGGCGGTAGTTTTGGGGGTGGTTGCGATAGCTTAGGCGGCGAGGACGTCTTGGGGTGTTCAGAGGGGACCGTCGACGGGGGCGATAGGAGATCGAGCTGGCTGCGAATGCGTGCGATCGCAACCCCAAAATCACTATCTTTGATGATGTAGTCATTGGCCCCAAGATCAAAGGCCCGTACCATGTCATCGCGATGGTCCTTAGCGGTCACCATGATCACCGGCAGCTCAGTCCGCGAATAGCGCTGTCGAATCTGACCCAGGATTTCCCACCCATCTACCTGGGGCATCACCAGGTCCAGCAGCACCAAGTCAATGTCAGCCTGCTTTTCATGGATAAATTTTAAGGCCGCTGGTCCCTCAGCGGCGGACCACACCTCGTAGCCTAGCCGCTGGAGCTGCTCTTTGAAGAGTTCTCGACTCACCGTGCTGTCGTCAACCACCAACAGCCGTTTGGCCGTACTGTCAGGTTTTGGAGCTGATAAAGAAAAATGAGGGAGCGTTTGGGGTAGCAACGGCTGGAACTCTGGCGCGGTCGCTGTGGCCCCCACAAACGAGGCGATTTTTTGATGCAGACGATTGAAATCGATCGGTTTGGGTTCCTGCTCATCGCAGCCCACTGCCAATGCCTTTTCTCGATGGTCTATCCCCTGGGCAGTCAGGGCAATGATCGGAATTTTGTGGGTGGTTTGATCGGCTTTGAGATGCTGGGTGGCCTGCCAACCGTCTAAAACAGGCAAGTTCATATCCATCAAAATCAGGTCAGGCTCAACCTCGGTGGCCAACGCCAGCCCCTGTTGACCATCCTTTGCAATCGAGACCGCATAGCCATGCCGCCGCAGCCGACGACTGAGCATGTCTTGATTGAGGGCGTTATCTTCGACCAGTAAGATTTTGGGCATGGAGGGTAACTCCTGTTGGCTGATGCACAGACCTGGGGTGAACCTCGGCCTTATCAGGCTGCCCTAAATCGCTGCGATCTTTGACAAAGCAACTATCTGGCATCACAACCACGGGCAAAGACGACGGGAGATTGAGTGTCTCCATTGGGTCCTTCATCGATCTTTAGATATTTACAGGTTTGAAGGTTTCGACTCAGGGTAGTTTTAATCAGACTTTGCAGCTCTGTGTAAGGCTACATTTTATGACCGCTTTAGACGTCGGGGAAGGTGGGGTGGTGGGTGATGGGTGATGGGTGGGAGACCTAAAACCCTGGTTGACTGACAAATCTTTTAGCTGGGCGGTTAAAACCACCCCTACCCTTACAAAATCGGCCTGCGCCGATTAGGGAAACCCCTGAAAAACCTAGTCCGCGTAGGCGGACTAAAGCCCAAGGGGCATGGCTTCGCTAGTGCACGAGTAGGCGCGACTTCCAGTCGCTAACCGAAACAACCTAACTCGTAGGTTTCAGAACTTTTGTCAGTCAATCAGCCTAAAACCTAAGACCTAATCCATCTTTTTTGAAAATATTAGGGAAATTTACTCTGTAAAAACTCAAGGACATGCGGCGAAGATTTATTAAATGAATTCCGTAAATTCTACAGGTTAAAAGGCATATTTTATTTTGAATAAATTTGATTCATCGTCGTTTCTAGACAAGTTTGCGCAAATTTGCAGCGCATTTTGCAGGATTGATGACAAACGCTCAGTATCTCCTCTGAGCAGGTTGTCTGTGGTTGACATCAACAGCGCCCCGAGACTTTACCGACCCTTGTTCCTTATCAACGAACCGATATCTGTAGAAAGCAATAGTTACTTAAAACCATCTTTGGTGTATTCACTATGTCAGTCGCTACTATGTCTTCTACTGCTATCGCAAACTTTGACATCAGCTATTCCGGATTTTGCCAACGAGAGGCGTCTAGCGCCCTAAAGCTTGGCGAAATTTTACAACTGCGAAATATGGTGACCCCAGAGCAATTGCAGGTGGCTCTTAACATTCAGCGATTGAGCAATCGCAAATTTAAACTGGGTGAAATTTTGGTGGCTCAAAATCTAATTAGTCAGATTGATCTCCAGAAAGGGTTGATGGAGCAAGCCTGGCGCAAGCATGGTTTTTGGGTGATTGACTAGAGGAATACGACACGGATAACCTGGCATGGGGGGTTGGGTGCCTTACTGGCAAATAATAGAATTTGAGGCACGTAAAACATAACTCGCTTCATAAGAAATCCTAGGAAGGTTAAGATTCTTAAAATTGGTCTTTCCCCGAGGAATTACCCATATCAAAAACATCCATTTATCGATATATTAGGACCACCTTTTCTTCTATACATAAGCCCCGACAGTCAGCTGCCGGGGCTCTTTTATTAGGCAATCCACTGCCCCGGCTGAGGCCCTCAGCCGGTCGCCTCAGCTCCGACTGCGGAGTAGGTGTTTGACGGTTTCTACCATCTCAGTAGGGCGAAAAGGCTTGGCAATATAGGCATCGGCCCCTTGCTTCATGCCCCAGTAGCGATCAAATTCCTCGTTTTTGGAGGAGCAAATTACAACCGGGACTGTTTCAGAACCCGGATTATTTTTGATCCAACGACAGAGCTCATAGCCATTCATGTTAGGCATAACAATATCTAGGACAATTAAATCGGGCGGGTTGGCCAGCACTTTTTCTTTGGCTTCCATACCGTCTTTAGCTTCTAGCACAGTCATACCGGCTTTGAGCAAGAGGCCTGAGATCATCTCTCGCAGGACTGAGCTATCATCCACAATCAAAACAGTGGTCATAGGGCAAACAGATAACAGGAAAGCGAGGTGGCGATACTCTTTGAGGATACCCGACTTGCTGAAGTATCAAGCGTTAGTTCTACGGTTTATCCCACAATCTATATGGCTCAGACTAGTCTAGATTATCAGCGTGGGCTATCTTCTAAAACAGCCAGCACCGACTTGGGCTGAAGCTTATCTTTGAACCAAACCACCTGGGCGGGCACCTTGTCTATGTTGACGCCCGCTTTGGCTAAATTGAGCCGTTCAGAAATGGCCAAAATCAGGTGATCGCAGCCCGATTGCCTCACCTGGGAAAACTTTTTGCGCAGGTACTCGGGTCGCCAATAGCCCACGATTTCTAATAGGTAGACGCGCCCATCGGGGTGTACCAGGCGAAAATCAGGAATCATGACGCTGCCAGGGATAGGGATCAAGTCTACCTCACGCTCTAGCTGCCAGTCGGTTTTGAGTTTGCTCCAGCGTTCGGCAAAGGCAGCTTCGAGCATACTGTCGTAGGGTTTGCCGGGGGGGTAATGGCTGACCAGGTCGCAGGTGTTAGCCAGAGTAAATTGTTTTTCGAGGGTTTGTTCGCGGTAGGTATCTTTCCACTGGAGGGTGGCGGTAAGGTGCCAGCGGGTGACGTGCAAAATAGCGGGGACGAGCTTGGCAATATCTAGACCGTAGCGAGTGCTGGGTTTAAACAGGCTGGCGGGGCCATCAATGGTGACGGTAAACCCCTGGTTGGCTTCGCCCTCGATGTAGGTCATCAGCCGAAATAGCTTGAGATAGCGAAACATCAGTTTGTATTCGCCGGGGTCGTTGCGATGCACATTGAGCACCACGTGACTGGCACGGTAAAAAATTCCCTGTACCTGGGACAGGTTGTAGCGATGGAGCAACGCCTCGGGGTCGAGGGTCTCAAAATCGGTCAAAATTCGGTTTTCTTGCAGGTCGGCATACAGCCCCTGCTGGATATGATGCGACTCGACGGGCCGGTCAAGCTCTTGGGTGAGCTGCTGGGCCAGGGTGGTGAGGTGGGTCTGGGCAGCAGTTGGGCTATGGGCCCCCGTGGAGGCTAGCTCAAAAATGCGCTGCCTCAGTGCCGGGGGCTCTAGCGGGCTGATGATTTCAAAGGTGCTCAAGCCCCGCAGTATATGGGCTAAGCCCCGCTTGATACGATAGTCGGTGGCTTCGCCTTCGATTTCTTGTAGGCGCTGGTTGAGATATCCCTGGGTCTCACCGACACAGTCTTGAAAGAGGGCGATCAGGTTAGCGGCGATCGCAAGCCAATGATTGCTCTGGGGCAAATGCTTGGGCACCAGGGAGTCCCCTTGGGGACGGTGGATAAGGAGGTCGGAGGGGAGCATTTAGAGGGTGGTGGGTAGTGGGTGGTGGGTAGTGAGTAGTGTAAAACTCTTTACCCTCTACCCTCTACTCTCTACCCTCTACTCTCCACCCTCTACTCTCTACCTACTTCACCGCTTTAAACGACACATACGCCTCCTCAGGATGATAGATATGGCAATGATCCACAATCTCTTTCATCAACCGCCAGGAAAAGCGACGTTCTTGAACGTGGGGTCCCCAGGCTTGCTTAAGGCTTTTGTGGGCCATGCGAAGATTGTAGGACGGGATTGCCACTGAAATATGGTGAGGCACATGCACATTGATGTCGTGGCAGAGCACTTCAACCCAGCGAGGATAGCTGCAATGTACGGTTCCGGCCAGCTGAGCCTCGGCGGCGCTCCAGGTTTCGATGGGGCGAAACTGGATGTCGGGGGCGGTGTGGTGTACCAGGGTAAAGGTACTCATCCAGAAGTGGTAACCCAGCCAGGGCATTAGCCAAAATTTGACAAAGCCCCACAGTCCGGTGGTGACGATTAATGTGGGGAAAAAGATCGCGGCAAAAATCACCACGGCGGCAATAGAGACTTTGGCCTTGCCGCGATTGCGGGCTGAAAAGTTGTTGAGGTTAAAGTGCATCCCGGCCCAGTGGATGATCGAGGCAATCCACCACAGGCGACCGCGCAGGGCT
>JBCDDJ010000182.1:0-12046 GCA_039180385.1 Cyanobacteria bacterium P01_G01_bin.38 | reverse complement strand
TTCGCCTCGAATGGCGGCTATGGCTATCTTTGCTTTGAATTCTGGACTGTACTGTCTGCGTTTTTTGCTCATGAATGACTCCTATCATTTTTCGAGTGATTCAGAGCTTAGCTACCTGTCCAATTTTTGGGGTCCACTATAAAGCGGTCGATGGCGAAACTGCTCGACGACGTCAGGGCTGATTTCTAGCGGCGTGAGCTGGCAGTCGTCCATATGCTGAGCGTAGACTTGCCCAAAGGTTCCCTCGGGCAGTTTCCTTAGCTCGCTCAGGTCAATTTTTGGGAAACAGTTTGATAGCTGGGCAAGCTTCTTGGCAATGTCAGGATAGGCTCTAGTGCCCAGCAACGCCGATTTGTAGGCAGCGACATCACCTAGCTGGCCGTGTCGAGAAGACTGGATAGCTTTTTTGAGGAAATGGACGCGATCGCGCATTCTCAATCCTTCACCCTTGAGCCTTTTTGTAGATAGTTCATTTTGATAACTGGTCTGTCCGCAGGCGGCTGAAGGATAGCAACCTGGCATAGTAGTGATGATAAGGTCTTTACCGACAGGTTTTGTTAACCCAACTTAAAGTATCGAATTAGGAACGAGTTTTTGAAAAGTAAGCTGCTTGCTGGGATTGTGATTTTGGCTGCCATCGTCGGCGGTGTCCTGGCCTACGCCTGGAACCGGGCAACTGCCCTACCCGAATGGTATGCGCAGGGCGAAGTTATCCCCGATGCGGCGGTGTCTGTGGGCGATTTGATTGCAAACAACGCGGCAGACCTCAACGGCGACGGGCAACTAGAGGTGACGCTAAACGAGGCTGATTTTAATCAGGTGGTGGTGAGCGCCCTGGCAGAGCGCCCCCAAACTGCGCCTTTGTTGGACCATGCGAAAGGCATGAATACATCGATTGAGCGCGATCGCATTGAAAGTGGCCTGGTCATGAACCTGTCAGAGATTCCCGCCGAGGCATTGCCTCCCCAGGCAGAACAAGCCCTTACTCAACTTACCGGGACCTTCCCCATGCTGGCCGGGCGCGATATTTATGTGGGCATCGAAGGCAGCCCTCAAATTGTCGAGGGGGAATTACGCTTTGACGAAGATGCCGTTCTGAAAGTAGGTCAGTTTTCGATGCCGCTGAGTGAAGTGGCCGGACGCTTTGGTCTATCCCAATCTGAACTAGAGCGTCAGCTCTCTGGGCTGCTGGCCCAACAAGGGGTTTCCCTCGAAGATGTCCAAATCAGCGATGGGCAGATTACATTAAGCGGAGACGCTTACTAAATCTCTACGCGGAGACGCTTACTAAATCTCTACGCGAAGACGCTTACCAACTATCTGAGCGGCAACGGCTGCTAATACGAACTATCTAAACCTAAAAGCTCTATGGGTCTTTCGAGCCGACACCTTTGACAATCCGCGACAAATCGGCTTTTTCGTCGACGCCCACCCGCGTGGGTGAGCCGCTGATGATGCCCTCCAGGTTCCGGAAAGATTCTTTGATCTCAGGACCTTTTGCGCTAATGGTGTATTCGCGAATGGCTTTGTCGTGCCAGGAGCCTCGCATTTTAAACACGTTGATTGCCCGTGACATTTCGCCGCGGATCTCGACGTATTGCAGCATCAAAATCGTGTCGGTGATCGTAGAAATATGAGAATCCGTAATCGAGTGGGACCCCATAAACTGCTCGGTGGTATTGGTGAAGAAACCCGTGATTTCTTCTTGCTTGGCGTAGCCTGTTACCCCAATCACAAACTGTCTGAATGAATTATTACTCACGCCGCGATCAAGGGCTGAGAGCGAATCGATGGCAATGCGTGAGGGTTTGAAATGGGCAATTTCGGATTTGATAATTTGCAGGTGATCTTCCAGTCCCGCAGATTCAGGATAGGCACAGATGATTTTGAGCAAGCCTTTTTTTTCTAGATCTTCAAAGTCAATGCCCCATGAGTAAGCATTCCGGGATAGCTGCGCCCTGGATTCTTCATAGGCAAATAAAATAGCACGCTCTCCGTCCTTGCAAGCCGTTTCGATAAACTTGCTGACCAGCAGGGTTTTGCCGGTGCCCGTAGCCCCAGTCGCCAAAATAATCGAGTCTTTGAAATAGCCGCCGCCGCACATTTCGTCGAGGGTGGCTACCCCAGACGACACCCGCAGATTGGAAGACCGTTGCGTCAGCCGCATTGCCCCCAATGGGAAGATATTGATCCCCTCGTTGGTGATGGTAAAAGGATATTCCCCTTTCATGTGGGTGGTGCCGCGCAGCTTTAAAATTTCGAGGGTGCGCCGTCTCCGCTCACCCTCCAGGGCATTGCGTACGATGACGACGTTATCTGAGACAAATTCTTCTACCCCAAACCGGGCCACGGGGCCGTATTCATCAACGCGCTCTGTGGTCATCAGGGTAGTCGCCCCCATCTGCTTTAGCCGAGCCACCAATCGAAAAATTTCTCGACGAACTACCGAAGCAGCATCATATTGCTGAAAGACGGCTGTCACCGAATCAATGGAGACCCGCTTGGCTTTATATTTTCGAATGGCGTATTGAATCCGCTCAATTAAGGCAGATAGATCAAAACTCCCGACAATTTCTTGACCCTCGGGATCAGGGGAGGCATCCAGGATAAATAGCTTGCCATCATCGATTAGCTGCTTTAAGTCCCAACCAAAGCTAAACGCATTTTGGATAATATCTTCGGGGGACTCTTCAAAGGTGACAAAAATGCCTGGTTCGTCAAAGTAGAGGATGCCATGGTAAAGAAACTGGACTGTCATCAGGGTTTTGCCCGTACCCGAGGTGCCGCTGACCAGGGTAGAGCGACCAATGGGCAGGCCACCATGACTGATGTCATCAAATCCCTCGATCATGGTGCGGACTTTTTGGACACCCTTTAGTTTTGTCGAATTTGTCGACTCACCTTGGGAAGGCTGACTCATAATTCTTTCAAAGCCAAATTTTTAAAAGACAATTAAGAAAATATTTTTTGTTGTAATGACACTAAATGATATAAGCCAAAACCACCAACTCCGATGTCTCAAAATCGGTGTCAAGAAAGTTTTACGCAAGCGCACACAATTTTGTGAATTTTAACATTTTGTGGCAGCAAAATATGAGAATGCGGCCAAACAGTCACTCTATCCCTAGTTGAACAGCCCATCTTCTCGCAACTCATCATAAAGAAGATCGAGGCCAATCAGGACTTTTTCTCTATCAGATAGGTCACCGATAATCTTGCGGACGGGGGGTGGCAGAATTTTGGCAAGCGTTGGGGTTGCTAAAATCTTATCTTCTTCGGCCAGCTGTGGGTTTTTGAGCACATCGATTACCTTGAGTGCGTAAACCCCTTGAAACTCCTGCTCTAGAATGTTGTTCAGTGTTTTGAGCGCGCGGATAGAGTTGGGGGTATTCCCCGCCACATAGAGCTTCAGGATGTAGGTTTTTTTTGAGGCAGTCATCGTTTTATGGGGGTTTATTATTAAGCTCAGTCAATGCCTGAGCATTGAAAATGGCAGCCGTTCTTTGAAAATTGCAATTATTCCCTACTGCAATTTTAATGGGTGCCTACATTTCTCGGGGAATGGATCGTCGATACATTTCGCATAGGTGTGCGACCACGTCGATTAAGGTGAGTCGATAATCTAGCAAAATTTCTCCACTCCGACCCTCAAGGTCCAGTTGTCTCGAAAACTCATCCATCAGCTCCATGTGAGTTTCTACAATTTTTGACACGGATACGTCTGCAAAAAAGGCCACATTGACGAAATCATCAATCTGTTGATTGAGGCTGTCTTTGCTCGCAAAGTAGTTGAGGATGATACGCCGATAGTCATTTTTTAGCTGCTCAATAAACTCTGTCCGTTCTTCAACGGTCATGTTGCGTAAAAAATTCTGGGGATTGCGCTTGTAATACACGCCGAGATACCCTAATCGCTCTTGCAGCTTCTCGGCCAGGCGCTGCTGCTGCAAACTGAGTAAAAATAGATGCCGATCGTCTTCATCCTTGGCAGATGTCTTGGGCGTGCTTTGTATTTTTTCATTGGAGGGCAACTTTAAAAAACGATCGATCGCATCCTGAATCACCGCCTCTAAAGACTCTAGCTGATCAGGATGAATATGGATGACAGCACTGTGATAGAGAGGATTGTCGCTGATCCTAGACTGAGCTGCCGCCTCAGTCTCAATAACTAACATAGGCAGAAAAATATCGTGCTCGCTGAGCCGCTTTAATATCTGATCTTGCCCATTAGACTGGACAACCAAGCAATCAATCCGATGGCGGTTGCCTACCACCCATTCCATAAACTCGGTTTCTGACTGATTCCAACTGACCACAAAGGCGCTATGGCTCAGTGACTGCCGCAGCGACTCTGCCACTGAGTCAGCAAAAGTAAAAATCCCAACCAACAATCGTGCGGTCAAAGCTTTAGAAAATTAGCAATAGTCATTTACATTCTTTAACACTGTAACCAAGAACTGCACGATGTTACGTTATCTTTGCAAACATCATCTTTGGGGTGCAACCCTTGATTCTCATTTTTTTGAAGGGATTTCTAATAGAGTTTCTGTAGAATTAGCTACAAAACTTTGGATGATAGTGGTGTTTATACCTTAAGCCTACAGGCTTTCGCGAAGCTATGACCAGTCAATTTGAGCTTTTTTGTCAAGCGTGCTTAGGCTTTAGAGTGGCTAAGGCGATGGCTACCGTAGCTTGTCTGCTCCTGGTTTTTACCCTGACGGGATTAGGTGGGTTGATGCCCATTGGTGAGGCCTGGGCAGAGACTGGCGAGGTGGGCCCAGCTCCCTTATTTGAGCTGCACTGTGCGGGCTGCCACCCCAGCGGTGGCAATATTATCCGGCGGGGAAAAAATCTCAAGCAGCGGGCATTGGCGCGCTATGGTTATGACGAAGTAGGTGAGATCGCAGCCCTGATCACCGACGGTAAGGGGCTGATGTCGGCCTTTGGCGACAAGCTCAGCCCTGAGGAAATCCAGGTGCTGTCGCAATATGTGTTAGACCAGGCGGCTGTCAATTGGAGGCATTGAGTTTATGCGCTAAAATACTTCGCCACCGGGTGATACACCACAATCGCGGTGGTTGATTCTTCAGGATAGAGCTGTTCGCTTTCGTCCATAGACATGTCGATGCGATCGCACCCTAAAATCTCCAACTGCTTGGCCTGGTCGGCCACATTCGGGCAGGCTGGATAGCCAAAGCTATAGCGGCTGCCCTGGTAGCGCTGGGCGAGCATATCTCGGATGTTGTCGGGCTCCTGGTCGCCGTAGCCTAGCTCTTTGCGGATCAGGGCATGGCACCACTCGGCCATGGCCTCGGCCATCTGGACGGCCAGGCCGTGGAAGTAAAGGTAGTCGGTGTATTTATCTTCGGCAAATAGCTGACGGGCGTAGTCGGCTGAAATGTGGCCGACGGTGACCGCCTGCATGGGGAAGACATCGAATTGGCCGTCTTGCTGGACCTGTTTCAGGGGTTTGAAGAAATCGGCGATGCACAGACGCCGCATCGATTTTTGCCGGGGAAATTCCCAGGTAAAGAGGGGTTCCGGCAAATTGCCCGCATCTGTTAGAGGAGACGGGCCCCTCGCCCCTACGGAGGTTTTGGCCACCGAGAGATTATACACATGCACCGAATTCCCCGCCGCCGCACAGGGGAAATAGCCGTAGACCAGCTGAGGATGCAGCAGGTTTTCAGCCTTAATCTTTTGCTGCCACTCCGCCAGGATCGGGTAAACCTTCTCCGCCAGGAAAGAATCGTACTCCTCGCGGCTCTGACCCTTGGGCTTGCGGAACTGCCACTGGCCCGCTACCAGCGCCTGCATGTCCAGGTGCCAGTACAGCTCATCCAGGTCGAAATCCTCAGGATTGAGGATTTTAGAGCCCCAGAAGGGTGGACTGGGCCGCTCGATATCAATCTCTACGGCCTCAGATCGTTTTGTATCAATAACTTCTGGTTCTTTTGTCTCCTCTTTCTTGGGCGCACCGCCATTCAAGTCAGCTTCGGCCTGTTCAATAGCCTTGCGGCCCTTTTGGTTGTACTGGGCAAATTCCCCAGTAAATCCCTCTTCGTCTTGCCAGCCGTCCGCTCGCTTAGCAGGCATGAGCCGATCCATAAATGTAAGATCTGAGAAGGCATCTTTGCCGTAGATCACCTGACCGTTGTAGACCTCCTGACAGTCGCCATAGACAAACTTCGGCGTCAGAGCCGCTCCCCCAAGAATCACCGGCACTTTAATCCCTTTTTCGTTAAAAACGGCCAGGTTGTCTTTCATGAATGCGGTTGACTTGACCAGCAGGCCGCTCATGGCAATGCAGTCGGGCTGGTGCGCTTTATAGGCTTCGATAATGGCATCAATGGGCTGTTTGATGCCCAGGTTGATCACCTTGTAGCCGTTGTTGGTCAAGATGATATCCACCAAATTCTTACCGATATCGTGGACATCGCCTTTGACCGTGGCAATCAGAAATTTGCCCTTGCCCGAGTCGTCCTGGCCCTCGACTTTTTCCATAAAGGGTTCCAAAAAAGCCACGGCGGACTTCATGGTTTCAGCCGATTGCAGCACAAAGGGCAGCTGCATTTGACCCGAGCCAAACAGTTCCCCCACCACCTTCATGCCGTCAAGTAAAAAGGTATTGACGATCTCCAGAGGCGGATACTGTTCCAGGGCAGCTTTCAGGGCGTCTTCGAGACCGATACGCTCGCCGTCGATGATGTGCTGTTTTAGACGTTCCTCGATAGGTAAATCGGCCAGGGACGCCGAGGAGCGCGCATCTTTGGTGGTGACGCCTTCAAACAAAGTAGTCAGCTCCGTCAGCGGGTCATAGGTGCAGATATCGCCTTCAAAGCGGCGGTTGTCATAGATCAGATCTTTGCAAACCTGCTGATGCTCGGGGGCGATCTTGGTCAGGGGTAAAATCTTCGCGGCTGAGACGATGGCTCCGTCCATGCCCACCTGGGTGGCCTCGTGCAGAAACATAGAGTTGAGGGTAATCCGCGCCGCTGGGCTGAGGCCAAAGGAGACGTTTGACACCCCGAGCATAAAGTGGACCCCAGGCAGATTTTCGGTAATCTGCTGGATAGCCTCAATGGTGGCTTTCGCGTTCTCGCGGTCTTCTTCAATCCCGGTGGAAATTGGCAGGGCCAGGGTGTCGAAAAAGAGTTCGTGGGGCGGCAGGCCATATTCCAGGGCATCGCGGTAGGCCCGTTGGGCGATTTGCAGCTTTTTATCGGCAGTGCGGGCCATGCCATCTTCGTCGATGCAGCCAATCACTACCCCGGCCCCATATTGTTTGGCCAGTTCTAAGACTTTGAAAAAGCGCTCATCACCGTCTTCGTAGTTGGTGGAGTTGAGGATACATTTACCCCCAGCCACCTTGAGCCCAGCCTCCATCTTGGTCCACTCGGTGGAGTCAAGCATCAGCGGCAGGGTAACGTTGGTGACCAACCGGGACACCAGTTCGTGCATGTCGGCTTCGCCATTGCGACCGACGTAGTCTACGTTGACGTCTAGGATGTGGGCCCCTTCTTTGACTTGTTTTTTTGCGATCGCAATCAGCCCATCCCAGTCATCTTCGTTAAGCAGCTCCCGTACCTTGCGAGAGCCGCTGGCGTTAAGGCGTTCGCCGACGATCAGGAAGGAGTTGTCTTGGTCGTAGGGTTGAGCACCGTAGATAGAAGCGGCGGCGGGGGTGTAGTTGAGGGCCGGGCGGGGGGAGGATAGGGAAGGTGAGGAGGGTGGGGAAGATGAGGAGGAAAACTGGCCTTCCCCATCTCCCCCATCTCCTAGAATTCTGCGAACCGGACGAAACTTCGGCGTCAGCTCCTTCGCTATCTCCGCCAGGGCTGCGATGTGCTCGGGTCTGGTGCCGCAGCAGCCGCCGATTACCTGGATGCCGAGGTCTTCAACGAAGCGATGTAGGGCTATCCGCAGCTCCAGGGGGGTGAGCTTGTAATGGGCGTGGCCGCCAATATTCTCGGGTAGGCCCGCGTTGGGGACGCAGGAGACGATAAAAGGTGAGGTTTCAGATAGGTATTTGATGTGCTCGGTCATCAGGTCGGGGCCGGTGGCGCAGTTCAAACCTAGGATGTCGATGGGGTAGGGTTCTAAAATGCTGACCACGGCAGTGATGTCGGAGCCCACCAGCATGGTGCCGGTGGTTTCCATGGTGACCGAGACCATCAGCGGACGGCGTTCGCCTTTTTTCTCAAAGATGGCTTTGACTGCGTTGAGGGCAGCTTTAATCTGCAAGACGTCCTGGCAGGTTTCAATAATAAAGAGATCCACGCCACCGTCGTAGAGCCCTTCTGCCTGGACGGTAAAGGCCTCTAGCAGTTCGTCATAGGTGATATGGCCGAGGGTGGGGAGTTTGGTGCCTGGCCCCATCGACCCGGCCACAAATCGGGGTTTGTCGGGGGTAGAAAACTCCACCGCGCAAGACTTGGCGAGTTCGGCAGCGATTTTGTTAAGGTCGTAGGTTTGATTCTCTAGACCGTACTCTGCCAGGACAAAGGTGCTGCCGCCAAAGGTGTCGGTCTCGATCACATCGGCCCCGGCTTTGAGAAAATCGCGATGCACGGTCGCCACCGCTTCGGGCTTGGTGAAGACTAAATATTCGTTGCAGCCCTCATACTCTGGCCCGCCAAAGTCGTCAACGGTCAGCTCCTGGACCTGCAAATTAGTGCCCATGGCACCATCAAAGACGATTACAGGATGCTCCGGGCTGTGTAGTCGCGCTAGAAAGGCACTTTTCATAGTAGGTTGGGATATTCGTCAAGACTCAGGTCGTTAGCCCATTATCCTTCATCTTTTGTTAAGCAGGGATATCAACCGAGTTTCTAGACTATCAATGGCTTTTCTGAAAGACGATGAGTCGGTCTAATAGTTGCGGTTGGCATAGCCATTCTCAGGACTGTGACTATTGCCATGGACAGTGGGGTCTGAGCCCAGAGCGTGGGCGGGGAGTTTCAAGAGCGTCTGGGCGTCAGCAGGCTGTATCCATTGGGGCGAGGCTGGGAAATTTTCGTAAGGTCGATCTTGGGCTAAGACCTGGGCTTCAATGGCGCAGACGTCTTCATAGCTGAGCGCCAACTGATGTTGTAGGTGCCGCAACCATTTTTTTAACGGAGTATCTAGGGGAAACTCAAGCTGTATCGCTGATTGGAAGGCATCTCGGTAGCGATCGCAAATCTCCTCACGGTCATCAAAAGGCTGGAGGACATCCGCTTCGATGGCCTGGCTTTGATCGATGGTAATCCCCAGTTGACGGCGCAAAAACTCTAGAATGTCTCGACTTGCGGGTGGGATATGTCCCTGGTAGCGCTGGACATATTCTTCGATACTACGGCGATACTCTCGTTCGGGGGAGTAGGCGGGCGCTGGCATGAGGGTGATTTGAGGGCTATCGCTAGGGGCATAGAGGGCAATCGGTAGGCTCTCGACATTGGCCTCAGCCAAAGACTGACTCAGGTAAGCTTGCAGATCACCAACGGAGATATGGCCATCGGCGTCTAGATCGGCCAGGCCCGTGGTGATGCCCTTGATTAACGAGTGGGTATACAGCGACAGGCCCAGGTCAGTCATCGGCCAGGGGCGGGCGACACTGCCCAGGGCGGTGAGTAACGCGCAGTTACAGTCAGCTAGGTGAGGTAATGACTGGGTGAGACTGCGACCGTTGGCTGCGCCATTCTGGGGAGGGCTCGGTGTAAAGCTGCCTGATTCAAAGCTGCCTGATTCAAAACCATCAGTAGACAAGCTGGCGGTTTCAAAATTGTCGGTTTCAATGGGTTGCTGAGACGGCACCGCGCCCCACAGGCAATCTAAAACCATGACGCGATCCAGACCATCTCTCATAGCAGGCAGCGCCCTGCGGATAAAGTCACCGGAGATGGAGGTGTCGGTGAGGCGATCAAGCTGGGTGTCTTTGGCGGGCAGATAAATCATGCCGCTATCGGCTTCGATGACGCCGCAGCCGGTGTAATAAATCAAACACAGGTCACCGCGACGACACCGATAGTTCATGCGCACAATTTCATGGCGCAGCTGGCGCAGCTTGGGGTTAATCAGGGTAACCACCTGATCATCACGCAAGCCTGCGATCGCAGACAGCAAAGTTTGCTTAAGGGCGGTGACGTTTGCGATCGCAGGCGAGGGTCCCGGATGCTCTGCGGCAAGCTCCCCAGCACTCACCCCGATTAATAGTATCTGCTTCCCCATGTGTTTATAGCCTCTAAAGGAGTTTGCGGACGGTTGCCGTAATCTATGCGACTGCCTGCATACGTAGATTTTTCGTAAAGCACTTTATCTTTTCAGGACACTTAAATAAACATCGTTGCCAAACGTTGGAATTGGACATCTCTCAGCCTGAGTTCCCGTCTCCCCTCGGTTATCACTGTCACGACCAACCTTGCCTAGTGGCTTTCCCGGACATAGAGATGGGGACAAGGACAGAAAGCCCCAGTCGAGAACTTGACAAACAATGAGATTGGAGAAGGCTTTACCCCTCTTTCACTAAAACCGTAAAAATTCTGACGATTAGTGCCTAAAAAAGCTGGTTTTTTATGAATTTCACTCAATCAGGTTTTAGCTAGATTTGGGGATTGCTACGCAGGCCGCTGGGTAGGGTCTCCGGGCATGCTGAAGAATGTAAGAAATGTCGTTGCACGACCAGTCGACGGGCGAAACCAGACTCCGACGGCGATTTTTCAGAGAATTGGCAAGTTATAGGGGACGGAAACTCAATGCTAAAAGTGGTAGTGGGTCATAGCGATGAGGCCGATACAGACTATGCGATCGCAGCTGCCCTGGCGCAATGTAAGGCCGCGCTGGCAGGGCTCAAACCCCAAGCCGGGATTTTACTCAGTGCCGTTGACCTTGACTACCCATTGATGCTGGCTGACATTCAAGCCACCTACCCTGGCCTGCAATTAATTGGCGGCACCACCGACGGAGAGGTCTCTTCCCAGCTGGGGTTTCAGCAAGATTCGGTGGTGCTGATGCTGTTTGTCTCTGATACCCTGACTATCCAGGCCGGTTTGGGGCAAGCGGCTTCTACAGATCCGTTGGGGGCGGCTCAGCAGGCAGTGACGCAATCACGGCAAGGCCAAGCCGATGAGCCGGTCCTGTGTCTCACCATTGCCGAAAGCCTCCACCTCAACAGTGTGTCCATTGTGGAAAGTTTACGCCTGACCCTGGGGGAAAGCTTTCCGATCTTTGGAGGGCTGACGGGGGATCAGGCTCGGTTTCAAAAGACCTATCAGTTTTTTAACGGGCAGGTGCTCACAGACAGTATCCCGATCTTGCTCTTCTTTGGGCCGCTCCAGTTTGCCTACGGGATGGCCCACGGCTGGGCCCCGATTTCACAACGAGGCACGATTACGGAAACCGGTAAGAATACAGTCTGTGCGATCAATGATAAGCCCGCCCTCGATCTCTACGATTATTACCTGAGCGGACTGACCCCCTCTCCGGAGTATCCCCTGGCGATTTTTGAGAAGGCGAGCGACAACTTTTATCTGCGGGCTCCGGTGGGGTGCGATCGCGACACCGGTAGCATTCAGTTTTTGGTGGATATCCCCACCCATGTAGATGCCCAGATTGCCCATGCCAGCCAGACCGACATCCTCACAGCCTGCGAAACCGCAACGCGCCAGGCCCTTGATCGCTACCCCGGTAAAAAACCAGAAGCCGCGTTGATGTTTTCCTGCTGCACCCGGCGATACTTACTCGGCACCCGGACCGAGGAAGAGACCCAAATCAGCCAGCGGTTATTGCCACCGAATTTACCCTTAGCCGGATTTTACTCCTACGGTGAAATCGCCCCCAGTGTCCCCCAAGGCCACGTCCGACTAAACCATGAAACCTTTGTCATGCTCCTATTAGGCAGTTATTAGCGGTGATATGGAAACCGAACATGAAAAGGTTCAAGCCTTAGAACGACAGGTGCGATCGCTCGAAAAAAAGCTCAAACGCTCCCACGCGGATCGGCGCTTATTGGAAACGAATAATGTTCGCACAGAATCTCTCCTCAAGCGCGTCATCGAAGAGCTCAAAG
>JBCDDJ010000181.1:0-12134 GCA_039180385.1 Cyanobacteria bacterium P01_G01_bin.38 | reverse complement strand
TCCCATCGCTGGGGGAGGCCAGATTAAGGGTCTTGCTGGGGTTACACGCTCGGAAAAACCGACCTACATCAAGTGGCATTTTAGGTTTTGGGTTCTAGGTTTTAGGGTTTAGGTTCTGGGTTTTAGGTCTAGATGCTATGGACTGAATCAGTTAGGGTCGGCAGTACCCACATATCAATTATTCTACGATTCAACTCTGTGTCTGCCTGCCTGCCTGCTCATTTTCCTGTCCCTGCCGGTCTCGAACCTGGGAAGCGTGGTTAGCGCTGGCGGAGCGGGGGTAGAGGGTAGTGGAAAGCCGAAGCGCTTCGCCACATTTGGCGGTAGGCAGCGGAAGCAAGGGGGATTGAGGGTCAGCGGTTACAATGGTGGGAGGCATTTATTTGAGCTTTTTGAAGTGCTGTGACTGCAGGTGTTCGTCCTAAAACGATCAAATTTCTGAAAACGCCGACTTCGCAGGGGTGGGTCGAGCAAGCGATCGCAAATCTCGACACCGTTCTCCTCGACCATTCTCACTGCGAGCGCAAGGCGGCGGGGGTAGCGCTGAATATGATGTTTCGCTATCCGTCGAGCAAGACACTGGTCGAGGCCCTCACGGACATTGCCCAGGAAGAACTGAGCCATTTTAAGCAGGTCAACCAGTGGCTTGAGAAGCGCGGCGTGCCCCTTAGAGCGCTACAGCCGTCGCCCTACGGAGCCGGACTACGGGCTCAGGTGCGGCGCGATGAGCCCCAGCGAATGCTTGATATGCTGCTGGTTGCCGCCCTGATCGAAGCCCGCAGCCACGAACGGTTAGGTCTGCTGGCTGAGCACTGCCCCGATGCAGAGCTGGCCCGGTTTTATCACAGTCTAATGGCCTCAGAAGCCAGACACTACGGCGCGTATTGGGTGCTGGCAATGACCTATTTTGAAGTCGATGAGGTAGATTCCCGACTGGCGGCATTGGCAACCGTCGAGAGTCAGCTACTAGAAACGCTACACCCCAAGGCACGAGTTCACAGCTAACGGGAAACACTACAGAAAAGCCCTCGAGACCTTTGAAATCTTAGAGAACGGCGCGACACCCTACTTTTTCATTTTTCTGGCCCTTGCCTTGAGTGAGCAACGTTTTCGGCTCCTCCAAAGACAGAAAAATAAAACCACTCCGCCAGCATCCCCCAACTTTTAACTCAACAGGACACCCCCTTACGCGGGGTTGTAGGGCGGCGTTTCGCCCTGCCCAGGGGGGTGCGGGGGAACTCGGAGGGACCCCCGCGCAGCATCTTAAACATCTACTCCAGCCACTAACGCTAAACAAATATGCTTGTGAGAAGGGAAGCAAAGCCTTTCCTTCCAGAACTTCACACCCCCCAAACCTCCCTTGAAGAATCAATAAAACTCAATACCGACTGGCTTCGACAGAAACTACCTTTCAGGAAAGTAAACAGTGAATAGTCCCACTTGAATCGGGCATGTTAACGACTGACAAATGGCTTCACCATTGGTTAATAGTAATGGGTTCACCTCCCGGCTTAGTCTCTGCCGTCATGCCAATACACCGACTATGGCCATACCCTGCCGCATCTAATGCCTTCAGGCAGTCACTCATCTGATCAACAGGCACCGTAGCCAGTAACCCGCCCGCCGTCTGGGGGTCAAACAAGAGCTGATAGCTGAGCTGATGATCGAGCGATCGCACCGTCTGAATCTGCTTTGCCACCGCCTGGTTTCTGGCATGCAGCGAGCTGTAAAACCCTGCCGATAGGCTCTCTTGAGCCCCGTCCAGCATGGGTAACGCTGAGAGATCTAACTCAACCGCGACCTCAGAC
This sequence comes from Cyanobacteria bacterium P01_G01_bin.38, assembly GCA_039180385.1. Classification (GTDB taxonomy): domain Bacteria; phylum Cyanobacteriota; class Cyanobacteriia; order Phormidesmidales; family Phormidesmidaceae; genus SIO4C1. The sequence goes on along the minus strand of JBCDDJ010000181.1, from coordinate 10,326 downwards.
GCCCGCACCATTTCCCAAAGGTGACCCGCCAGCCCAAACCCGGTCACATCGGTACAAGCCGTGACGCCATGTTGCCGGAGGCAGGTCACCGCCGCCTGGTTAGACTGCACCATCTGGGCCACCGCCGCCTCAATCCATCGACCCTTCGCCGCTTTTTGCATATCCGCCGCAAACAGGGTGCCGGTACCAATCGGTTGGGTGAGAATCAATGCCTGCCCCGGCTGCATCCCCCCTTTACGGAGGATTTGATCGGGGTCTACCCAGCCATTACACGAGAATCCCAGTGCCAACTCTGGCCCTTCGGTCGTATGCCCCCCGACTAAAAAAGTTTTGGACTGGGTGAGGGCCTGATAGGTCCCTGATAATAGCTGGTAGAGCGTTTCTGTTTGTTTGGCGTCGGTGGCGTAGGGGAGGGTTGCGATCGCAAGCACACTGTGAGGCGCTGCCCCCATGGCAAACAAATCGCTGAGGCAGTGATTCACACAGATCTGCCCAAACACATACGGGTCATCTATCATTGCCCGAAAGTGATCCACTGTATGCACCGCTAGCTTACCGGGGGGTACCCGGATAATGGCCGCATCGTCTGGTGCATCCAGCCCCGCGTAAATGTTGTCATGGTGGGGCCAGGTGAGAATGTCTGGGAAGTCGGCTTTTAAGCGGGCGAGGGTTTGGGTGAGAACGGTGCTGCTGACCTTGGAGGCGCAGCCAGCGCAGGGGGGAGTGGGTGGTGGGTAGTGGGTAGTGGGTAGTGGAGATAGGGAGGATGAGGGAGGTGGGGAGGATTTTGGATTGGATGCCTGTATTCCCCTTTTCCTTACCCTTTCCCCTCTGCTCCCTCTGCTCCCCCTGCTCCCCTGCTCCCCTGCTCCCATCTCCGGAAACTCATTGAACAGCGCCATAAAATTCCCATCAATCCAATCCTTCCAGCGGCGAAAAAGTTTGGACTCGGCGGAGAATGGCCCACGGGAGGCAATGGCAGTGCCGGTGCCAGTGTCGATGATGTTGAGGTATTGGCTTTGGGGTTTAAAGGGTTTGAGGGGTTGGCCCGAGAGCATGCGTTGCAGGTTCTCATGGAGCGGCGGTCCCTGGCGAACGGCGAAGACGCCGGCTTTGGGGCGGGGGTGATTTTTGAGGGTGGCGATGTCGCCTGCGGCGAAGATATTGGGGTGAGAACAGGTTTGTAGGGTGTCTTTGACGAGGATGAAGCCTTTGTCGTCAGTGGAGAGGTTGGTTTGGGCAATCCAATCGGGGGCGGAGGCGTTGGTCACCCAAAAGACGCGATCGCAGGTCACGGTCAATCCCGATTCACAGCGAACCTGCTTCTGAGATCCCGCAGGCTCCACGGCGCAGACTGATTCTCCCAGGTGGGTGCGGAGGTTGCGATCGCGAAACAGTTTCTCAATCTGACGCTGGGTGCGACGGCTGCGACCATTCGCCAGATGCTCGCCTCGATGGAAAAGATGCACTACCACCTTGTCCAGGTATTTGGGATCATGCTGTTTGAGCGCATTCCAAAGCCGCACCTGCATATTCAGGGCCAGCTCCACGCCCCCCACGCCGCCGCCCACGATGCCAATGGTGGCGGTGCGTTCAGCCTCCAGCCCTGAAACATAGTAATCCCAGGCTCTGAGCAATTGCGGGACCGGCTTTGCGGAGATGGCATGCTCTGTGGCCCCCGGCACAGCGGATTTTGTCGGGGTGCTGCCAATATCAATGGAGAGCACATCATAGCGAACCGGGGGATGATCGCGGCAGATTACCTGCTGTGTCTCAACATCCAGGCCGATCATCTCGTCCATAAACAGCCGACAGTTCGCGAATCGAGTCAGCGGTCGCAAATCAATATGGGAGTCATCAAAGCCGTAGAGCCCGGAGATATGACATGGCAGCATCCCCGAATAGGGCGTATCGGTCAGGTTCGTAATCAGCGTCACCCGCACTCCCGGTGGCAGTCCCTCCATGCCAATTTTGCGCAGCACAATCGCGTGGGTATGACCGCCGCCGACGAGGAGTAGATCGGTGTGGATGGGAGTGGGTGGGTGCATGGGCATCGAAAGGGCGAAGGGGGAAATGGGGAAAGGCGAAGGGGGAAAGGGGAAAGGAATGACCTAAGAAACCCTTTCTCAAAATAACCACCTTCCCTGAATTTATGCTGAGACCTTCAGGTATCAAATATATCCTCCCTCAACTCCCCCATCCTCCCCATCTCCCTATCTCCCTATCTCCCCGCGTCCTCGTGTCTCTGCCTCCTCGCGTCTCTCTCTACAAGCTACGCCGCAATCGATCCCGCCGCTGAAAACGGCCAAAACCTCACCGCTGCTCGGCCAATCACATTTGTCTCAGGTAAAAAGCCCCATACGTGGGAGTCGTTGCTGTCATTGCGGTTATCGCCCATCACAAACAAATAGCCCGCAGGCACCTGCACCGGAAGCATCTCATAGGCAGGGGCTTCTAAAATGTAGTCCTCACTGAGGGCCACGCCATCGACATAAACCTTGCCCTGGGTGACTTCGACAATCTGTCCTGGCTCCCCAATTACCCGCTTGATAAAGGCCTGATCGGCCCCGTAGCCAATCTCCTGAAGCTGTGGCGGCGGCACAAATACGACGATATCGCCTCGCTGCGGCTCGTGTAGATGATAGGAAACCTTCTCGACCAGCAGCCGATCGCCCACCAGCAGGGTGGGCTCCATCGAGTTGGAGGGAATAAATCGGGGCTCTGCGATGAAAATCCTCACGATTAGGGAAATGGCAAGTGCGATCGCAACCAGCTTCAGGTTTTCACGGACTGTCTGCCCCCAGGACTTTTTGGGTGCCTGAGGGGGCGACTTGGGTACGGACGGTGATTCTGGCTCGACGGTCATGGCTGGAAATGTATGGAACCTCACAATTTTAGCGCCAAGGGCGGGGGGGTGATGGGTCGTGGGTGGTGGGTCGTGGGTGAGGTTAGATGGGGAAGGTAGGGGAGGTGGGGAAGGGGGAAGGGATAGACGCTATAGAATAGGCATGAGTGGGTAGGTTGGGCATTGCCCACCAATGAGAACTCTACCCTCTACCTCCTTCCCCACCCTCCATCGCCGCCCGCGCATTCCTCCGCCACATCTCTGGCTTAATTCGCCGCAGTGCCGACGCTGGAAACCGCCGATTCCATTCCGCTTCTGTCAGCTCCGCCAGCTCATCTAATCGGGGGGCCACATTCTCTGGATAGGGTTGAAATCCGTCTACGTCCGTCTCCTGGGCAAAGCGCTGATTCCAGGGGCAGACGTCCTGGCAGATGTCGCATCCGGCCACCCAGTTATGGAGGTGGGGTGCGATCGCACCCGGCAATTCTGCATCTCGATTCTCAATCGTGTGGTAGGCAATACAGCGATTGGCATCCACCACCCCCGGTGCGCGAATGGCGTCGGTGGGGCAAGCTTCAATACACCGCGTGCAGGTGCCGCAGTGGGCGGTATGGGGGATGTCGGGGGGCAGATCTAGGGTGGTCAACACTTCTCCTAGGAACACCCAAGAACCGTAGTCGCGGGTGATCACGTTGCCGTTTTTAGCGACCCAGCCGAGGCCCGCCTGCTGTGCCCAAAATTTATCTTGAATCGGTCCCGTATCGGCGTAGTAGCGGGTTTGGATAGGTTTTCCCTGGGCCTCACCCTGGGCTTGTAACCATAGGGCGAACTGCTTGAGTTTCTTATGCAAAATGCGATGGTAGTCACGCCCCCAACCGTAGCGAGAGATCTTAGCGTATTGCTGACCCGCTGGACGTTGTTGAGGGGTGTAGTAGTTGAGAGCAAGGCAGATAATCGACCGAGCATCCGGCATCAGCTGGCGAATGTCCTGGCGCTTGAGGTTAGCCATCCAGGCCATATCGGCGTGAAACCCTTGGGATAGCCACTGTTGTAAAGCGGTTTGGGTAGATTGCTCAGCATCGGTGGGGGTGGGTGCGATCGCAGCAATGCCGACCTTGTGAAAGCCGATTTCTAGGGCTTGGGTGAGGATGAGATTGCGGGTGATGAGAGACACTTAAGCAGCCCGCTCTACGAGCAGCCGCTCTGGCCTCTGCATCCTAAATCCCTATTCCTGGGGGAGAGAGATTTTGAATTTACAGAGGAGAGAAACCTTGACTCTGACTCCCCTTCTCCCAAATCTGGGAGAAGGGGTTGGGGGATGAGGGCTGCCTTCATCACCGCTCGATGCTCGCGCTTAAACCCATATCGATCTTCATGCTCAACAATCTCTTGCATCTCGACTGAGAGATCCTCTACTAGCACCACCTTAAAGCCGAGCGTCTCGTAAAACGGTATATTCCAGGGGACATGGCGAAACGTAGTCAGGGTAACCGCTTCAAACTCCTGGGCTTGAGCATAGTCGCACGCGGTCCGCATTAGGGCCGTGCCAATGCCGAGGCGGGTGTGACTGGGCAATACATCCAGCTCAACAATAAAAAAACTCTCGGCCAGCGGCCTGCCCACGATGAACCCAACAGGTTGAGACTCGACAATCGCCACCCAAAGCCGCCCAGCGGTCTGGGCGCGCAACAAAAACGGTAGCGACACAATCTCGTCTAGTTTGTCAGGGGTGAGTTCTAGTGTTGAGAGATAGTCATAAAATGGCTCAGCCGCAGCTTTCTCAATGGCTGACAGCTTAGCCACTTCACTCCGTTCGGCCAGACGAATAAGGTATTGCATATCGACAACGTTCGTTCTCATACTAAAGGGCCCACGTCGAAGCCCGGCTCCTGAATTTTATATGCAGAGGCAATTTTTCGCTGCAAGCTGAGTCACGCCCCAAGATCTTGAATTTATCCCATTTACCCCATAGCTTTGGAAAGCGACAAGGAACTGACCAGTACGAGCTCCATTATAAGTACCGACTATTGCGAATTCGCCCTATTTAGCAAGGCCCCTTATCTAGCAACCAGCAATTTATCAAAAAGCCGTCAGTTCGACATTTATTGAAGCTATCGAGCAGCGTCTGTACTGTCCCGGGCGGCAGTTGGCTGACACGGTGGTGTAATGATCCTGATGCAACACTCTATTCCAATTTCTTTGCTTAAGGAGAATTCCTCAATTCAGGTTGGCAATTTTTCTGTAACCTTAACTACTGTTTGGTGTCAACTGGGTTGATATAACTAACCCAATTAATCAAGATTGCCCCTAGGGTTCCGATCTGCGCGTGCAAAATGCCATGTGCACGATGTCTGGACCGAGAGAGGCCGCCAGATATCTGGTACACGGCGGGATAAAAACCCGGGAGAGTCATTAGCAGGCGTATTAAGGCTTGTTGAACCTCTCCTGGGTTTTTTAACTTTTATGGGTTCAGGTGGCTGATATCTTGATTGACGTAAACCAAAGCCTTGTCATACCCCTTATCTACCCCACCTATGACGAATTCTCCGCTATTTCAAAGCCCTGACGGCTCCACCGAAGCCAATCGAGCCCTTGAACGAGAGGCCCAGCTGCCGATGACTGGCTGGCAACAGGAAGTGTCCCGTGGCCTGGAGTACGGGCTGGAGGCGGCGGAGAGTATTCACGATCGCACTATCCCCACCTTCTCCCGTGGCGAGCTGCCCCACTACGCGGGCATCAACACCTTTCTCAAAGCCCCCTATGTGGAAGATGTCCGTAAGGTCGGAGAGTACGACATCGCGATCATGGGCGTGCCCCACGATTCAGGCACCACCTACCGCCCCGGCACCCGCTTTGGCCCCCAGGGCATTCGTCGCATCTCGGCCCTCTATACCCCCTACAACTTTGAGCTAGGCATTGACCTGCGAGAACAAATCACTCTCTGCGATGTCGGGGATGTGTTTACCATTCCGGCCAACAACGAAAAATCCTTTGACCAGATCTCTAAAGGCGTGGCCCACGTCTTTAGCTCCGGCGCGTTTCCCATTATCCTGGGGGGTGACCACTCCATCGGCTTCCCCACCGTGCGCGGCGTCTGCCGTCATCTCGGCGACAAAAAAGTCGGCATCATCCACTTTGATCGCCACGTCGATACCCAAGAGACCGATCTCGATGAGCGCATGCACACCTGCCCCTGGTTCCACGCCACCAACATGAAAAATGCCCCCGCCAAGAACCTGGTGCAGCTGGGCATCGGCGGTTGGCAGGTGCCCCGTCAGGGCGTCAAAGTCTGCCGAGAGCGGGCCACCAACATTCTGACCGTCACCGACATCACCGAAATCGGCCTCGACGCCGCCGTAGACTTCGCCCTGGAGCGAGCCTTAGACGGCACCGACTGCGTCTACATTAGCTTTGACATTGACTGCATCGACGCAGGCTTCGTCCCCGGCACTGGCTGGCCCGAGCCCGGTGGCCTACTCCCCCGCGAAGCCCTCTACCTACTCGGCAAAATTGTCCAAAAAGCCCCCGTCTGTGGCCTCGAAGTCGTGGAAGTGTCTCCCCCCTACGACGTCAGCGACATGACCTCGCTGATGGCCACCCGCGTTATCTGCGACGCCATGGCCAACCTCGTCCTCTCTGGTCAGCTCCCTCGCCGCGAGAAACCCGATTACATCCACGCCGAAGCCAACATGGATGTTGGCAGCGAGTGGATATAGGGGGGTAAACCATGCATGAAACCGACATGACCAAAGCCCTGATGCTCACCCTGCACGACTGGTGGCAAGACCAACCCGGCAACCCACCGATTGAGAAGGTGTATCTCACCGTCGGCCAGTTCACCTGCGTCGAGCCCGCCAGTCTGCAATTCGCCTTCGAAGTCCAAACCCGCAATACCTTTCTGGACGGTGCAAAACTGATCATCCAAGAAACCCCGCTAATCGCCTTTTGCGACCCTTGCCAGCAAGAATATCGCCCTGAGTACGGGACCCAGTACGCCTGCCCCAACTGCGGACATCCCATGGAGGATATTCGCTCAGGGCGTGAGTTGAAAATTGAGCGCGTTGAATGGTCGGAAGTTGAGGTTGGCGTCTAGAGAAGATGAGGGAGATTGACTATCCATCCTACCCTCCCCATCTTCCCTACCCTCCCTATCTTCCCCATCTCTGCTCCCTTTCCCCTTTCACCCTTTCCCTTTCACCCTTCTCCTTTTACCCTTTCCCTCCCATGCACCAAACCTTCGACGCTGCCTTAGAAATGAACCTGCTCCACGCCAACCAACAAGGAGCCGATCTCAACCGTGCCCACTTTGACGAGTGGCAAATCACCTGCCTGAACCTGATGAGCAGCCCTGGCGCAGGCAAAACCGTCCTGTTAGAGAAAACCTTGGCAGCCCTCAAAAACACGATGAATATGGCCGTCATTGAGGGTGATATGACCACGGAACTCGACGCCGAGCGCCTGCGTCAATATGGTGTGCCCGTTTTTGCGATTAATACGGGGCGCTCCTGCCACCTTGACGCCCGCATGGTGGCTGGGGGCATTCATCAGCTATCGCATCAGCATAACCCCACGGAGTTTGACCTGGTGTTTGTGGAGAATGTCGGCAATTTAGTCTGCCCCGCGGAATTTGAAGTAGGAGAGCATGCCAAGGTTGCCCTGTTAAGCGTTACCGAAGGCGAAGACAAACCCTTGAAATATCCGGTAATGTTCCGTGAAGCAGACTGTTTACTGATCACCAAAACTGATTTAGCCCCCTATCTAGACATCGATATTGCCCAAATAGAGGCGAACATTCGGCAGCTCAATCCCCATGTCACGGTTATTCCGGTTTCTGCAAAGTCTGGCGAGGGGCTGGCTCAGTGGTTTGAGTGGCTCAAAATGTGCGTCGATGAACTTAAAAAAAGTCAGCCATCTAGTATAGTTTCAGCTTTAGTATCTTGAAAATTAAGAATAGTTAAAGACTTCAAGACTTCAAGACTCCAAGGCAAAGTCCACCTGTTTCAGACATCAGTCATCCATCTATCGAGAGGAAAATGAATGAGAAGACGTCGTATATTCCCCTGGTGTATTGCGTTTGTATGCAGCCTATTTGTTGCGATTAGCTGCGGAGGTCCATCACCGGATGCGACGAGTGATGCCCCTGCCGACGCTGCGGCAGATGCCCCTGCCGCCTCGAGCGACGCCCCCCTGGTGATTGGGTACAGTAACTGGCCAGGCTGGTTACCCTGGGCCGTTGCTGAGGAAAAAGGTCTGTTTGCAGAAAACGGTGCCAATGTAGAACTCAAGTGGTTTGACGGTTATCTGGCCTCTATGGAAGCCTTTGCCGCTGGTCAGTTGGATGGTAACGGTCAAACCTTGAACGACACGATCTCGTTTGCACCGGATGCCGCCAACGGCGAAGTCGCGGTTTTAGTTAATGACAACTCTGCGGGGAATGACAAAGTTGTTGTGGCCGAAGAGATTGGCAGCATCGAAGATTTGAAAGGCAAAACCGTTGCTCTAGAAGAAGGGGTGGTGGGTGACTTTATGCTGACCCAGGCCCTCGAAGACGCCGGGATGTCTCGCTCAGATATCACGATTAAGAATCTGGAAACCGGCGCTGCTGCTGCCGCCTTTGCGTCAGGTCAGGTGGATGCGGTAGCCGCGTGGCCGCCTTTCTGGGGGATTGCGCTCGAGCGAGAAGGGAGTAAGGAGCTGTTGTCTTCTAAAGACTATCCGGGGGCGATTCCTGACCTGTTGGTCATGAGTCAAAAGGCGATTGATGAGCAGCCTGAGCAAGTGCAGGCCATCGTCAATACCTGGTTTGCCACCCTTGACTACATTGACAAAAATCCAGAAGAGTCTGACCAGATCATGGCTGACCGCTCTGGGGTCTCTGTAGAAGAGTATCAGGATTTTAAGGCAGGCACTCGCATCTTCACAATAGAAGAGAATTTAGAGGCGTTTAGCGAGGGGGAAGGCATGAAGCACATGCCCTTTGCTGCGCAGAAAATGAACGACTTTATGGTAGATGTCGGCTTTATTGAAGCAGGCCCCGAAGATCTCGGTGCTATCTTAGATGACAGTTTTGTTAAAGCGTACGCAGAAGCCTCTTAGGTAATTCGATAGGATTGTACCTTCATCTCCGGCCCCTCTCCCAATTCTGGGAGAGGGGAGTCGTTTTTTATTTTCTTGACCTTTTACTTTCTTCGACCTATGACTCAAGCATCTGATCCGTTGAGAGATGATTTTGAGCCAGCGCCTAAAAGCTTAAAGCCAACGGTGTTTTGGCGTATTGCCGAAGACATTCCAGATTCGTTGAACTGGGTGCTGATTGCGGCCTCGGTGGTGGTGCCTTTGACTGTCTGGTGGATACTGTCAAACTACACAGGGGTTAATCCTAAGTTCTTGCCCAGCCCCCAGGATGTGGGCGTGGCATTTCAACGGCTCTGGGAAAAAGGTTTTGTTACTCAGGATATTTTGGCCAGTTTTGGGCGAGTTGCGATTGGGTTTACCCTGGCAGCGATTGTGTCGGTGCCTCTGGGCATTAGCATGGGGGCTTTTGCCAGCATTCGCGCCATGATGGAGCCGATTATCGGCATTTTGCGATACATGCCAGCGCCTGCGTTTATTCCGCTACTCATTATTTATCTGGGGCTCAATGAAGAACCCAAAATCGCCCTGATTGTCATCGGCACAGTATTTTACAACACGCTGATGATCATGGATGCGGTCAAGTTTGTGCCTAAAGATTTGGTCGAGACAACTTACACCTTGGGAGGTCGTCGCTGGCAGGTGCTGATGTCAGTGATCACGCCCTACATTATCCCTAGCATTATCGATACCTTTCGCATCAACGTTGCAGCGGCCTGGAACCTGGTCGTCATTGCTGAGCTGGTAGCCGCAGAGGAAGGTTTAGGTAAGCGTATTTTGCTGGCTCAGCGCTTTTTCAAAACCGACGAGATTTTTGCTTGCTTAATTATGCTTGGGGTAATTGGGTTCGCCATCGATTTGGTCTTTCGCTGGGCGTTGAAGACGAGCTGTAAGTGGGCGTTTGATTAACACCCTGACTCCTTAGCCCAGCCAGTACATTACTCACTAATCGACACACCAACCATGCACCTCGAAATCTCCAAGCTCTACAAACAATTCCCCACCAAGCAAGGCACTTTGTTGGCCCTGAAAGACATCAATATGCATGTCGAAACGGGGGAGCTGGTGTGTGCTGTAGGGGCCTCTGGCTCGGGGAAGTCAACGCTACTGCGGCTGGTCGCTGGGTTAGACACGCCGACGGGCGGTGAGATTACGGTTGATTATGAGCCAGTAACCGGGCCGGGGGCTGATCGGGGCATGGTGTTTCAGAAATATACGCTCTACCCCTGGATGAGTGTGCAGCGCAATGTGGAGTTTGGCCTTAAGCTGCAAGGGATGTCTAAGCAAGTGCGCCGTGAGCGGGCGAGCTATTATCTAGACGTGGTGGGGTTGACGGGGTTTGCGAAGTC
>JBCDDJ010000180.1:0-12160 GCA_039180385.1 Cyanobacteria bacterium P01_G01_bin.38 | reverse complement strand
GCCAATCATGACCGTATCGCGATGCTCCTGAGCCTTGTATCGAATCGCCTGGATCAGGTTTTCGACCTGCTCCATGATCAGCTGGTGGCTGGCCACAATCTGTAGCGATAGGGCCGTATCCAGCACGTCTGAGCTAGTCATACCCAGGTGGATGTAGCGTCCGGCATCGCCGACATGCTCGTTGACATTGGTCAGAAAGGCGATCACATCGTGGCGGACTTCTGCCTCGATTTCGAGAATGCGGGTGACATCAAAATCTGCCTTAGCCTTGATTTCTGCCACGGCGTCTTGAGGGATACGGCCTAACTCTGCCTGGGCTTCACAGACTGCAATCTCGACCTGCAACCAGGTTTTAAATTTATACTCGTCGGTCCAAATTGCGCCCATCTCGGGCAGGGTGTAGCGTTCAATCAAGGCTCTCGTGTCGCAGGATACAACCGCTCTATTTTATAGCAAAGGCCCGAATGCGTTGGAGAACAAAATTTTAGAGAGGTCCGAAATGGGATGCGATCGCACTGTAGTCATCATCTAATCTGCTTCCGTTATTTTTTCTGGTTTCTCTACTAAGACTCAAAACCATGCATTCAACTCTGTTTTACTGGCTTATTGACGGTCTTGACGCCGCCTATGGCAATCTCCGCTTTATGGTCTGGAATACCTTTCTGGCTCTGGTTCCCTTCATCCTCAGCCTGTGGTTGTTTCGCGGTCGGGGAGCCCATGTCCGTCGACTGCCCTGGTGGATTGGCTTTTTAACCTTTGTGGCCTTTTTACCCAATGCCCCCTATGTGCTCACCGACATCATCCATTTAGTGCACGATATTCGGGGTGGCCAATCGATTTGGGCCATTTCAGTGATTTTAGTGCCCCAATATTTTTTGTTTATGCTGATCGGGTTTGAGGCCTATGTGGCTTCACTGGTTAGTCTGGGGCGCTACCTGAGTCGCGAAAGCAAGCAAGCCTGGGTTCTCTGGGTTGAGTTGACCCTGCATGGACTTACCGCCATCGGGATTTATCTCGGACGCTTTTTGCGATTTAACAGCTGGGATATTTTGACCCGCCCCGATACGCTGGTGATTGAAACCGTAGAGCGTCTATTACACAAGCAACCGCTGGCAATTATGGTGGCTACATTCTTTATCATCACCGTTTTGTACTGGGTCATGAAGCAGCTCACCCTTGCCATCATGCTTTACTGCCGCACCCGTCGATTGAGAACAGCCCAGCGCTATTTGATGTAGCTGCCTTGGGCGGCGGCTCGACCCAAAACAATTGCGGTGACGATCATCGCCACCGCAATCGAGTCATTTGAGTTTGAGGAGCTGCCTCAATTCTGGAGCCGCTTAAAATTTATTCGCCAACTAATCCCAGAGGCGCTGGGTCACTTCGATAGTTTCAAAAGACCGCAACACCGACCATGATAGGCGGGTTACCACCATAGAGAGGGCAACGATGCTGGCCAGTGCCAAAGCTGCATAGGGCGCGTGCAGGCTGATCAAAACGATACTGGCAACAAGGAGGGCAACCAATGTGACATCCATAATAATGTCCTCCTGTAACGTGTTAAAGGGCTTGACCTTCATAATAGATAACCCATCAAGCATAGGGATCAATATGGCCGAAACCTTAGTATTGCTTAATATTCCTTTGTGTAAACCCTCTCCCCCATCTCCTTTGCCTCCCCATCTCCCCTATCTCCCCCATCTTCCCCTCTCCCCCTGCTCCCCCTACTTTCCCGCTGGCAGCTCTCGCTTCTGATACGGCAGCGGAATGTATTGCACAGAAGGTCGACCCTGCTGTGGTTGGGGGTAAAGTTCCATCAGGCTGTAAATAATTCTGGGCAATCCAGCAATGATCGGTAGACCCAGCGCTGTCGCTTCTTCCACAGAAACAGGGTAATCGTGCGTGACTTCGCCAGAGGTCAAACGTTGGATAATCCGATCGATGTTCTCAGGCGCAATTTTGGGGGAAGGAATTTTATCCTCGAGCAAATCGCGTACAAATTTTTGGACCTGATGCATGGCTTTACCGGCCAAATCAGCCATCACCAGGGTTTGATCTTCGATGTTTTCGATGGGTTTGTCTGCGACGACTTTGAGCACGCTAGCGGCGGCCATATTCCCGAGTTGCGGGTCAACTGGTCCTAGGACGGCGTTTTCATCCATGACAATTTCATCAGCGGCCATAGCTAGCATGGTGCCGCCACTCATGGCGTAGTGGGGCACAAACACGGTGACCTTTGCCTGATGGCGCAGCAGTGCTCTGGCAATTTGCTCCGTAGCTAGCACTAGCCCCCCTGGGGTGTGCAAAATCATGTCGATGGGCACATCCGGCGGGGTTAAGCGAATGGCCCGCAAAACCTGCTCAGAGTCCTCGATATTGATATAGCGAGACAGGGGAATGCCCAGTAGGCTGACAGACTCCTGTCGGTGCAGCAGTAAAATCACGCGGCTACCCCGCTGTTGCTCAAAAGCATTGATGGCCTTGTAGCGATTAAACTCAGTGCGCCGTTTCTGAAACCACGGCAACAGCGAAGATATGATGAGAAACACCCAAAAGAGATTGAAAAAATTCATGGGATATGGGGCGAGTTTTAGATTTTATGCCTTTGATACTACCGAACACCCAGCCCCTAACACCTCATTTTTAGCAAGAGTCCGACTGAAAAAATCATATTTTCCCAGGTTAGATAGCTGATTGACTGACAAAACCTATTGTCTGTCATCTTTAGGCCGGGTTGAACTCATGAAACCTAACAATATCAGGCTTTGTTGGGTTGCTTTATGCCTGTGGCAGGCTGTGCAAACGAGCAGGTAAAGCCCATGCGAAGCTCCAGGTCAACCTAGAATTTCTCAGTAGTTTCAAATCTTTTGTCAGTCAATCAATTTAAACAGATAAAACTGTTTGAAAAGTATACTTAAGTTACTAAACCTGCGTCCCATAACGTACGATTAATCGGGAATGTCCTTATTTAAGAATTAATTTTTGAGCGGGTTCTCATTATTTATCTGAGCCTGATTTATCTGAGCCTGCTTGTCTATACCTTTGAAAAAGCATAAATCGTTTTCAACCCAGAGAAAATTGCGTGCCTATTGATAGACAACGTCGGTCACCCGTATCGCAGGGCACTTTGTTTGCTATCAGCTTATTGATGGGCGGTTGGGCTGTCGTCAGTTGGCAAAGCTATCGGCTTGAGAAAAGGACTATCAAAGCTTATCAAAAAGCCAAAATGGCGTCTGTTCAAAAGTCTGCCCAAGCCGCCCAAAAATACGTTGATCAAGAGCTAGCCCATCGCGATACAAAAGATTTATCTGCGATTCAACACGAAGTTTATACCTATTTTGTAGAACCCATGGGTTTAGATCCGGTCGGTCACCCGTGGATTTATGCCGTCGAAGACATAATGGGGGACACTGCTGCAAATGGGTCTGACGAGTTTGCCCATGCAAGCAAAAGCATGGCAGCAATTTCCTCCCGTCAACAAGCTCATCCGTCCCAGGCGATTATGGCCCAGGCAATCCGCTCGAGGCAAGCAGGTACAAGTCACCATCACGGCGACCCCTCTCAAAAAGGGCATCAATTTGTCCCTTGGTGGGAACCCCTGACCCAAGATGCTAGCTATGAGGTCGCCGCCTGGGCACCGGTTGTCATATGGCCAGACACTCCCCATGAGCGGGTTTGGATGATCGGTGTCTCTGTCCATCTGACTGAGTTAATGAAATTTTACGGTGCCTACCGGCAAATCAATGGGGCCATCCTCACCATGGCTGCCATTACCCTCTCCACCGTTGGGATTTTGCTCAAGCAGCAGGGTCGAGATGGGCACACCGAAGCGCCTCCAACGGCCTATGAAGTTGCCCTTGAGGAGTTGGTCTTTACAGACTTGCTGACGGGGTTAGCCAATCGATATCAGCTTTATCAAGTCGGGGCAAACGTTTTAGCCAACTGGACTTATCAAAATGCTGGGGTTGCTCTCCTGTGCATTGACCTCAATCAGTTTAAGGCCGTTAATGATGAGTTTGGCCACGACGCTGGAGATACCTTGCTGGTAGAAGTGGGGCATCGTTTGCAAATGTGTCTGAGGGACTGTGACTTGCTGGCTCGCTTAGGGGGGGATGAGTTTGCAATCCTGCTGTGTCCTGCCGACTCAGCCAACGTGCATGCGGCTGCCAATCAAGTTGTCAAAGCGTTAGAAAAACCGTTTTATCTCAATTTGCAAAAAATCAAAATGGGAGGAAGTGTCGGCATTGCCCTGACCACGGAGCCCGGCTTGTCAATCGCTCAGCTGCTCACCCAGGCAGACATTGCCCTATATCGGGCCAAAGCAAGCCCTGACCCTTTTATTCTCTTTGACCGAACCATGCAGGCAGCTGTCGTAGCCCGGTCAGTCTTAGAGCGCGATTTGCACGCGGCTTTAGAAAATCAAGAGCTTTGTCTGCACTATCAACCCATTGTCGATTTACACACTCAGACCACCATTGGCTTTGAGGCGTTAGTCCGCTGGCAACATCCCCAACGCGGGCTGTTGGCCCCCAAAGACTTTTTGAGAGTGGCCGATGATATGGGCTTGAGCATTTTGATCGATCGCTGGGTGCTTAAACAGGCTTGTCAACAACTCACGTATTGGCACCCTCGTCACCTTGAGGGTCAAACCCCTGTGATCAGTGTCAATCTGACCGGCAGCCACTTTGCCCAGGCCGATTTGGTGGACTATGTGGAAACACTGCTCTCTCACTACGCGATCAACCCGCAACAGCTGACTTTAGAAATCACAGAACAAGTCATGATTTCTCAGCCAGAACAAGTTGTCGAGACCCTGCATCAGCTGAGAAAACTAGGACTCCGCGTCAGCCTGGATGACTTTGGCACGGGGTATTCTTCGCTCAACTACCTGAATCAGTTGCCGGTTGATCTACTCAAAATTGATCGTTCTTTTGTGAGCAAGCTAGAGGCTAGCCCCTCCAGTCAAGGCCAAAATAATGCCATTATCAAAACGATTATCAGGCTGGCCCAAGATTTGGAGATCGACACCGTTGCAGAGGGTATCGAAACCCATTGGCAGCTCCATTGGATCAAAGCCATGAACTGTCAATATGGCCAGGGAGATTTCTTTTCTAAACCCCTGTCTCGGGTGGCGGCTGATCAACTCCTGCATCACCAGACAGATGACATAGATGACATTGACCCAACCCTGCTTGATCCTTCGATAGAGCCAGAGCAGTGTTCCACGCCCACCCCATTTTCCCATTCATCTAAACAACAATCATTTGAATCTTGATGCGACCCTAGTACTGCGTCAAGATTCAAATTTCGGTTAGAGAAGACACGGCGAGGTAAGTGGGTGAGTTGGATGTCTTCACCCATTCACCAGCGTCAGCGCACTCACCCATCAAACCCGAATATTGAACATTGACAGACTACTCGTCCAAATCTTTTACCATCCAAATTGCTTTAGGCTGATAGCCCAGTTTTTGATAAAGCGTCAGGGCAGGTTGACTGCTGTCAAAGACCTGTAAGCCAATCTGCTGATAGCCTTGTTGCTGAGCCCAGCGTTGTCCATATTGCATTAGGGCGGTACCCAGCCCTCGCCGTCGATGGCCAGGGTCAACATAGACTAAAAAAATATACGCCTGTCGCTGACCTGTTTTTTGCTCAATGGCTGAGCCTAGCCACAGGCACCCGGCTGGTTTGGCGATGGCCTGCATAAAACCAACCCGAGGCATGGCAGGTGCTTGGTCAGACTCTACCCACCAAAGTGGGGTCAAGTCGGAGAGGTTTTGCTGGACCGTATCTGCTAGATGATCGAGTGTGGTTGCCCCTAGCTCACGATAGGCGGACTGCATACAGTCCAGGAGCTGTGCCTGATCCAGGTCTGACCCTGGCCGCAATCGATAGCCTGGGATTGACCACATATCTAAGTGAGCGGTTTTCAAAAGATTAAGGTCGAGAGCCCCGTTGGCAAGGCGGGGGCTTGGGCCGCTGCATCTGTGGGCAAAGTCATTTCCATGTTTTCAATAGGAGCCGGTGCCATCATATCGCTGGGCAAGAAGATGCGAGCACTCACCGCCACCATCGCGACTAAAAACACCAGCAAAATCAGAAATGGAGCAACGTATGAACGTAAAAAAGCCATCGGTTTGGTTCTAGATTGTGGATACCTGACTGCCTGACATATTCTTTATGGCTACGCCTCTACATATCCTAATCTGAATCCTCTAGCCCGGGGCGGGGGATTGGCAGAATCGGCTGCCTTTCTAGGCGGC
Source organism: Cyanobacteria bacterium P01_G01_bin.38 (assembly GCA_039180385.1). Lineage (GTDB taxonomy): Bacteria > Cyanobacteriota > Cyanobacteriia > Phormidesmidales > Phormidesmidaceae > SIO4C1. Next base: position 5,900 of record JBCDDJ010000180.1, on the reverse strand, counting down.
GTAACCACCATCCGCCGAGGACCGCAATGATTAGTGAGAGCCAGCCCGTCAGAGATTGCAGCAGCAAAAAACCGCCCACGGCAAACATCGCCCCAAATAATAAAAGCAAGGCCGCCAAGACGCGCTGGGCGTCTAGCCCCAGGTTTTGTAAGGGGCGTAAACCGGTGCGTTGACGCTGGCGTTGCCAGCCCGGGCCACCGGGGCGCACCTTGGTGTAAAAGCGATCGAGCGTTTCATCTGACTCGGGGGCGGTAATCAGCATAATGCTCACCCAGACTAGGGTAGAAACGCTAGCCGTGAGGAGAAGCTGTTGACCGAAGTTGGGGATGTCTAGTGTGGGGAAATGGGTTGGAATCCATCCACGGGCTTTAAGGCTCGGGAAGGTGTTGATAAACAACCCAAATACAAAGCCAGTCAATAGAGAAGATAGCTCAGCAGCAGCATTGATCCGCCACCAAAACCATCTCAAGATCAGGACCATCCCTGGGCCAGTGCCAATGATAATAACAAGCCGAAAAATTTCGGTAACGTTGCTACTGTTAAAAGCTGCGATCGCACCCAATATAGTCACCAACACTGATGCTACCCGCCCGACCGTGACCAATTCTGCTTGGGTGGCGTCAGGGCGTACAAAGCGAAAATAAAGATCGTTGGTCAGATATGAGGCTCCCCAGTTGATCAGGGTGGACACCGTACTCATAAAGGCGGCCACTAATGAGGCTACGACCAACCCCAATAGCACCGGGGGCAAAAAGTCGAGCATCAGTTTGGGATACCCCAGCTCACGATCTGTCAACTCAGGGTAGATGGCGACCGCCGCTAGCGACACGACAATCCAGGGCCAGGTGCGAATCACATAGTGCAAAATGTTGAAAAACCAGGCTGATTTCTCGGCCTCCGCCTCATTTTTGGCAGCCGCTAAGCGCTGAATAAACTCGCCACCGCCGTCGCTGCGACGAAAGGCCCACCATTGTAAAAACACATAGGCTAGGAAGGTACTGGCGGGAATGCCTGCCAGTTCGCTCCAATGGATGCCGCCCTCAAAACTGATCGGTACAAAGCTGAGGATGTCTTGCTCAGAGGCGGCTTGGGCCTGGGTGAGGAGGTTTTCCATGCCGCCCGTAGAGAGGATGGCTGCGATCGCAACCACAATTGCCCCAAACAACGCCAAAAAGAACTGAAAAAAGTCAGTAGCCACTACCCCCCACAGTCCCGAGAAGCCTGCATAGATCAGCACCAACACACTGACCCCAATCACGCTCCACAGTTTGGTGCTGTCCCCTGGCTCAATGCCTAAACTCTGCCATAGCTCCAGCGCATCCACCGCCTTAACCATCGCCAGCATGGCGTAGCCAATGCCGATGCTGTTGATCGGCACCGCAAACAAAAACGCCTTAACCCCCCGCAGCACTGCCGCGGTATTACCGCCGTAGCGCATCTCCGTCAGCTCGGCATCGGTGACAATCTCAGAGCGTCGCCACAGCCGCGCAAACACATAGATCATGATTACGTGGGCTACGCCAAAGCTCCACCATTCCCAGTTGCCCGCAATCCCTCGCGTGCCGACTACCCCGGCCACATAGAGCGGTGTATCAATCGAGAAGGTGGTCGCCGCCATACTCGTGCCCGCCAGCCACCAAGGCAACGACCGACCTGACACAAAGAAATCCACCAGGCTACCCGACGCTTTACGCGAGAGATAAACCCCCATCGCCATCGTAAAAATCAGATAGGCCAGCACGATTAGCCAGTCGATTGTCTGCATAGACAGCTCCCTTGATTTGCCCCGAAATGCGCGAATTGCTGTGAGCCATCATCCCACAGTTGCGGTGCTGCCAATTAATGACCGGACTGCAAACCGCCCTAAATATGACTAGAGTGAGAGATATTCCCTGGGTTGCCAGGTTTAAGATGCCATCCCCATTCCCTGGCATGGATCCCTATCTAGAGCATCCTGATTTTTGCCAAGAATTTTACAGCCGTTTGATTGTTGCGAGAGCAGGGATTCATCCCCCTCACAGATGTGCGCAGCGTCAACTTATCAGACGTTTTAGTCGATACAGGGGCAACGCTTCGCTCTTTGCCAACTCGCATTATTCAGCAGTTAGGACTGCATTCATGCGCTGTGACGGCCATCTACCTCGCTGAGCAAGCCGACCCAAAGACCTACTAATTCCTTCAAATTGGCAGGGACGCGGAACAAATTGAGATCCTGCGTAAGTTGCTGAGTTTCGCGGTCTAACCGACCAAACTGCCACACATCGCCAATAGTGCCGCACCTTACAAAACCGCTGACTCTTCGACCTCGGCTAAAGCGATTAGCGCTGCGGCTAACTGGGTAAACCCTCGAGTCAGATCGGTATTTGACGATTTGTCGGTCAACCAGGGGCCGAAGGTTAGATATCCTTCGCCTCCCGCACCTCAGTCAAGCAAAAGTAGACCTTGAGCAAGCGCAGATGCTTCCCTACTTTGTTGCTTCTACCATGCGTGAAAAGTAAAATCGGGTCTTGTTAAACTCCCGCCGCTGGATTGTCCAGCCGTTGGCTTCTAGCGCGTTGACCACATCTTTTTCACGGTGCAGATAAGCGCGGGTGGCCTTACTGGGGCCGGGGAAAAAGTCGCCGATTTTTTTGAGGGTCACATAAAAGCAATTTTTCGGCGCAAAGCTCAAGATCACCCGGTGCTCTGCCAGAGAACTCAGGTGTTTGACCATCTGATCTGCTTTCTCTTGGGGATAGTGAATCAGCACATCTAAGCAAATCACCGTGTGATATTTCCCGGTGATGCTTTCCAGGTCTTTGGTTTCAAAGGTCGGCATTTGGTCAGCAGACAGTTCCTTTTCGGCTCGTTCCTTTGCTTCGCCCACCATCTTTTCAGAAATATCGCTGGCGTAGACCTTAGCACCCTCTTTCGCCAGCGGGATGCTGAGACTTCCCACGCCGCAACCCGCATCGCAGATGGTTAACTCAGACAGATTGCCATCCGCCTTGAGCCAGGCCACTACATCGTCGATGGTCTGCTGATGCCCTTTACGAATATCGAGCTGTACCTTGTTGACCTCGCCATCGCCATAAATCCGCCGCCAGCGATCAAACCCTTTGGCATTGAAATACTCCTGAACAATGCTTTTATCGTCAATTCCGGTCGTCATGGTGCTCAGTCTGTAAAATTCGTTTGCAAAAGTCAACTTATCGTTAGATCCTATTACGTTTTTGTCCGTAAATGGCGAAATTTTGACTGTACAGGGAAATAGCGTTGATTGGATCTCCCATGAAAGCCTGGACCCGTTGGTATGGAATGCCCCTTCTGCTAATGGTCGGATTGCTCCCCAGTTGCGTCCCCGAATCAGTGCCCGAATCTCCCGAGCCGATCGCAGAAGAAACCACAAATATTACCGCTGGTACTGCCGCCGAACGGATTTCGCAAATCGAACCCATTCTGGTGATTACGCTGCCCAGTGATCTACAAGATGCTTATTTTATAGAAACGCGTATTGGCACAGACAGCCGCCTGGCTCCGGGGCCATCGGATTACCGCAGCTACTATCGACTGCAGATTGAGCCTGCATCGGTCGAGCTTTGGCGTCAGGTCCTCGACCCCCTGGAAGAAACGCCCCCTACCTACGATGCAACGGGCAGGCCCGATTGGTGGGTCACTGCTGAAAAGTTTGAACAGCTTGAGTTTTATAAGCCAGAGTCTCTCACCCAGCGGATCAACGGCTGGATAGGGCTCCACCCTGAAACTGGCGAGATTTACATCTTTACGTATACGACGTAGTTTGGCCGGTTGCCTGAGCATTTTCTCGACAAGTTCTCAAGCTATGCTCGGCTTTGAGGAGCACTGTTAAGGTATCAGACTACAATAGATTCAAAGACAGTCTGCTTTAGAAACAGTCTCTCTGTTGGGAGGTCAATATGAAAAGACGTCTTCTCCCAATCTTGTCGGCAGTGCTCTTTGCGACCGGGCTCACCTCTGCTGCTAGAGCTGAGTCACGTATCCCTGACTCTCTCGAAAAGCAGGGCATTACCATTCAGATTGGCACCCCTAGCCGCAGTACCTATCGCCATAGCATCTACATACAGGGACATCCATCTATCCGGTATTCCAGTAGACGGCCATCCCGATACTATCGCAATGGCTATCGGCCTAATCGACGTATCTACCGGCGTATCTATCGCCAGTATCCCGATGGTGGTCGGCCCAATCGACGCACCTTTCGATACTATCGATATGATCAAAATCATCCCCAAGGCCATCGCTATTACCACGATGACCTTTAGGGATGATGCAGACTAAGGCCTGGTTTACAGGGCGATGCGCTCTTTCTCTTCTTCTACGATTTGACTCGCGGTCTTGTAACCGCCGACACCCTTAGATAGATTTAAGGTCGCGGTAAAAATCCAGTAAGACACCCCACCGACAAAAAATGTTGGCAATGAGGCCGTCAGATACTGATACGGCGCATGGGACACATAGCTGACTGGGTGCAAGAGATACACATAGACGCCAAACCCTGCGGCCATGGCTAAGAAAGCTGCCGGGTTAAAGCCCCGCCAGAAAAAATAGGGGGCATCAGGGCTGGGGTCATAGATACCGCGAATACTGATCTGCTGCTTGCGCAGAAAATAGTAATCTACAATCTGGATGCCGCACAGCGGCGCAAACATGACACCGATGAAGGCTAAGAATGTCCCAAAGCTATTGAAAAATAGCTCAGGCAGGGCGATGCCCACCGCTGCCACAGGCATCAACGCCACGGTCAGGACCCATTTCCACGGCAGTGCATTCATCACTGGCAGGTGACGGAGCCCTACGGCTGAGGCATAGACGCCAATCACAGCAGTCCCTAAGTTGGCTGCAATCACAAAGAGCAGCGCGATCGCACCTGATTGCTGAGTTAACAGCATCACCACCATCCACAAACTCACCCCGATGATAAATGCAAACAAAATCTTAGACACCCGCTCAATGCCGGTCGCTCCGCGCAGCAACGTGCCATAGACAATCGCACAGGCCACCGCTGACATCAGCGGTACGATATACGCACTCGCCCCTTCGCCCATAACGCCGAGGGTCATGAGCAGCTGGGTCACCGATTTACCAAAGAAAATCAGGAGTAATGAGTTCCACCCAATAATCGAGATATATTGCAGCACCGCCGCAATCATCCAACCGCGAGAGCCAAACTGTGGCTTTGTGGTGGCGATCGAGTCAATACCAAAGCGGGTTGCCATAGGCACCACCGCCAGGGTGACCAAAAACATGCCGATCATGCTGCCAGCGGTCATCGAGGCAAACCCTTCTTTGAGCGACAGGAGGGCATCACGATAAACGGATCGTTGCCAGACGCCTCGATCAGAGTGTGCTTAAACTGGGTCGCACAGGCCTGGGCAACCTTTTGGCCGGTGGCCAGATGCCCTGTAAAAGCCACAAAGTGGGTATCCGGGCTCTCACCAGACGTGCGCCCACTTGCCCATTCCCAGGGAGGCACTGTACCAACCCAGCAGGCAGGTCATCAAATGCCTGCATTGCCAGCAGCGTCGTCAGCGATGAATGCTAGTGCTTTTTAGGCGCAAAGCTAAATGATTTCTGTGACTTTATGGACCACTGAATGAATTTTTGGAATGTAGTAGATGTAGTCAATGTGGGTCAGGGGCGCGTTGCGTAGCTATAGCGTTGTTTAAGTTTTCGCTGTTCAACGATGGAGGTTGCGTCTTGTAGGGCGCGCACCCGCAGTAAATTCTGATAGATGTTGGTCTGATAGACCAGATCATTGCCAAAGTCAACCGCTGTCAGCCAGCCACTTTTGGGATGATAAGCGCCTGTGTCAATGTCTAACCAACCTGGCCCTTGGGCCAACTGCCCCGGCTCAATCCCCGGTAGGGTAAAGGTGATGGTAT
>JBCDDJ010000179.1:0-12189 GCA_039180385.1 Cyanobacteria bacterium P01_G01_bin.38 | reverse complement strand
TAATGTCCCGGCCATACCGCCTGCGGTTCCATGTCCCCCTTCAAACCCAATTTCGATCAGAGCGGCTGATATAGGATTTGCGTCGAACAAAGGGATTAAAATCAGCAAGGTGACTAAAATGCCAACGACATACTGCCCCCAAGCTAACGATTGACCAAAGACAACCTGAGGTGCAGCCTTTCTCCAAATCTGTCTGGGGCTGGGAATGGCCTCTCCCAGGAAAAGTGCGGCAAAAACAATGTTGATGAAAATGCTCGGAGACTGAGACCAGGTCTCACGAATCGGTTCTGAAAACAAGCCTTGGGAAAGCAGTGCGCCTTCTCCTACGAGGGAAGTTGCGATCGCGCCCAGCACCTGTGGCCCTAGCATCAGCGCCAGCGCGCCCGCGACAATCGACTCAGGTAAATATAGCCGCTGAATCCAGCCAATTTTCTGCTTTACTATTCGCCCTGCCAAAATCAGTAAGGCGATCCAAATAAAAGCAAAGAAAACATCTTTAAGTGTCAGCATATCGGTAGTACCCTGCAATCATTAGCCTTGTGCGGGTGCATTTTCTTAACGCACTTGCCCGCTAACAAATATTTATCTTGAGACCGTCTGTCTTGGGTGTAACAATGCTTACTGTTATCTGTAACTATTCCTTTCGGCCTAGAGAAATTTTATAGTTTGGTTACAACTATGGTCCTTTTGAGTTTATAGATTCCACCTGTGGGTAGATACGAGAGTTTAATTTCTGTATTTTACTAAAGAGTAGGGTTGTTTAAGAATAAGGAGCAAGGGAAGGCCTTTAGGGTCGTGGCCTGCAACGATGAGCGTGACGACATATTTTTTAGAGGGTGAAGACACCCATCCTGTTTTGCAAGACGAGCAGACTGATGTAGAGCAGATGCATGACGTATTACTGTTGCTGGAAAATCTCGCGCTGCGGGAAGAAACTACGGTAAAGCTGATTCTGGGATGTTTGTATGATATCGGTGCTCAGACGCTGGTTGATCAGAAGGTACACTATCGCCCTGCCAACAGGTTAGCCAGCTGGGTAGTACAAAGCACAAAGCCGGTGGCCCTCGTGCTCGGGCTGCGCTGGTTTAAGCGAAATGCGCCCAAGGCCATTTCAGATTGGCTGTACTCGCAGGTCTCATCTAGCCGATCGTTACCCTCAGAACCGCCTGTACCCACCGTGCCATCTGAGCACCTGCTAGAAAGCCACTTCACTGAGCTGCAACGCTTGCGTGCTCGGGTAAGATGGCTATCGGGGCTTTCAATTGGGATGATTGTGATGTTAATTGGGGTTGTGAGTCGCTGATCCCTCTCTTCCCAGGTTGGAATTGTGTGTCTAGCGCTAGTGACTAGAGTAGATGCTTAGGATACTGCGCGGGGGTCCCTCCGAGTTCCCCCGCACCTCCCTGGGCAGGGTGGGTTTCATGGTCTCAAGGGTTCTTCTGAAGCTGGCTTTTTGGCAGGAAGACTTGCAGGCGTCTCGCGCTAACCGCATGCCCTCACTGAGGAGGGTCTCAGCCAGGGGCTCATCAGTGAGAAAGTAGTACTGACGCTAAAAGTTGACCCGATATTCTAGCCTGACCTCGGTGTCATCTAGATTAGAAGACCCGCGCAGCTGTAGCTGATCGTTAAAGCGATACTGCAACCCAAACTGGGGCGGGTTGCCGTTGTTAAGAATCTCTAAAGCGTTGACCTCCAGGTTGTTGCCAAGGGCAAAAGCCGCCTCTATGCCGATACCAATGCCCACCGTGCTGTCAGTTGAGGTGTCGGTCGTCGGAAAGATACTAAAAGATCGCAGCCCCAGCGCGTCTGCCACGTCATTACCCAGGTTAGAGACGTTCCCTGCCCCCAAAAAACCAGCGACCTGGGTCAAGTCGCCGCTGGCAAGTCCGTCATAGACGCTCGTACCCAGCAGCGCAATGATATTTTCTTGACTGCGGGCGGGCCTGCTTGTCAGCGTCAGGTTGTCGGTCAGTTCGCTGGCGGGCCCCTGTGCGATCGCACGCACCCTGATATACGCCACCTCCCCCAGCGTTTCAATATTAGTTGTATCATTCACCTCAGCGCCGTTAAACCCATTATCCGATCGCGGTGTTCGGGTAAAGTTGGTTTCCTGTACCCTGGCAACCATCGCCGCATCTACTACCGGATCGAGCCCGTTTTGGGGTGTAAAAATAGCCGTATTAGGGGCGTTGTTGTCTAACCGAAACTGGGTTGAAAAGAGATTGATCCAGCCTGACTCCAGCGCAATTGTGCCCTCGGGCCTGAGATCGGTGAGCGGACCATTCACCCAGAGAGAGCCCCCGGCCCTCAACTCGTAAAAAGGCCGCCCCTCAATCTCCAAACGATCTCCAAAGGCGATACTAAAGTCTTGTAGCCTGACGTTGTCTAAAATGCCTTTGGGCCGTTCTACCCGTCTCGGGGCCAGTGGATCAATGCCTAAGTATTCAGCCCGGTAAGGATTAATCTCCTCAGCCTGCGCTTCGGCCTGCGCTTCTGTCGGTAGGCTGACGGCCCCTGCCTGTTGCAACAACTCCGTGGCCTTAACTACGCCTTCGTCAAGGGTGACCCCACCAGCGAGGGTAGGCGCTAAGACCGCCCCCGTAACGAGTACCTGACCGTTAAAAACAGCTTGCAAAATGCCGCTGTAGTCAATGGGCAACTGGTCCAGGGCAATCGTCAGCCCCACACTGTCAGCAACACGGTCAGCGACCGACCTGCCTGCTTGTTTAGTTTGGCTCTGGGCCAGAAACTGTTCCGTTTGGCCATAGGCCAAGATCGACTGACCTGATGGCAAAATAGGCAGCTGCCCTTCCATCTCTATCTGACCCTCCCCGAGCTGGGCTTGCAGCTGTTGAATATCGACCCGTTCGAGATCAAATTCAATCTCTCCCCTGAGATCCGTCAGCGGATCATCCAGCACCTGAGCGCTCACTACCCCCTCCTGAAGCGTAGCTCGGCCTGAGACCACCGGCGTATCCAGGGTGCCGCCCACCTGCACAATCACCTCGCCCTGCCCCGACTCCCACCGCACCTGATCAGCCGTGAGCGAATTCACCAAGTCGAAGCTATCACTTGGCACCACCGCCTGTACCGCAATCTGCTGGGTTGGCGGCTGCACAGTCATAAACGGCAATGCGTAGGCTAAGGTGCCGTCTACCGTCAGCGGCGACTCATTGGCATCAATCGCCACCGCTGCCCCAAATTCCAAATTCGCATTGCGGTAATCAAAGGTTGTGTTCACGGCGGCCAATGGCTGCCCGTTAACTTCGGTCTTCTCAATAGCGGCTGTCCCCACCACGGTGGGGTTTGCCAAGCTGCCGCTAAACGTTGTCACTGTATTCAGATCGCCTGCGACGGCTACCGGCAGAGGGTATATCGACTGTACCAGCTCTACCGGCAGGTTACTCACCCGGAGCATCCCGGTGAGCTGATCGAGGCTACCCCGACCAGAGAGATCCACCACCGTTTCACCCGCATTGACGAGAAAAGAGTCTAGCACCAGCGTCTCTTGCTGTAAGTCACCGCTAATTAAAAACTGATTTGACGGTGTATACGGCCCCCACTCCCATCCCTCGCCTTGCAGGTTAAAATCAGCTGTCAAATTTTCTAAAGACAACGATCGCCCCGACGCCATGATCATTCCGGTAAACCCACCCGTCAGGTCTTCCCAGGGCGGCAGGGCGGCTATGCCAGTATCAGCTGTCGGCTCGGGCAGGTCTTCAACAAAGGCGACAAACGCCTGGAGCTGATCTAAAAAGGGTGGGTTCGGCAACCCCACTGGCACGGTAGCCAGATCGGCCGCAGACCCCTGCGGCTCAGGTCGCAGCCCAAACGCGCTCAGGTCTATCTTCTCAACCACGGCGACCAAATCCTCGATGCGCCCCTCTGCCACCGTCAGCGCGCCCTCGTACTGCACCTCGGGCGACAAAACGGCCTGACCAGTCAGCAAAAATCGACTCTCGTCCAGCAACAGTTCTCCCTGCTCCAGGGTGGCTGTATTGTTCGCGTAGCGAAATCTCGCCGTCATTTGCTCAGCGTCAATCGGATTGAGTGCGGGCTGGGCGACGGTGACTGTGCCGCTGGCCACCGGATTGGCAAAATCTCTCAGGTCCGCATCGACCCTCGCATCGACCCGGCCCGCCAAAGTCCCAAACCCATATCTCGCTGCGGGCTGAATGTCTAGTTTGTCTAACGGAAACTGGGTGACCTCGGCGTGTAGCTGACGCCCCTCGCCATAGCCGCTGACAGTAAACTCTCGGTGGCGGGCCTCAAAAGACGTGGGCCAAAACTGATCGCTCACCGCCAGCTGTAGCCGCTCTTGCTGCCCTTGCAGGTCTGCCTGCCCTCCGTCTGCTAAAGAGAAGTCAATCGGCCCCGACAGCTGTTCAAAAACAATTTCATTGAGGGCTAGATTTTCTAATTGAGCCGTCCCCGCCAGCTGCGGATTGTCTAACGTCCCGGTCAGCTGACCGTTAAAACTCGTCAACCCCTGCAGCTGGGCATAGTCTTGTAGGGTCGGTGTCGCCAGCGCGTTGAGCGGCTCGAGATCAAAGTCTTGCAGAGCGACATTCAGATCAAACGCTCCGATCGGGACAGGGCGAGAGAAATCAACCCCAATGACCCCATCGGCTTCGATACCCGGCGCAGTAAAAGTCTCAACGGCAACCCGATCTCCCTGCCACTCAAACGCGGTTGCCCAATCTCCCCGTTCTATCAGCGGCGCTTCAAGGTTGGGCAACCCCTTAGAAAACCGCACTAAAGCATCGGCAACAAAAATATTTCCCGCCGCCTGAATATTTGCCAAATCGAAATTGTACAGGTTACCCGCCGTGTCTAGTTCGCCGCTCAAAAGCCCCTCAGCCTGAGTGGTAAATTGCTCAATCGGCACTGACTCAGTGGAGAGGGTCGCCTGCCAATCTCCGCTGTCTAGCTGTGCGATCGCATTCGCATTGACAGTCCCCGCCTCGACCCGCAGCTGCGCCCCCTCAAGCACAACCACGTTATCCGCCAGCCTCACCACCCCTTCCGCTGGGAAGCTAGACTCAGACAGCTGCCACGCCGCCACCGCGGTTTGGGCTTCTAAATCGCCCGCAGCCTCCACCGTCGCCGTCAGCGTCCCAATTGCCGTATCGGGGGGCAACGCCGCGCCGTAGGTCTGGGCTAAACCATCCACCGGTAAATCGACATCCGCCGTCAGCTGAAACCTCGGATCTGACCAATCCGTCAGGTCGGCCTGCCCCGCCGCCAAAATCGTCCCGCCGTCTGCGGACACAAGGCTCAGCTCCCGCAGGTTGAGCTGGGTTTGGGTCAGGTCAAAATCAGCCGTCAGCGCTGCCAGGGTAACCTTATCCACCGACAGCGGCTGCAAACTGGCTAACCGCCCGCTGATCTGAGGGGCGTCAAATGCCCCCGTTATCTCAGTCTCAAGCTGAAAAGTCCCCGCTGCGTCTACGGGCAGCGCGATATCGGTCAATACCTGCACATCCGCGATCGCAATCTCTGGAATCTGCGCGGTGAGGTCAAACCCGGTCTCTAGATCCACCGTGCCTGCGGCCAATAGCTCAATCTCACCCAGCTGTAGCCCGGTCTCTTCTAAAACTACTTGCTGCCCCTGGAAACGCAGCTGCGCCTGAATGTCGCTGATCGGCTCTGGTAGCTCGCTGACCACGACCTCGCCGTCTCGAAAGAAAGCCGTACCCCGGACGTCTAAGGCGGTTTGGTCAAAGGCGTTATCTTCAAAGCTAGCCGCCACGGTCACGTGGGTGTTGAGAATCCCTGAACCCAGCCCAGCCCTTGAACTGAGCCCCAAAGCCTCCGGCAGTAGCAAATTCACCCCGGTCGTGGGCAGATTTTGCGTCCGAATGTTCGCTTTGAGGGCCTGGCTGGCGATATCCGCCTCCCCATTGATATCAAATTCGCCCGAGTCAACATCTCCAGCTATCTCAAAATCGACGTACTGAAGATCCTCCCCGTAGAATTCAATATTGGCATCGACGCCCGCCACCGCGATGGGCTCTGCCAGCACCAGCGCCTCCGGGTCTTGAAGGGCGGTCGATGCGGTCAGCCGTGCATCCTCCACTGCTATCGACTGAATCTCAAAAGACACCAGCGGCTCTTCTTCGGAAGGCTCTGGCCAGCCCAGCTCTAACCACTGATTGTCTGCGCGCTTGACCAGGGCCAGATCGGGTCGTACCAGGGTAACGTGCGGCTCGAGGGTCTGCTCAAACAAAAGCGATCGCAACCCAAAGGTCACCCAGACACCATCTACCGTCAAAGAGGACGCATCTGTCTCAGTCGCTGGAATGGTCGACTCGCCCAGTCGAAACCCCGTCAGAGACCACTGTTCTACGTCGCCTAGCTCTATCGGGCGCTCGATGGCATCTGCGATCGCACCCTCAACGCGAGGCAGCAGCCGATTATTAATCACCCGCTTTCCCCAAACCATGACGGCAACGCCGCTGATTAAACCCACTGCACCCAGACAGACCCCCAGCTTGAGCAAAGCAGATGGCAAACGGCGGGGCAAATGGGACCGACGAGGCGGCTCAGGTGGCCTTGGCTCAGGTGAATTGGACATAGGCCAGTAAGATTTGGGGACAGATTGAAGGGGCTAGCTTAGTGATAAAAGCGATAAATACATCAGGAGCCAGGCTACGGGTCCCAAATCATCCAGGCGCATATGTCTAGAATATCGCGGTATGCCAACAGGGTTTCAAAAAAATGCAGAGCCCTCCAGTCAAAAACTCATCTATCGCTAGTTAGACGACAGCCTCTCTGCGTACTGATATTCTCGAAGGGCAGTTTTGGGCAGTCTGTCTCTTTAACCCTATGGGATATCAACCCATCGACAACTACGGCATTATCGGGAACATGCGCACCACCGCGCTGATCGGCCCCAACGGTTCGATTGACTGGTTTTGTTATCCTAACCACGACTCTCCCAGCGTCTTTGCCGCCATTCTTGACGAGCAAAAGGGCGGATATTTTCGCATCACGGCAACCGCAGATGATATCTGTCATAAGCAGTTTTATTGGCCAGAGACCAACGTGTTAGTCACCCGGTTTTTATCCGACACTGGGGTCGGTGAGGTGGTTGATTTTATGCCCGTGGGCACCGACGACCCCCATGATGATTCAAAAAAATGGGTGGTGCGTCAGGTGAGATCGAGACGGGGTTCGATGCGGTTTCGGCTGACCTGCTATCCGGCTTTTGACTATGCTCGAGCCGACCACCAAACCAAGTTCATTGATGAGGGAGCTGTCTTTGTCTCAGAAGATCTAAACCTGGCCCTGGTCACCTCAGTAGAGCTGGTTGCAGACGATCTCGGAGTGACTGCTGAGTTTGTCCTCGAAGAAGGCGAATCCGCTAGTTTCATTCTTCGTGGCGTAGACTGTGTCGAGGGCTGCAATGAGCCAATCTGTGGCGAACAGGCCGAGCGGCTTTTTGAGCAAACAGTTTGCTACTGGCGCAGCTGGCTCTCTCAAAGTGTTTATAAAGGGCTCTGGCGCAGCATGGTCGAGCGCTCGGCATTGGTGCTTAAGCTGTTAACCTTTGAGCCGACGGGGGCCATCATCGCTGCACCCACCTCCAGCCTGCCGGAGGTGATTGGCGGCGAGCGCAACTGGGACTATCGCTATACCTGGCTGCGGGATGCAGCATTTACGGTTTACGCCTTTCTCAGACTGGGCTTTACCCAGGAGGCCGAAGCCTTTATGGGGTGGATTGAGCAGCGCTGTCAGGAGGTGGATGGCAAGGGTACACTGCAGGTGATGTACGGCATTGACGGACGCTGCGATCTCTCCGAACAACAACTAGAGCATCTGTCAGGCTACCGAGACTCGCCCCCGGTGAGGCTAGGCAACGGAGCCTACGACCAGGACCAGCTCGATATTTATGGCGAGCTGATGGACTCTGTCTATCTCTACAACAAGTACGGTACTCAAATCTCCTATGACTTTTGGCAGCATTTGCAGCGGATGCTCGACTGGCTCTGCGATCATTGGCAACAGCCAGACGCAGGTGTCTGGGAGTCACGGGGCGGGCCGCAGCAGCATGTTTATTCTAAGCTGATGTGCTGGGTCGCCCTTGACCGAGGGCTGCGGTTGGCCAATAAGCGATCTTTCCCCGCCGACCGGCAGCGGTGGACTGAGGTGCGCGATCGCATCTACAAAGAGATCCTCGACAAGGGCTGGAGCGAAAAGCTGCAGTCTTTTACCCAGGTCTATGGCGGTGATACTCTGGATGCAGGCTGCCTGATCATGCCCCTGGTGTTTTTCATGGCCCCCAACGACCCGCGCATGATCAAAACCCTGGAACAGGTTCAGAAGCCCACTCAGGAAAAGGGTCTAAGCGCCAACAGCCTGGTCTATCGCTACAACCCTGAGGAATCTGACGATGGCCTGGAGGGCAGCGAAGGCACCTTTAATCTCTGCACATTTTGGCTGGTGGAGGCCCTCACCCGAGCCGGGCAAACCGAGCCAAAACAGCTTGATAAAGCCCGGCTAATTTTTGAGGAGATGCTGAGCTACGCCAATCACCTGGGCCTCTATGCCGAGGAAACTGGCGTCAACGGCACGGCGTTGGGGAACTACCCCCAGGCGTTTACCCATCTAGCGCTGATCAGTGCTGCCTGGAATTTGAATGAAGCGTTAGAAGGTTAATCACAGAGGTGTTTACCGAGTATGACCTTACTGTTAACCGGGGGAATTGCGATCGCATTTGCCCTGATCCACCTGTATGGCTATCGCCTTAAGTTTCTCGACGTGATGCCCCGTAGCCGCTGGCTGTCGTTGAGTAGCGGCATTTCGGTCGCGTATGTTTTTATTCACGTATTGCCCCATCTGAGCAAAGCCCAGCGAGACTTTCAAGCCTCAACGCTATGGCTGGGTTTTTTTGAGCACCATGTCTATCTGGTGGCCATGATCGGGATGTTAGTCTTTTATGGCCTGGAGCGGCTGGCTAAAGAATCTCGACAGAAAAACATCACCGAAGGGGATGGAGATGTCACAGAGCCATCGATTTTTTGGCTGCATATGGCTTCTTTTACGCTGTATAACTTGCTGATTGGCTACCTCCTGCTGCATCGAGAAGAGAACGAGCTCGTGAATTTATCTTTTTATGCGATCGCCATGGGGACCCATCTCTTAGTCAACGACTATGGTCTTCACGGTAATCACAAAGGACTGTATCGCAAGGTAGGCCGCTGGATACTGGCCGCTGCTATCGTGGCTGGTTGGGCGCTTGGCAACCGCTATGTGGTCAGCGAAGCGGCAATCGCGGTCATCTTTGCCCTGTTGGCAGGCAGCGTTATTCTCAATGTGCTCAAAGAAGAGCTGCCGGAAGATCGCCAGAGTCGCTATTGGATATTTGCCCTGGGTGCTAGCGGTTATGCAACCGTCTTGCTAGCTATATAGGTATATCGGGCAATTCACTAGATTGGATTCAGTAATCATGGCCTTATCGCTTTGGGGATTTGTCTTATTAGCCGCCATTTTGGCAGCCCACTGGGGGGCCGATAAGCTGTCTGTGCCCCTCCAAAAGCTGAGAACCCGGTGGGGGCTCTCCGAGGCGGCAGGGGCAGCATTTGTGGCGTTGGCCACCGCCAGTCCAGAGATTGGCACCAACACCGCCAGTGCACTCAAAGGGCTCTCTGACATCGGCCTGGGGAACCTTTTAGGTAGCAACATTATCTCGGTGCCAGCCATCGTAACGGTGGCTTACTTTGCTAACAGAAGCAGACCCGAGCCGGCTGTAGCCACCGAGAATAACCGCTCTCCCCTGCCCGACAGGCATCTGCTGCGGGTCAAGCATGAGGCCCTGACGGTGCAGGCGCTGCCCTATTTGGCAGTGATTGGCATTGCCGCGCTGTTGACCCTGCCCCCCCAGTGGCGAGGGCTCCAGCCCGTTGACGGCTGGATCATGCTGGGTGTTTATGGGATTTATCTAACCCAGGCAATTTTACGAAAGCGTCAGGCGGGTAGAACGGTACAGTGGTCTCAGCAGGAAGTGTGGGTGGCCATATCAGGCGTCTTAGCACTGTCGATTGGGGCTTACTTTACTGTGACCGCCACGGAGCAAATTGTTTCGATTTTGAACATCTCTGAACTCATTGGAGGGCTTTTTATTACCTCCACTTTAAGCATCGCCCCGGAGGTATTTGCCACCTGGAGCGTGGCCCGCAGCGGCCAGGTAACCGCAGCAACGGCCAGCGTTATCGCCGACAATACAGCTACTATGTCTCTAGCGCTGGTGCCTCTAGCGTTGGTTAGTACGACTATTCAAGACATGCCCATGTTTTTGGTCAATCTGGGCTTTGTCGCCCTGTTTGCGGGGGCTTACGGGGCTCTGATTCACTGGGGGGATGAGAAAGGTAAATACAGCTTCGAGCCCTGGGAAGTGGGGTCTTTGATAGGGCTATACGGCGTATATTTGGCAGTTATTTTGTTTGTGATGCTATAGAAGCGCCTAGTGGCGGAGCCCCAGCGATTGCAGCTCAGCAGGGATGTTAATTCTCTTCGACACTGTCAAGGAGCTGAGCAAAAAGCTTCCATTCCAAAATCTTCTCCCAAATTTGGGAGAAGATTTTAGCTTTTCACTCATTCATAGATATGGACGGCGAGCAGCTAACCCTTAAGTAGAAGCGGGTTTGGGTTCAGGCTGGGGCGGTTTGACCGAACCCAGGGCCATTGAAACCCGATTGGCGAGATCTTCATCGACATCTCGAAAGAGCTTAAGCTGACGTTTTTGGATCGCCTCCATACATTTGCCGAGGCTACCGGCGATATTGTGAACCAACCGCTGTTTCTCCTCCTCGCTCAACATCTGGTAAAACATGCGGGCCTGGTCAGCGTGATCGTTCTCATCTAGCTCGATACGGTCGGCCAAGCCCTCAACCGGATGAGGCGGCGCGGTGGCTTGCGGATCGGCCTGGGGATACTCATGGTGAGTCGGATGAAAATTGTTGCGGCTGCCGTGGTTGCCATCTACCCGCATCATGCCGTCACGGTAAGGGCTATTGGCCTTGGCGGCATGGGACGCATTAACCGGAATCGTATCGTAGTTGACCCCTAGCCGATAGCGGTGGCTATCTGCATAGGACATAATGCGAGCTTGCAGCATTCGGTCAGGTGACCAGGAGATACCCGGCACCACATTGCCCGGAGAAAAGGCAGCCTGCTCAACTTCAGCGAAATAGTTCTCAGGGTTACGATTAAGCTCAAACCGCCCCACCGTCTGTAGCGGATAGTCAGCATGGGGCCATATCTTGGTCAGGTCAAAAGGATTCCAGGGAAAATCTTTAGCTTGCTCATCCGTCATAGTCTGAATCTTTAGCGTCCAGGACGGATAGTTGCCCTGGTCGATGGCGTTGTACAAGTCTTTTGTGGCCCAGCGAGGCTCGAGACCTTGCAAGTGCATCCACTGTTCTTCGGTAAAGTTTTTGATACCCTGGTCGGTCTTAAAGTGAAACTTGACCCAAATCCGCTGGTTGTCAGCGTTGATAAAGCTAAACGTGTGGCTACCATAGCCATTCATATGACGCCAGCCCATGGGCGCACCGCGATCGCCCATCAGCCACAGCACCTGATGCAGACTCTCGGGCACCTGGGACCAAAAATCCCACCACCGTTCATCCTGTCGCCAGTTGTGCTGGGGATGCTCTTTTTGGGAGCGGATAAAGTCCATAAACTTCATCGGGTCGCGCATGAAGAAAATCGGGGTATTGTTACCCGCCAAATCCCAGTTGCCATCTTCGGTGTAGAACTTCATCGCAAACCCGCGCAGATCGCGATAGATGTCTGAGCCTCCTTTTGACTTGGCGACTGTCGAAAAGCGCACAAACATCTCAGTTTCTTTGCCCACTGCTGAGAACATTTTTGCCTTGGTCAAATGGGTAATGTCGTCGGTAACCGTGAAGGTGCCATAGGCCCCCGAGCCCACTGCATGGACGACTCGCTCTGGAATTCGCTCTCGGTTAAAGTGGGCCATTTTTTCGAGCAAGGCATAGTCGTCTAGGAGCAAAGGACCGTATTTGCCTGCCGACCTTGAAACCTCATTGCTGGCGATGGGATTGCCCGCTGCATTGGTCAGGGTATTTTTTTCACTTGTCATAGGAATACCTATTGCTTTAGTTAGGTGCGATCGCAAAGATCACCTTACAGGACTGTAGTTCGGCCCTATGGCATTAACCT
>JBCDDJ010000178.1:0-12195 GCA_039180385.1 Cyanobacteria bacterium P01_G01_bin.38 | reverse complement strand
TGCCGCTGCCAGGGTGCGAGCGGTGCCCCCACTGCTGACAATATCGAAGCCGAATTCCGATACCAGCACCTGGGCCAGCTCAACCAGTCCAGTCTTGTCTGAGGTGCTCAGCAGTGCCAAACGAGCCATAGTGAATTTCTGATTCTAGTAGTCAACTTATTCAGGATAGGGGATTATGCCTTCCTCTGATCCAACGCCCTCGCTTCCTCCAGCGCCGCCTTCTCCTTGGCCCGACGCACATAGGACTCAAGCTGCTCAGGGGGCCATCCCGAGAGGAGGCTAAGGTTGTCGATCGCCATGCCCCGCATGAGCATTTCGACACACCAGGTTTGCTTTGCCTGGATGGGGCTAGGTGCGGGGGAGAGCTGTAGCGGCTCGATCCAGGTTTGCCAGCGTTGTTGAACCTGGCTGACCGTGAGAGCGACCCCTTCCTCGTCGATAAACAGCCAGGCCAGGTCGTCTTTGCGACTTTTGAGCCATTTGGTTAAGGGGTTGCTGGTGTATGAGCCGTAGCGTTTACCTAAAATCCATTGGTTGATGGGGACCTGACGGGTGCCTACCTGCAAGGTGTGTTGGGATTTGTCACTGAGGTGGTGCGATCGCACCAATCGACTGACCTCGCTCGGCAGTAGACCCGCCCCAAACAAGATATAGGCCAGGGCATAGTCTTGGAGACCTGCTGTTTTCGCCTGTTGCAAAATTTGCTGCACCCAGGGGGCCGGTAAATCTTGCACACTCTGGCCAGGGGGCGTATCGATTGAGGCGGCGAGCTGTAGGGCGGGTGAGAGGGCCCCGTTGAGTAACAGATCCACCAGCCCCGCCAAAAAGTCTTCACGGTTTTCCCAAAGGTGGTGGTTTTCACTGGTGGACTCAATCACCACGTAACCAATTAGCACGGTGGTTAAAAAGCCCGCCAGTTTCTCTGGGGGAAATTGACCTGCGGGCATCACCTGTTGCAGATATTGGGCCACATAGCGGCTGGCTTCGTCCAAGCGCTGTCCCAGGGCCTGACGATTTTCGTCGGGGTACTGATCGGCCTCGCCGATGAGCGATCGCACCAGGGCAGGGGCCTGTTCCAAAGCATGCAAGCAGTTACTTGCATGAACCTTAAGCGCCTGGCGCATATCCCCGGTGGGAATTGCTTGCTGCATCAAAGCTTCACCCAGATCACGAAAGGTTGGGGCTTCTTGAATGACCGCCAACAGCAGGCCGTACTTGTTGCCAAAATTTCGAAATAGGGTCACTTCATTCACCGCTGCCAGGTTGGCAATTTGGCGAGTCGTGGTGTGGCTAACCCCCTGAGAGAGAAACAGCTCTGATGCTGCCTGAATAAGTCGTTTGCGGGAAGAGGAGGTCGTCATAAAATAAAAAAATGCAAGTAACACTTGCAGCTAAGTTAGGAGGAGTGTTAGGCTTGCCACATGCAAGTGATACTTGCTCAACCATAGCAAGCATTTACTTGGAAAAACATTACCTAACCGAAATTTTATGAGTGCAACACTGCCTGCTTCTATGCATGGGCGCAAAGACGCCATCAATTGGACCAATCTCCTCTTTTTTGCGATATTTCACGGGATTGCGCTATTGGCACCGTGGTGCTTTTCCTGGTCGGCACTGGGGGTAGCGCTGTTGCTGCACTGGCTGTGCGGCAGTATCGGCATTTGCCTTGGCTATCACCGCATGCTCAGCCACCGTAGTTTTCGGGTGCCTAAGTGGCTAGAGTATGGGATTGCCACCATTGGTGCACTGGCTATGCAGGGGGGGCCGATTTTTTGGGTGGGCGGGCACCGCCAACACCATGCCTTTACCGAAGATGTGAATAAAGATCCTTACTCGGCCAAGCGCGGTTTTTGGTGGAGCCACATTGTCTGGTTGCTCAGACCCCAGGCCAGTCACTTTGACTTCCAGCAATATCGGAAATATGCGCCCGATTTAGCGCGTCAGGGGTATTATCGTTGGCTCGATCGCAACTTTTTACTACCGCAAGTGCTACTTGCTATTGGGTTATATGCTCTGGGGGGCTGGTCGTTTGTGGTTTACGGTATCTTTGTGCGGGCCGTGCTGCTGTGGCATTCCACTTGGTTTGTTAACTCGGCCACCCACTGTTGGGGCTACCGCACCTTTGAGTCTGACGATGATTCTCGTAATCTTTGGTGGGTGTCTATCCTGACCTACGGTGAAGGCTGGCACAACAACCACCACACCTTTCCGCGCTCGGCTCAGACGGGATGGCGTTGGTGGGAAATTGACGTCACTTGGTATACGATTCAGCTATTGCAGCGGATGGGGTTAGCCACGAAGGTGAATACGATTCCGGTCGTAAAGCGGTAATTCTGAGGGCAAGCAAATAGCATATCTATTTACAGGGGCGGTCTCACGTCCCTGTTTCGGTCTTTGGTTTGGGTTTGGCTGCGCCGGGCAGTGTCGATCAGCCGCCACCGTGCTGTTACGGTACTGCACTTTTGTAAAGGTTAGAGAAAAATATACGATTCCAGGCTCCTCATAATGTAAGGGGTCTGAGAATAGGCGATTATTCTCTAGCCTTTACGAAATAGGACTACCCTTTATAGTTGAGGGATGCACTACGGCCAGGGTGACATAAGTGGTAGATAGTACTGTAAAACGCTCCAAAAATTGGTATTCGCAGGGTTTGCTACATTTGGCATATGCAGCTCATAGATGGCATCCGCGAAGGCGAAATGAAGATGCCCCAGTTGTTTGAAAAACGCTGATGGATGCAGGCGACATTTTTCAGGATATCTAGCACAAAATCGCTGCCATACATGTTCCTGTAGCCAATGATTTAAGCCACCATGGGCATGATCAGAAAACTCTTGAGTGATAAAAGGCTGATCCCTTCTACGTAGAGATTGCATGTAACTTAATGGAACACCAGTTGGACAATAGATGGGTTTCTTTCGTCTATGGCAATCTTGGTCACGCCAACTGGTCATCACCAGCACAATAGATTCTTCAGTAGATAAAGGCCTAGCTGATTGGAAAGATCGCCAACGCCTGATAGCCACATCTTTTTCTAGCCACTGCATCAAGTCAAAAAATAGATGAGGGCTGTTTTGTAATTGAACATATTGACTTAAGTCGTGCATCATCTCTGGTGAAAGATCCTGAGCATGTCGCGTGGGATCTAAAGGATTTGCATTCATGCGAGGTGCAAGCTCTTGCTCATACCGAAATTGTATTTCTCGCTGTAAGTTATTGATGATTTCTATCAGTTCTTCTAGAGAAGTTGATTTCAAAAATTGGTCTGTATCAATCGGATGCTTACCAGACACTAATTCTTCATAAAGTGACTGTAGTGCTGTAGGAATGCCCACCACCTTATTAGCCTCGCTACTTACCTCATCCTTGAAAGGATTTAGTCTAAACCTCAGGGCAGATAGAGTGTAGGCGTTTCGAACCTTCCTTAAATCATCAGTTTCTTTTATGCAGGCAAGTTGCGCAGGCTCATCACCATATGGGCATATTTTAGAGTCCTCTTCTGATTCATCGAATAAGTGTCTAGATATAGTGTTGTAATTTACAAATTTGGGTAGTCCGTTAGTATCTAATTCTAATTCGTAAGAGTATTGAGGGTAATTTATCTGAGGCTCTTGTGTCTGAATAATCTCTTGGTATGAATATTTACTAGTTTCACTGATCTCAAACTTTTTTCGACAAGGTTTATTGGAGCATACTGCCAGTTTCCTGTACACGCCTGATGTAGAACAGTCAGGCAAGGAAAAATCAAGTGAATTGTGTTCCTGATCTCTAAACAAAATATTACCTTCCTGATGGTATCTACATGGTTTTTTCAGCTAGTAACTCTAGCGCGTTTTATGAACTGAAAGTGGTTATCTGATAAGCTTGGCTGAGACTTCATATGGCTTTACAGCCAAATTCCCCTTTGATGAAAACAAAAAAAGTTTGCGAATTGTTGCGACTTTATAAAAACTTCGGATTTGCGTAAAGAAATTTACTCGCTTTTGCTATGCTCTCTTCCCTAATGATTAGAGACTGCCCCTAAAGCGGTCAGTATGGATTGCTGTATTTGGCTAAGTCCATGGGTATCTGTAATGTTCATTCCTTTATAAGGGCTATCGGCTCTTAGAGTCTTTACACAATCTCCTGTGTTGATATCCGACAGATAGATAATGCCAGCTTCACCCCCACTGGCCAGATTTTGACCGTCTGGGCTAAACGCAAGAGACAAAATGGGTTCAGTATGGGGACTGATCTTTCGAATGCATTTATCGGTAGTGATATCCCAGAGCCTGAGGATCCTGTCTAACCCTCCGCTAGCCAATCGTTGCCCATCTGGGCTAAAGGCCACAGATCTGATTTGACCTTTATTGTCATCTATGGTTCGCAGACAATCTCCTGTTTTGATGTCCCAGATTTTGATGGTTTCGTCATCGCTTCCGCTGGCAAGCATCTTGCCGTCAGGGGCAAACGCAATAGATGTGACCTGATGGGCATGACCTTGCAGGGTTCGCAGACAATTGCCTGTTTCAGGCTCCCACAGTTTAATGGTTTGATCCGCGCTGCCACTAGCAATGATTGCATCCGTAGGGCTCCAATCCACTGACCAGACGAATTTTGTATGCCCTGATAAAGTTTTAATATGCTGCTTTGTTTGCATATCCCAAAGCATGACAGTCTCGTCTAAGCTACCACTGGCTAAGGTCTGACCATCTGGGCTAAACACGACAGACCAAATCCAATCGTTATGATTTTCTAACGTTTGCAGACACTCCCCAGTTTGAATATTCCAAAGTTTGATAGTTTTGTCATCGCTGCCGCTGGCCAGGAGCCGCCTCTTTTCAGACAATGCAATGGCTCTCACACGGCCCCTATGCCCCTGAAAAGATATTTGGTTTTGCTGTGAAGGCAGATCCCAGGATTGAATACGATGGTCGTCACTGCCGCAATAAAGGGTTTGGCCGTCTGTACTAAAGGCAATGGACCAGAGCCCTCGACTATTGCCCCACAGGGTTTTGATACATAGCCCTGTCTTTGTATCCCAGAGTTTGATAGTTCTATCATCACTGCCGCTGGCCAGTATTTTTTTGTCAGGGTTGAATGCTACCGACCAAACTCGAGTGGCATGTGCCTCAATTGTTCTGAGACACTGGCCAGTCTTTGCATTCCAAAGTTTGATGGTTTTGTCATTGCTGCCGCTGGCGAGTAACTGTCCGTCTGGGCTAAAGCTAACCGAACGCACCCAATCGCTATGACCTTTTAAGATTTGATTACACTCACCTGTTTCGATATTCCAAAGTTTGACCGTTTTGTCTGCGCTGCCGCTCGCTAGCCGTTTGCTCTCAGGATCGAATACAACGGAGTGAACGCTACCCTCCTCACCCTTTGCCAGAATCTTTGTACATTTACCCTCGTTAGGGCTCCATAGTCTAATCGTGCCATCGTCGCTGCCACTGGCTAATATCTCTCCATGGTTATCTTGCCCGAAGGAAACAGTCCCAATCCATGACTGATGACCTGTTAATTGTTTACGACATTGACCAATGTGAATATCCCACAGTTTAACGACGGTTTCATCGCCACCACTCGCCAGTGTGTTGTAATCTGAGCTAAATGAAACTGAATATACCCGACTGCGGTTTTCCAGAGTTTTGATTAACTTGCCTGTGGCAACATCCCACAGTTTGATTGTTTTATCGTGGCTGCCTGTGGCCAGAGTTTGACCACTTGTGTCGAATGCCACTGAGCGAATCCAATCGGTGTGGCCTTTCTGTTGCCAAACTTGCTCTCCTTTTGTAACATTCCACAGAGAGATTTCTCCGGTTGAGTCAACAATGGCCAACAAATGACCATCCGGGCTAAAAGCAACGGATAAATCTCCCCCCCAACTTTGAGGGAATATACAGTCTTCAAGTTGGGCACTGTTAAAATTAACATCCCGCAGATTGGCATCTGTGAAGTCAGCACCTCGAATCGTCATGTTGCTTAAATCGCATCCTTGGAGAGCTGAGGGGGAGATTTTGAGGAGTAAAGTAATGATGTTACCTGTGAGGTAATCAGTTCCCGTAACGGCTTTTTCTTTTATAGACATGAGAATTTGTAGCAATTGATTCTCTGCGAAGGCTTCTGTATCGTAGGAACCGAGCATTGGTACCATCAAATCAAGGATGGCTCTAGGGAGTTGTGTATAGCCTAGTGTGCGGCTCAGATAGGATTGTGACTCTGGTTTAAATGTCTGTAAAGGTGCAATTGGCATCACCATTCCAGATCGATTACGCTCACGACGAAAGTAGGTAGACCATTGGTAAACTTCGGGTCCCTGGTTGTCGTTAATATGCGATTGTTGTCGCGCAATGTCTACAAAATCAGTAGCTAGGCAACCTAGCTCGGCAACCAACTTATAGGCAACAAAAAACTCTAAGAATGATCGATGAGCTGGGGTGTATTCCCCATGTTCATTGCGAATGAGCATAGTTTGACCCATCATATCGTAATGCCAATGGTCTAAATCTTTAGATTGCACTGCATCCCCAAAAAACTGATGAATCCGATCAGGAAAGTGTTGATAACTGAGATGCATCTGATCAGTAGAGATCATCTCCCAAGACAGCTCGCAGAGGAAATAAAGTTTATCTGCCAGGGATGTAAATGTCCGTGCTGATTGGATATCTTGCTCTAGTTTTCGGCCTATGGTGTAGAGATAAACCCGCGCCAAGTCTATGGGTTTACCGGCTTCAATATCTGGTAGCGCATCCAAGATGAGTTCTATCATCAAAGGGCGACGAGCTAAGCTCAAGAGCTCAGGGCGACTGATAAACTTTTCAGCCGTTGCCGGAGTAGCTCTTGAGTAAAGCACATCTTGAATTTGTGCATCGTCAAACTCCTCTAGCTCTAGTACCTCAAACTGAGGTGACTCCCCAGTCAGCTTAGCGGTTGATGCTCTCAACTCGGCATTTAATAAATCACGCCCTTGCTTTGCATCTGGGAAGTGTTCAGTGCGGCAGGTCAATATCGCTTTAGAGCCAGGAACAACGACTCTAGCAAGCTGCCAAAAATTATTGATCATGCTCTGACGAGCAACTCTATCAGCCATTTCATCAAAACCATCAAAAATAAGCAGTAGCTTACCCATGCGGTTTAGCTGCTCAAACACTGAGTAGTCTGGCAGTGAAATTTTATGCTTACGAAAGAAGTCTAAAAAAAGAGATTCAATGGTGGCGGCCTTAGCATAGTCTCGTAGCGAAATTAACAGGGGTAGACGAGGACGCTCTAACCCTCTTTTTTTTGCGTTTTGATAGCGTTGCAACGCAGCCCAAGCATAATGAAGTGTAAACCAGGTTTTGCCAGTGCCGAACTCGCCTAAAATAGATAGATGCTCTTTAGCAGGATCATCTAACCATAGATCGACATAGCCATCAATCCAGCCTTCCTCTTCACCGTATCGGCTGTAACCGATAGTTTCCTTAGTATTAGCTGTAAACTCTGCTTTCTTACAGGCTAAATGAACATAATTTGAAGAAATTCCCTTACTTTTAACAGTTTGTTC
The DNA here is from genome assembly GCA_039180385.1 of Cyanobacteria bacterium P01_G01_bin.38. Classification (GTDB taxonomy): domain Bacteria; phylum Cyanobacteriota; class Cyanobacteriia; order Phormidesmidales; family Phormidesmidaceae; genus SIO4C1. The sequence continues at coordinate 4,670 of JBCDDJ010000178.1, read as the reverse complement.
TAACCAATTAAAGTAGTTACCAAAGTTGACATCTTGATCAATGAGTTCATCAAAGGTATAACAAAAAAGATTGTTATCATCTGAGGCTGTTGCCTCTCGACGTGCGACCTGGCTAATCCGCCGCAGTGTAACCACCCAACCTTCATCAGCTTCGTGGTGGCTCACCGCCTCATTTAGAGCTTTAACATGAGCAACTTTTACTTCACCCCGAATCCCATGTACAACAATCCGGTCATATCCTCGGCGTGCCTTAACCCGAATAACCCATTCAAAATGACCGCCGGTTTCTGGAGATTCGCTCTTATCAAATTCATACCCTAAACAGTCAAACCACTCTCGTAAAGGCTTAGCCAATGAGTGCACTGAAATATCAGACTGTGTAGATGTGTCGTGTTTGCTTGTCAGCTCTATCTGCCCTGCAGGTAGAGCAACTACTTTGGTTGAACCTGAGTGGCTATAGGGTGTTTGCTGTTGGGCATTAGTTGCCTCATACACCTGAAACTGCTGGAATTGGTCAAGTAAAAACTTTCTAAGTCGTTGCTCTTTTCCTCGTCCTGCTCCTCCAATTTCAAACTTTTTATACACCTCTCCCATACGCTTCAGGCAAGCAGCTTTGGAGATATGGAGTTGGTCGGCGAGTTGGTCATACGAGAGGTTCTTAAAAATCTTGAGCAAGAAAACCTCTCTCTGATCTGGAGAAAGGCTATGGTCACGCGCTGCTTGAAGTAGGAAAGGTTCTGTCAGCGGCATGCATGCAGTCCTCTTAACTCAACTTTCTAATTTTTGGATTTCGACACGCTCAATGGGTATGGTAGCAGAATATTTCTTTTTTATGAGGATTTACGATAATTTTTTATGAGGGCTTACGATAAATTGTGACTTACTATGAGCCATCTACACATTTTGATATAAGTGCTGTCTACGTATATCGATGTCTCAACATACTATGGCATAGCTGAGGTTATATGAGGTTGTATCGCAATTCTGTATTGTTGGCTCGAGAAAATAGCTGGCTTTAGAAATGATGGTGTGAAACTTGAACTTTGCTTGGTTTGGTAGCTTGTGTAAGCAATTTAATCTGAATGTATTCGTATGATTGGTTGATGTCTATTTGAGAAGATTCAGTATATTGCACTACAAAACGATAAGCTTATGACCACTTTCAGAAGGTTTCAGCATGTATATATTCTTCAGTGATTAGAAATCCTTCCTGAAATAAATTTTATGAGTGCTTGCGATAATTTAAAAGAGGGTTTAATATACTTTCAAGGTAAGTTTCTGGATGTAATTGCTCACTAACATCTCTTTCCACTCACCAGGCCTAATCCCATGCATGACGCTCACCTTTCTAAGGTAATTGAAGCCGTACACCATCCTGAAAGAGCATTCAAGATGTATCTCCGTCAGACTATCTACACACCACGCTCTCGCAAGAGTTTCCCAGATTGGGAGTTGCCTTCCGTTTTTTCTCAAGCATTGGTTCATTACTTATTTAATTTGACAAATCACTCTGGTTTTGTCGATTTAGATATACACTCTGAATTTGTTAGAAAGGACCAAAAGCTGCTGGTTCGATGGAAATCTGGAATCTCTAAGCAAGATTATCTTGATGAGAAAGAGTTAAAGCAGATCAGATGTCTTGCTCGTGACTATTATCGTAACCAGATAGCGCGATACTTGCTCGCAGACAAACAGCATGTGATGAGCTATCAGAAAATCCCTAAGGAGAGGAGATAGTTTTTTCGGTCAAGTTATTGCTCATCAACTTTTTTAATTAAATTCAGACATGACAGATGGGATTTCTGCGGTCATTGGTAAGGGGGGTAAGCCCATTTTCCACTGACCGTTTTTTTGTTAAAGCAAGGCTAAGGAATCCGATGTTCAATCAGTTGCTTAATCCAACGATATTCGAGGCACATCATGCTATCCCCAAGCAAAATCCAAGTTCTTTCTGAAGTACTAGAAGCCACAGTAATTGAAACTATCGATCCCAATTCCCGTGGGTGTATTAAATGCCAAGGTGTGTATTACAGAGCCTCATTTTTGACCAGTAATTGTCAGGTTCCTATATCTGTAGGAGAAAGTGTTTTAGTTGTGGCCCTTCGTGGCAATACTGCGCTGATCCAACCGAAACTATCGCAGGAAAGTTAGGCGATAGATCTAAATAAGTTTTTTCGTATTAGTTACAGGAGTCTAGTTGATGGATAGTCCAGAACACAGTAAATTGAGCAAAATCTTGTTCAATCCCATTGTCCGAAACTGTAGCATTACAGCATTCTCAATTGGTGCTGCTTTTGGTGCTGGCCTTGTGCACGGCTTTAATGGAGAAATTTCTTCTGACCATGTTACCCGCGTGGAGTATGAGCGCCTTGAGCTTCAGATGTCATTGACAGAAGTGGAGGCTATTTTAGGAAGGGGTACTGAGGTAGATCGATCTGAATCAACTACAACGGTTATCTGGACTAATCGTGATGGCTCCTCTATCGAAGCTATTTTTGAAGGAGATCGAATGATTAAGAAAGCTCAATCAAGGCTTTGAATCATTTTGAAGCAGTTATTAGACATGGCAATCACAATTTGTGGAGCCTGAAACTCAATAACTCCCGATCTAGTAGGCATAAGTCGCCTGGCTAAGGGCATAGTCTTGACTTGTTTAGCGACTTCTTTGCCCTTGTGTCGTTTGAGCAGTGTTTCAAAATGACGATATTTTCTTCATGGCTTGGTGGGACATCCCTCACCGGAAAACTTTGCGCGTGAAGCGACGCAAGGATAATTCGATGCTTTCATTTTCCCTGGATACAGCTTGGATACTCTACTGCTCTGATGAGTTGACTGAATTGAAAGGCGTACCTTGTTGGGCAAACGATTTGTCTGCCCTTGAGATTTCTAAACTCAGAGCGTTTACCTAAACGCTCTCGGTTTAATTGCGGCCAGGAAGGCCACCCTTAATTTCCTAGCCGCAGCCGTGCCTTCCTATTTGCGGGGCTTGGCCTTATTGACCCTGAGCTCGCGGCCCATCCATTCAGCGCCATCGAGGGCTTCGATAGCAGCTTCTTCTTCTGCATCTGTCCCCATCTCGACAAACCCAAAGCCGCGCATCCGACCCGTTTCCCGGTCTGTAGGCAGGTAAGTATTTTTGACCGTGCCGTACTCCGAAAAAGCCTGGGTCAGGTCGTCTTGGGTGACGTCGTAGGACAGATTACCAACGTAAATCGACATAGAGAATCTCCAAGTCTAAAAGTGTAGGGAGTTAGATTTCGGAGAACCGTTTTTGAGGCGGATTACATAGCCGAAAATAAACCTTACAAAAAGCTAACACAGCCCTAGCACTAATAGAAAAAATACAGCAAAAATAAACGAATACCTCTGGGTTTGACGCCGTCTCGGTTTTGAGCGTTACCTACTGAAAAATCTGAGTTTTGGTCACTGCTAGCTCACTCGCGCCAACGCTGTAGTCAGTACCATCAGCCATAGACTTTCAAGATCCGTAAATAATAAAGAGCCCTTAGCCATGTCAAACCCCAAAGAAACGGTTTGGGCAGTGACTCTTAGGACTGACGACAAGACTTTGACGACAGTTAGCACTGCGTCAAGCTCAAAAAATCAGTTAGGGAAGGTGAGATGGTAAGTGGGCTTCGACGTGAGCGCTCAGCCGAACGTGAGGTGGTCATGGAGCCCTTTACCACTCACTAGCGCAGCGCACTCACTACCAAACCCAAATATTTAACTTTGACAGACCCCTCATCAAGATAGGACAGCTCAATTGCGGGAAAGCCCATCCATCAGGTTCTGACTGTGACAACTCCTAAATTGGCCCATTTCGTTAGACATCTGATATTAGCCAGCCTAATTTCGTGTATGGAGATATGGGCAGACAACACCATGCCTCTGAGTTGAGCAAAAACGGGTTTTGTCCTTTTTCTGTCAGGCTTTGCCCCATTTCTATAGGTAAATATCAATCTTGCCTGAGAAATCTATGCTCATTTTGTATGAAAAAACGGCAGCTACCTGCGGATCTCTGGGAAGGTTAAAGAGGATAAATCCCTCTCTCGAAAATTACATAGTATCTATGAAAAACCTGCATGCATCGGTCTAGGAATGTTCTCTGATAACACTTTCAGAGCATTCAAAGATTTAGGATTCTTGCTGGATAACTGCATAAATTTCCCTAAAAATCACCTTTATCAGAGCTTTAGTTAAACCTTAAAAGTTTTATTCGTTGCTTTACCTAGTTAATAATCTCCCTTCTTAGGGTGTAAATAGGTAAGGTTGCCCTGTAGTTATCAACATCGTTCTACAGGCAGTTAACCTGCGTATCGCTACAGAGTTAGGAGTGATGAACAGTTCCATGATTTCGTCTTCCGCTACAAATCGTTCGCATCGAAAGCCGACTTTTGATATTTTGCGTCCGCTGCGCCATTGGATTGAAAATCTTCAGGTCAAAAATCCAGTGACTGCTCGCCGCATTGCGAAGCTAATTCCGTCTCAGTGTCCTTTTGAGCGTAATGTTCGATTATTTGGACGGACGGTGGCCCATATCCCGCCGATGTGTAAGCTCAATCCGCTGTACGACGAAGTCGTCGGACTGCGTTTTCGAGCCCTTTGCTACCTCGCTGACGAGTGTGGTGAAGATATTACGGCGTTTGTTTAGGTTTTAGGTTTTAGGCTTT
>JBCDDJ010000177.1:0-12313 GCA_039180385.1 Cyanobacteria bacterium P01_G01_bin.38 | reverse complement strand
TGAGTCTGGCTTGTACCACGGTGGGGCTCACCCTACCCCTCTGGTTACCCCTTTGTCTGTACCCGTTTGAGCTTGTCTGGACGCTCTTAATCTATCGCTTAGATGAGCGCTCAGGGAGCCATCACCGCCTCCCACTGCGATGGCATACTGCTTTTTGGGATGAGCGACAACGCTTGCCGTTTTTAGGGCTTGATCAGTATCTGGTCAGGGTCATCAACCGGGCTCCCCAAAAGAGTCAGACAGAGGGACAGGCCGCGATGGACTATTTGAGTACGGGCCATCAGCGCTGGGCCGTGCGCAATGCCCAGATTGAGTTAGATGCCCAACAGCTGGAATGCTGTGCAGATGTGGGTGCGATCTCAGCCCTCCACCGACAGCTCGCCCTGGGCGATTTAAACAACCCCATAACCCCTCTATTGCTGAGCTTCAGGCGATTGAGTGAAGATACCCAGGCGGCCCTCAATCAATCTAGCCTGTATAATCAGCGCCTGATGCTCACGACCGTCATCGACCATATTGAGGGTCATTTACGAGAACTCACCCGCAGCAGCTATCCTTATGCCCCCCGCTTTCGCCCCATTCTACAAAGCTGGCGGCATACGGTTTGTCGACACCAACAGCTACTCACCCAAAAAGCTGAACTCAGCCAAGAAATTGAGTCTCCCTATATCGTTGGGATTCCGTTAACCCAACAGCAAGATGTCTTCGTAGGACGTCAAGATGTGAGTGCCCAAATTGAGCGCCTTTTAAAGGAAAAACGCTACTCTTCTTTACTGCTCTATGGCCAGCGGCGCATGGGCAAGACGTCTTTACTGAACAATTTGGGCCGACTCCTGCCAAATCATATTGTGCCCTTATTTATCGATCTACAGGGACCCACTTCTAAATCTCGAGATCATGAAGGATTTCTCTATAATCTTGCCCGAGGCATGGTTCACTCCGCAAAACAATACCGCAATTTAACATTGCCACCCCTGAGTCGAGAGACCTTAGCCATTGATCCGTTTACAGCCTTTGACGAGTGGCTTGATCAGGTTGAAGCCTTACTTTCCAATAGAACTGCCCTACTGACCCTGGATGAATTTGAAGCTTTAGATCAAGCCCTAACCCATGGACGCTTCGAGCAAGATGCGATACTTGGCATGCTGCGCAATCTGATCCAACATCGTCCCCGATTCAAAGTGTTATTGTCAGGCTCCCACACGCTAGAGGCTTTGCAGCGCTGGTCTAGCTACCTGATTAATTTGCAGGTGATCCACATCAGCTATCTCAAAGAATCCGAGGCTCGTCGTTTGATCGAGCAGCCCGTTCGTGATTTCCCGGTGCGCTATGCTGCCGCTGCCACCGAACGGATCATACACCTAACCCGATGCCATCCATTTCTGATTCAGCTCTTGTGTGCAGAGATCATTGCCTTAAAGAATGAACAACCCAGCCCATCTCGTCGGCAGGTTACCCAAGCTGATGTCGAGGCAGCAATCCCCAAAGCCTTAACCAGTGGCAGCTTCTTTTTTGCCGATATAGAACACAACCATTATGAGGTATTACCCCTATTACAACGTTTGTCAGCTCAAAGGGAAGGTACACTATATTCTCCAACATCGCCTCAAGAACTGCCCTGGTTAGAGCACCTGGTTAAGCAAGAGATATTGGAAGTGGTCGCGGAGGATCAATATCAGTTTCAAGTAGACCTCATCCGCCGTTGGCTGGCTCGGGGAACAAGCCCTAATGGTAACGGAGCTGACAAGCTATCGGTAGCGCACATCCAAGATAAGCGTTGAGTCATGGGACAGCAGCGGAGGCCCCTCATCTTGGGAACAGTAACCAACCCTATGGACAGGGTTAGGGTCGGCGTGTAAATAAAACACCCTAACATCTAACACCCGATACAGAGGTGGGATTTTATTTAATCGCAGCTCCCTTACTGTCCCCAAAGTCAACTCGAAGTCAACTATAAATCAACCAAAAGTGAGCGTTTTTATAGCCCGGATCTCACCCACTGGTTTGTTGCAATAAAACTATCACATCAACAGTCACTATTCAAAACAAAAATCTGTTTATTTTCATTCAAACGTCAAAACTATAGAAATGGAGACACGAGATGTCAACGACAGTAAAAGGTGAATTAAAAGGATTAGACACCAAAGACACCTGCGAGTTTGTCAGACAAGTTCGCAAGTATAGCTATCGTGTAAAAGCCTCTGGTGGCGGTACGCTAAGATTTAAAATTGAGCACTTTACAGGTGACGAGCTGGGTATTGGTGCTGACTATGTCAAAGGCAAGTGGATCACGATTGAAGACAGAAGCAAGATCAAAAGTGGCAATACTTGCACAGGTAGTTTCGATCTTCCGATTACCCATAATCTAGACGATAGAGGATCAGTCAAACTGATCTTTTCTCGCGGGCTAGGGACCAAGGGTGTTGACTATGAGTTCTTTATGGAACCCGCGTAAGGCAGAGCAATTTATGACGCTCCAGATTCCGACCATTAGACGACAGGTTAGGGCAGGTTTATATTCCTTGCCCCACCTTGTTGTCTGAATGTAATTAACTAACAGCATGAGGAGTAGAAACCATGGCATGTGAAAACTTTCAACAACAACTCAACAATCTCCAGCAAGAGCGCAGACAGCTTGCCTCAACTATGGAATATTTGCAAGGGGCAGGTTTGCAAGCAGCTCAGGCGCAACTGGCAAACCTGGATGCCAATATCGCCCGGACACAGTCAGACCTAGATCTGTGTCTTGCTCAAGATGCTCAGGCCCAAAACCCTCAACCGCAGACTGTGACAGGCCGTGTTGATCGGATTCGATGCATCAAAGCCCGAAAAGAGATTGGCCCTGACGAACCCTATATCCTGATTGCCGGGCTCGATATGCTAGGCTTTATTGGCACTCCGCCTGCGAGTTTAGCCGTCCCCTCTATTCGAGTTGTTAAGATCGGTCCCTGGTCAGGTGTTGACAAAAATGAGACCCACTATGCGTTTTCCTTAGAGGCCCCTGATCGACCTCTATTTTGGGATCTTGACGGACAAGCACGTCACATAGCACACCCCGAGGATGTCATGTTTCTCGTCGCGGTTGTAGAGAATGACGGTGCTAGCCCAGATGCCATTCGCGAAGCTGTCCAGGTTATTCTTCAAGAAAGTAAGTGGAGTAACCTTAGCCGGGTATACAATGCCCTGCGAGATACGCTGATCAGCAGCATGACCGGAGCGATCGACACAGCCCGGATAGCCGGTCTGACCCCCGGTCACCTCAACGCCGACGATAGGATCGGACGGGTTCAACATCTGGCATTGACCCCGGACGATCTTGACCACTTGCAAAACCTCGAACCCGTCGAGAAGTCCCTAACATTTACACAGACCAAATCCACTGGGCGGGTTCTAAACAGCTATGAGGTGACTTTCAGTTTTGAGGTGTAAGCTTTAACAACTCCCCCTGTAATTGATAGTATTCGAAAATTTCGGGTGCTTTACGGAGGTAACCCATACGTTGATAAAACCATCCAAAGCCGCAACGCTTTTGTGTGCCAGGGCTTTGGGTGGTTTGTCTATGGGGTTAATTGGCACTCCCCAAAAGTCAACCGAAAGTCAGCTAAAAGTCATCTCTTTCCTAACTCGTAACTCGACTTTCCAAAGACTTCAATAGAAGTATTCAACACCGAAAGCATTTAAAAACGGTGTTCTAAGACAGTTATTTTACAGGAGTACACTAACATGGCAACTGCTAATCTTACCGCTCAACTGATTGATCCTAGTCTGGTTCATCCTAGTTTAATTGGCCCCTATTTCTCTACCGTAATTCCGTCTTTCAACTATGTTTTAGATGATCTAACAGACGGCAATCTCACCGATAACAACTACACGGGGGGCACCGCCTTAGATGACATTGTTTTTGGAGACGATGGGATTAATACCCTTGCTGGCCTGGGCGGTGACGACATCCTGGTCGGCGGCATTAATATCAATACCTTTCAGGGAGGAACCGGCAATGACGAGCTAGATGGCTCCCTTGGGACTTTAGATACGGTTGAGGAAACGGGTGTCTTTAACTCGATGGTACTCTCCAACAGTCAGCTGGTTGTAGACGATGGCATCAATATTTACACCGATACCCTACTCGGCATCGAGCAAGCGGAGCTCATTTCTGATTTCACAGGCAACGTGACCATTGACGCCTCTGCCTTTTCGGGGTTTACCCTGATTCGAGCAACTCAGACGGCTACAGGGACTATTAATGCGCTGCTCAGTGGCTCAGGGGGTAGCAATATCGTTGGCGGGGATGGTGATGATGATATCCAGGGCAGTGACGGTGTAGATATCCTCTATGGTGGCGCGGGTGAGGATACCCTCCAAGGCGGCGGCCAGGATGACATGCTCTTTGGGGGAGATGACAATGATAGCCTCCAAGGAGGAAATAGACATGACACCCTCTATGGTGAAGACGGTGATGATATCCTCCGAGGGGGAAACGGTGAAGATACCCTCTATGGTGGCGAGAATGCAGATACCCTCCGAGGGGGAAATGGGGACGACATTCTGAATGGGGGAAATGGGGTTGATCGGGTTCTGGCTTCGGGTGATTTTGATTTTGAACTATCCGATACCATGCTCGAGATCACAAAATCTAGTGGGCTCGAGACAGACACGCTTGTCGATATTGAAACCGCTACGCTGACCGGGGGGGATAGTGCCAATGTGATTAATGCCGCTGCATTTACATTGGGTGCCACCATTCTCGAGGGCGGAGACGGCAACGATACCATAACAGGCTCTGCGCAAGATGACGTGATTACTGGGGGGTTTGGAACAGATGTCTTAACCAGCGGTGGTGCTTTCGACAACGACATCTTTCTCTTTAACAGCTCTGGAGAGGGTATGGATATCATTACCGATTTTGATCCTAATGGCGGATTGTTCTTGAACAACCAAGATATGATTCAAGTCAGCGCCAGTGGGTTTGCGCCAACCGGTGGCGCAGCGGCCCTCAGTGTGGGCATTTTACCCGCAGCTCAGCTAGCTGATGACGTTGCCGTTCTAGGCGCGATCGCTAGTTTCAGATACAACGAAACCACGGGTTTACTCTCCTTCGATAGCGATGGGGGTACGGCAGCAACCGGCGTAACCGACATCGCCAGTTTGAGTAATACCCCAACCCTGGCTGCAATGGCTGGCAATATTGAAGTGATTTAGAGACGTGATTTAGCCGATTTAGCAAAGGCTTGTCTGTTGCGATCGCACCCCATCGGTAGAAATAGGGTGCGATCGCAACGCTCATTTGGCTTCATACTCCTTTACAAAAAACGTTCGATCTGGCCTAACCTCGTAAGATAGCAGCAGCAACCCCTTAGTCAGCGCGTGTGATGAAAATTCTGCATGGCACCTGGATTCCCCAAGCAGAAGCAGCGTTCATTCAACCAGGGCAGTTTTGCCTGTGGGTCGAAACGAGCGAGAAAAGGACTCGTCGTGGTCAGGCGAGCCAAGCCCATCCCCATCAGGTGCCCAAGGCGGCACTTGCGTCCTTATTAGAGACTGAGTTGGGCATTAAACCGCCAAAATACCGCTCACTTGAGGATGATATTATCCCCCAGCATTTTTGGCTGCCCACTGCTGCTAAAGAGCCCCTGCCCTCTCTGGAGCTGTCTCGCTATCTGGAGCAAGATCTGCCTGAGGCCTTCGATTATCAATTTTGGGAGATTGATTGCTACACTGTGCCCGCCGAGCGGGTGCTCAGCCTACTGAACGATCTGCACTTTATTGCCCTTTACAACCTGGCCGAAGTGCAATTGGGGGTCGATCTATTGTTCTGGTATCACTATACCCAGGCGCTAAAACAGGTGATCCAGCGAGACCAATATATCCCTGCCATGCGTTACCGGGCGCTATCTGCCCCACCGAGAAAAGGTCGGGGCAAAGCTCAAAGTCAAACCACATCTAAAAAAACAACGTCTACCAAAACAACATCGGGACGGACTCGCAAAAGCAAAGCAAGCACTACAACAGCCGCTAAAACTAGCGCTAAAACTAACACCAAAACCAGCGGCTTCGAGATATATCCCGCCTGGGATCTGATCGGCGAACGCTACGAGGCCGATATCAAGACCTATGTAGACTACATGCCCCTGGCCTGTGCGGCTGGGTTTGCTGCCCCTGCAAAAAATCCTGAGTTTTACGATCAAGAAAGCCTGCTAAGACATTTTTCTGAATGCTTTCTGACCGAGTTGATTACCCAGACCGCCTTTCCCCAGGGCTTTCTGAAAAAGCTAGAAGACTCGCTGGTCCACCATTGCATCTTTCCGAATCTAAAGTATCCCTGGACTTTTCCACAGTGGCAGGAACAGTATCAACAGTGGCAGAGTTGGCGCGATCGCATTAACCGATCCCAAACCGCCATCCCCTTCCACATTTACTTTCAGCTTCAGGAGCCCGATAAGGCCGAAGATGCCTGGCAGATCCTCTTTCAGGTAGCACCTAAGGATGATCCTTCCCTGCGGCTAGCCCTTTTAGATTTCTGGCGACTGCGCGGCAAGCGCCAAAAAGAGCTGCGTCAGCGGTTTGGCGATGACTTTGAGCAGCATTTACTCATGAACCTGGGCTATGCCGCCCGGATTTATCCTAAGTTTTGGCAGGGGTTAGAGACCGATGAGCCCGTCGGCATTGCCATCGATCTTGAGACTGCCCTCAATTTTCTCAAAGAAGCCGCCTGGGTTTTAGAAGATGCCGGTTATAAAGTGATAGTTCCCGCCTGGTGGATTCCAAAGGGACGACAGCGGGCCAAGATCCGTCTGAAAGCCAAGGGCAAATCCTTAGGCGGTAATGATAAATCCAAAAGCTACTTTTCCTATGAGACCCTGGTGCAATATCAGTATGAGTTCTCGATTGGAGAACAGCCGGTCACTGAGCAAGAATGGCAGCAGTTGGTCAACGCCAAAGCCCCCCTGGTCAAGTTCCGAGGGCAGTGGATGGAGCTGGACCCCGAAAAAATGCAGCAGCTGCTGGAGTTTTGGAAACAGCAGCAGGCCGAGAACCCTGAAATGAGTCTGCTGGACTTTATGAAACTCGCCGCCGAAGGGGACGACGACCTGGAGGTCGAATATGACCGAGATGAGCTGCTCTCAAGTATGTTGACCCAGCTCAACGACAAGAGCCATCTTGAAACCATGCCCGACCCCGGACAGCTCCAGGGAACGCTGCGAGACTATCAAAAGCGTGGCCTGGCCTGGCTGCACTATCTAGATAATCTGGGTCTAAACGGTTGTCTGGCCGATGACATGGGCCTGGGCAAAACGGTTCAGGTGATTGCCCGACTGGTGCAAGAGCGCGAAGAAGCCAACCATGCAAGGATTAAGCAGCTCCCCCCGACGCTGCTGATCGCCCCCACCTCCGTAATTGGCAACTGGTACCACGAGCTACACAAATTTGCCCCCCACCTCAAAGCAGCGGTTCACCACGGCGCGGAACGGGCCAAAACCCCTAAAGACTTTAAGGCCATGGTCCGCAAGCATGACGTGATCATCACCTCCTTTACCCTGGCCCGCAAAGATGCCAGCCTGCTGAGCGGCCCCACCTGGCACCGGATTGTCTTAGATGAAGCCCAAAATATCAAAAACCCGAAGACAGCCCAGACCAAAGCCATTCTCAAGCTCGAAGCCAACCACCGCCTGGCCCTGACCGGCACCCCGGTCGAAAATCGTCTGATGGATCTCTGGTCCATCTTTAATTTCCTAAACCCCGGCTACTTGGGCAAACAGACCCAATTTCGTAAAAACTTTGAGCTGCCCATTCAAAAAAACAATCAGCCTACCAAATCAGCCACCCTTAAAAAGCTGGTAGAGCCCTTCATCTTACGGCGGGTGAAAACCGACAAAGCGATCATCAAAGATCTGCCTGATAAGGTCGAACAAAAACTCTTTTGCAACCTGACCAAAGAGCAGGCTTCCCTTTACGAAGCTGTGATCGAAGATATTGGAGAGCAGCTAGCCGCCTCCGACGGCATTCAGCGCAAAGGGCTTATGTTAGCCACGCTCACCAAGCTCAAGCAAATCTGTAACCATCCCCGACAGTTTTTACAAGATGAGAGTGAGTTTTCTACGGCGCGATCGCACAAGCTGAGTCGTTTGATCGAAATGCTGGTTGAGGTGACCGAGGAAAATGAAAGCGCCCTAATCTTTACCCAATACCGCGAAATTGGCGAAGCCCTGACCCAATATCTCAAACACACCCGCCACTACAACACCTACTACATCCACGGCGGTACCAATCGCCAAAAACGCGAGAAGATGATTGCCGAATTTCAAGATCCTGAGACCGCCCCGTCTATCTTTGTGCTATCGCTCAAAGCAGCGGGGGTGGGGATTACGCTAACCAAGGCCAACCACGTTTTCCACTTTGACCGCTGGTGGAACCCCGCCGTCGAAGATCAGGCCACGGATCGAGCATTTCGGATTGGGCAAAAGAAAAATGTGTTTGTGCATAAGTTTGTCGCCATCGGCACCCTGGAAGAACGCATTGACCAGATGATTGAAGACAAGAAGAAATTGGCCGGGTCAATTGTCGGCTCCGATGAGTCGTGGCTAACCGAACTCGACAACGACGCCTTTAAGCAGCTAATTTCACTCAACCGCAGTGCTGTTTTGGAGTAAACATCATGGCTGAATTTAGCAGAACCTGGTGGGGACAGAATTTTATCCACGCGCTGGAAAGCTTTACAGATTCTGGTCGACTGGGGCGAGGGCGCACCTATGCCCGTGGGGGCAAGGTCAAAAGTTTTGACATTGAGGACGGCTTGGTCACAGCTAAGGTGAGGGGCTCGGTCAATCCTTACTTCGGTGTTTATAAAGAACCCCTGTACACAACCACCATTGAGTTTGAGCCCATCAGCAAAGCCAAATGGGCAGCAGTCATTGCTCTGATTGCCTCCAAAGCCAGCCTGATTTCTCGACTGTTGCTCAACGAAATTCCCGATAATATTGAGGAGAGTTTCAAGACTCTGGGCCTGAGGCTCCTCCCCAGCAGCAAAAAAGATTTTAAGACAAAGTGTTCTTGCCCTGATTACAGTAACCCCTGTAAGCACATCGCTGGCGTACACTACCTGATCGCTGCAAAGCTCGATGAAGATCCATTTTTGCTGTTTGAGCTGCGAGGTCTGTCGCGGGAAGCCTTAAAAAAGGAATTGGCAAAATCACCCCTGGGGCAAGCCCTGTCGGCGGAGATGATGCAGCAGCAACAGCCCCCAGAGCCAGTTGAGGCTTACTATACCCGTCCGGTAACCCAGGTTGCACCTGACGCTAGCCTAAAAGACTTTTGGCAGGGGGCAAAACGACTACCGCAAACCATTGAGGTGGCTGAGCAATCAGGTGTTTCAGCTGTGCTGGTCAAAAAGCAAGGCGACTTCCCGCCTTTTTGGCATCGAGATAATTCGTTTATTGAGGTGATGGAAGAGTTTTATGAGCGGGTAAAAATGAAAAACAAGGATTTATTGTGATGGCTAAGATGGCATCGGATGAATCTCTGAGGCGGCTGGGCCTGATTGAGATCAACGCCCACGTTTTATTAAGGCATAACCGTTTGAGGTTGATCGGTGTTTTGATGAAGTTGCCTTAAAGCTTTGTCGGCTTAACGTCGGCTTTACCCATCCTTTACCCATCTCTGCAAGGCTCGGGATTGGCCTAATGGCCAGGGCATCTACCCGAGCGATCAACACAATTACGCTGAGAGATGGATTTAGAGAAACTATGAGCGTTTTCATTTTTATTGGATAGTCAGATTGGCACCCTGGGTTACGGCTTAGCCAACGGCAGTCTGTGTCCTGAACTTTGCTATTTGCGATCGCACCCCTTGGCTGCGATCGCTTTTTTTGCCCCTGATTTCTGAGGAAAACGCCCTTCAATTCGAGCTTTCTACCTTCAGCTGGGAATGCTAACAAATGAATATTCTTGATACGTGAGCAATCACCGATCAGGTTGCTAGCTCCTCTGGTAAATAATGCGTTTTACTCGATTCACTGCCTTTTGCTTAGCGACTGAAATTATTCCGCCTGTCAGCTTATTGTTTGCGATCTATCGAGCCTGGCAACAAGGGTTCAGCCCGGCAGAGCTGGGAGTGTTTGCAACTATGTGTGTGCTGACGCTATTGGGGATAGAAGTAGGCTTCCATCGTCATTTTGCCCATCGGTCTTTTCGCGCCCATCCTTGGATTCGCGCTATCCTCGCGGCGCTGGGGTCGATGGCGTTTCAAAGCTCCGTGATTTGGTGGGTGGGTATCCATCGCACCCATCATAAATACAGCGATCAGCCCCTTGACCCCCACTCCCCCATACGAGGGATGCTACATGCCCACTCAGGTTGGCTATTTCAATCGTCGAACCCACCGCGCTGGTCTCGACGCATCAAAGATTTACTCAGAGACCCCATTGTCCGCACCGCTCACCGTCACTATGCTATCTATGTGATTTCAGGACTTATCATCCCTGCTTTAGTGGTGGGTGGTTTCACCCAGTCTTGGGATGGGGCAATTGGCGGCTTTTTGTGGGGTGGCCTGGTGAGAATTGGTGTGGTTAATCACCTGGTGTGGAGTATCAACTCGCTTTGTCATCGCTATGGCAATCGCCCTTACCAATCTCGCGACCACAGCTGCAACAACCACTGGCTAGCGTTGCCAACCCTGGGCTTTTCGCTGCACAATAACCACCATGCTTTTCCTAACTCGGCTATCAACGCTCACCACTGGTGGCAGATTGACCTCAGCGGCTACCTGATTTTGTTACTCAAAAATCTTGGCCTGGCCTGGCATGTGAACCGACCCTCGGTCCAGCAAAAGCTAAACAGGTCCGCCCAAAATCTGGCTGAGTCGCTTTAGCACCGCTTTCTGAGCGCTCCCGCCTGAGAACGAGGTCCCCGCCTGGGCATTGGACTTAATCAATTCAATTTGCCAGCCCCAGCTTTGCAGCGTTTTGAGCTTGGGCAGGGTCATGTTTTGATAGCGCTCATCAAAGCTGGGTAACCCGCCGGTATTCACCGCAGTGCTGCCCATGCGAGGAATCACAATCAGCGGCACACCGGGATCAAAGGGTGGGATATTCTCAGCAAAGAAAGGGTCAGAGGTGGCGTAATAGCTTTGGTAAAAGGGAGAATTGACCAGGGCTTGCAGGTTACCCAGGGCCATCCACTCCAGCATTGGGGGCGAAAAGACCCAGTCGCGAATGTCTGCGCCAGTTGGGACACGTCTAATCGCTGCGGTGACTGCATTTTCTAGGAGAGGGGCAAGTTCGCTGCGGGGTGGGGGGACCAGGCGCGAGGCAAAGATGCGATCGCGACTGCCCACAGGCGTCTCCACGGGTTGACCAAACAAATCAATCGCAGCGGGGCTAAAAAACTCACTGAGTGCCCAGCCCTGTTCTTTTGCCAGCGCCCAGGTGGTGCGCGACCAGATACAGCGCATGGCCGCGGCCAGCCGCCCCGTCAGCTTGAGAAAGTACGGATTTAAGTAGCTCATATTGTAGGCCACGCTGGGCTGAAAGTCGTCCGCCACCAGCGCTCGGACGCCTCGCATACTCGGGAAGGCTTGCCAGTGTGCCGCCAGATAAACCAGCAAAGGCGTAGAGACACAGTCCGACCGCAGCACCTGTTGCTGATGGTTTAACAGCGGCAGCGGTTCGAGTTCGGCATTGAGCCCTGCTAAAGCCGTCGGCAACTGTTGTAGTGCCAGCAGCCCATCGGCCACCGCCTGGGCATTGCGAGCCAGCGACAGTGGACTGTACGACATCAGCGGCTCTGATGGGCCAGCCCCCGGTAGCCAGGGCATCAGAGTTGCATAGCCCGCGTGCGCCCAGCGCCCGGTCAAATAGCCTCGCGTATTTTGCCAGTCATCTCCCATATAGGGCCAGCGGCGAAAGTCCATGGCCGGGTCACCCAGCCCGTGACACCACACTGTCACCGGCCAACCCGCTGCGGGGGCTGCCCCCTCCGGCACAAATAGCTTGGCAGCGATGCGGCTGCCCCCAGCAACCGCACTCAGGTAGGTCAGATAGTAAACCCCCATGGCCCGTAGCGATTTACCCGGGGATGGCATCGTGCCCAGCTTCTGCACAGACAGCGGTGTGCCCGCAATATTTGGCACATTGTTTGCAGCAGCCTTTGAAAGCATAGAGTCAGTCATGATCAGGATCGCACCTCAACTTCAGCCAGGGCTTCGGGGGGCAGCGCGTAGGACTTACCTACCAGCGCATCCTCCTGGGGCATAATCTCAGGGAAGCCAATCCCTGGCAACACCTGCACCGCAAAAATCTCTTCGACCCCTGAGTCAAACC
>JBCDDJ010000176.1:0-12315 GCA_039180385.1 Cyanobacteria bacterium P01_G01_bin.38 | reverse complement strand
TCGAGCCACGCTGGATAATGCGGTTTTTAGGCAGGCCACCCTCAGCGGCGCATGGCTGGTGTCAGCGTCTTTAATCAATGCAGATTTGAGGGCAGCCAACCTGAGCGGCGCTAACCTGTATCAGGCCAATCTGGACAGAGCTCTCCTCAACGGGGCCATCCTGGATGGTGCGCGGATGCCTAACAACGCCCGATATGAGCAAACAGGGTTAGCGTGGTAAAGCTGAACTTTGACTCGCTCTCGTCAAAAGAGCTTCGCCTCCAATTTGACCTTGAACTCTTCTTCAAAGCAGGCTTTTTTGAAGTCTAGATTCCACAGTTCGAGAGCACAGTCGTCGTCTGGGTGGGTGGGGTGAATGTGAAGGGTCAGCGTATGCTCAGCGTCGTTAAACGCGGCTTGGAAACTTGCGATCGCACCCACCCGTCTTCGATCTAGGGCCACCGCTACACGCAGCATGGCGCTGAGCTGCTCGACTCGTTCGCGATCGCGCTTGGTGGGTAAATTCCGGTAGGACTCGTGTTTTTTCTTCGGGGCACTCTTGCGGTGATAGCGGGCGATATTCGCGATCAGCTCTAGCTCTAGCTCAGTAAAGCCCAGCAGTTCGCCATTGCGAATTAGATAGTAAGAATGCTTGTGGTGGGCCGAATGGCTAATATAGTGGCCACAGTTGTGCAACATGGCTGCCGCCCACAAATACTCTCGTTCGGGGGCGCTCCAAGGGTGTAGAACCCCCTGGGTTTGGTCAAATAGCGCCACTGCAAATTGGCCCACACGCTCACAGTGGGGCATATCTACTCGATACTTTTGGGCGGTGGTGATGACACTCCGTTCACGGATTGATTGCTGATACTGCATGCGGTCTTCGATCAGACCGTGGGAGAGCATCCAATCCACGACCACGCCTTCGCGCAGTGCCGCTTCGCAGATGATAATTTTGTCAACGTCGAGCAGTTTCATCGTCTCTTGTAAGATCACCGCCCCCGGCACGATGATCTCGGCCCGACGTTCTGACAGCTCAGACAGCTCGAGGCGCTCGGCGTAGCGCATCTGGCGCAGTCGCTCTACCCAATGAGACAGCTCTCTGTAGGTCATTTCAAACCCGTTTAGCGGGTCGGGGACGGCCCCCAAACGGTCAACGGCACACAGCATGGCCAGGGTCTCAATGGTCCCCGAGGTGCCAATCAACCGCAGCGACTCACCGGGCTCTAGGGCGCGCTTGAGATCGTCAGACGAGGGCTCAATCATACCGCGCACATAGGCCTGCAGGCGAATAAACTCATCATGGCTGATGGGGTTAGTGTTGATCAGCTTAGCGTTGAGCCGCACCGCCCCGATTTTGGTGCTGCTAAGAAAACGGGGCTGATCGCCAGTCCCTAAAATCAGCTCAGTGGAGCCCCCGCCAATGTCAATGATGCCGTGGGGCTGGCCGTGCAGCTCCATACTTGAGAGCACACCGAGGTAAATCCGACGGGCTTCTTCGGGGCCTGAAATCAGATTAATCGAGAGCCCCAACTCAGCTTTGACCCGATCGATAAACATCTGACCGTTTTTGGCCTCACGGACGGCACTGGTCGCCACCGCAATCGTCTCTTCGGCATTGAGGCTCTGGGCGATCTGGAGACATCGGTGTAGGGCAGCAACACATCGATCCATCGCTTCGTCGGTGAGGTTGCCGGTTTTTTCGCAAAAGTTACCGAGGCGGGTGGTGTCTTTTTCGCGACCGATAATCGTGAAGGTAGGGAACTGGGGTTGAATCTTGACGACCACCATGTGGACCGAGTTGGTGCCCACATCAATGGCGGCCAGGGTGCGAACTGACAAGTCAGCGCTGCCGCTATCGCGGAGGGGGTCTGCTGATAAAGACGTGGTCTGCAAAGACAAGGCCGGAGGAGCAACAGTATCAACCATCAGACAAGCTTCAAATAAATGACTGCCACATCCAGGCCAATCGCTCGACATCAGGTAAACACCCAAGCACCGGATATGGGTTGATTTGTTGATATCTTACAGGCCAGTGAGACCGTTGACCGACGCGGTGGTCACTTTGCTGACAGGCTTTAAAAGGACTTAACACAGACTTTGCAGCTTAAACGATGTTCGGGCTCAAAATCGGTGGCTGGTGTACCAGCAAGTGCTCAACCTGAGCGACATCTAATGCGTGTGAAAACAGGTGCCCCTGGATGCGATCGCACCTTAACTCCTGGAGCATCCTTTGCTGCTCAACGGTTTCAATGCCCTCTGCGATGGTATCCATCTTAAGGCGATGGGCCAGGGCAATGATGGTTTGCAAAATTGCCTGACTTTGTGGCCCGGTGCCGATGGGTTGGATAAACCCTCGGTCAATTTTGAGGGTATCGACGGGGAACCGATGAAGGTAGATCAGTGACGAATAGCCCGTCCCAAAATCATCAATGGACAGCTTTACCCCCAATTTGCGAAAGGCCTGCAAATGTTGCTCTGCGGTCAGATCGTTCTCGGCCAGGACAGTCTCGGTGATTTCTAACGTTAAACAGCGGGGCAGTAGCTGAGTCTCGGCGAGAATTTTAGCAATTTGCTCCACCAGGTCAATCTGGGATAGCTGCCGCCGCGACAGATTCACACTCACTGACAGCGTTGCCGCCGCCGGAAATTGCTGCTGCCAGGCCCTAAGCTGGCCACAGGCCTGGCGCAAAATCCAGTATCCCAGCGGCACGATCGAGCCGGTTTCTTCGGCCATGGGAATAAACTCTGCGGGGGATACCATACCCCGCTCTGGGTGCTGCCAGCGCACCAACGACTCAAACCCGGTCAGCTGAGCCGTCTGACAGGCCACAATCGGCTGATAAAACAGCTGGAGTGACTCTTGCTCAATGGCCTGCCGCAGACGGGTTTCGATCTGCATAATGCGACTAATCTGGGCATGCATCTGCCGGTCAAACACGGCATACTGGTCTCGCCCCCTGGTCTTAGCCTGCGAGGTCGCCATATTGGCATTGCGCAGCAGCCCCTCAGCCTGGGTATCGTCAGGGGCATTTAGAGCAATGCCAATACTGGCCGTCAGGTAGGCAATTTGCCCCCCTAGCTCAAAGGGAGGGTGCAGGACTCGGTGAATCCGCTCTGCGGTTTGCGTCGCCACAGGCAAACCAGGAATATCTTCTAACAGGACGGTGAATTCATCGCCGCTGAGGCGCGCCACCATATCGTCGGGACGCAGACAGTCTTCTAATCGCTTTGCCACCTGCCTGAGCAGCTGATCGCCGACCAAGTGACCCAGACTATCGTTGATCACCTTAAAGCGATCGCAATCTAAAAACAGCACCGCAAACCGATAATCAGGATTCGCCTGAGCCCGCTGCAACACCCGCTGCAGCTGTTCTAAAAAGAGGGTGCGGTTGGGCAGACCGGTCAGATCATCATAAAAGGCTCGGTGTTGTGACATGTCGGTCAAAGAGCCCGCCATGCGATTGGGCCGCCCGGTAACGGCGTCACACACCGCTACCCCCCGGATCATGATCCATTGATAGGCCCCTGAGCGATGGCGCAGACGAAACTCCCCCTTAAAATGATCTGACTGCTTTTGTAGATGTCCGTTGAGTAACCGGTCAAATCGGTCCAAATCCCCCGGGTGGAGATGCTGCCGCAGCGCAGCGGGAGAACACTTCTCCAGCGACCACCCCAGGATCTGGGTAGCCCGCTCCGAAAGATAGATATCGTCGGTGATAAAATTCCAGTCCCATAGACCGTCTTTAGAACCCTCAGCCGCCAGAGCATAGCGTTCTTTGCTCCGGCGCAGGGCAGTTTGCGATCGCACCAGCTGCTCGAGCATACGATTGATTGTGTCGGCCAACCGAGAGAGTTCACGGTTACCCGCCTGGGGCAATCGCATTGACCAATCGCCCCGCTGTCCGATACGTTCAATCATCTGACTGATTAAGCCCAGCTGCGCCACCACCGCCCGGTCAAGCAGCAGCAACCCCAGCGCTAAGATCATCAGCCCAACGAACAGCGTTGACACCGCATAGTAGCGCAAACTCAGCTGTGTTTGTGCATAAACAGGACGGGGCATTTCGGTTTTGAGCACCAGCACTGGCTCACCGATAAGATCTGTAATGCGCCAGTAGCTGGCAACGGTTTGGGCATCAAGGGGGGTCACCCAAATAATGTCAGCCCCGTCGGCAATAGCCTCCGTCTGATTTGTCAAGGACGTGGGCGAGGTCGCCTCGACGGCCTCGCCCAGACGCTGTGCTTGTTGTTCTAACTGAGATCGCACCGGGCTCTCTGCATAGCCAGACAGCTCCAGGTCGAGGCGCGTTGTTCTGGCTAGATTATTGAGGGTGGCCTGGTCTAAAAATCGCCCCATCATTAGGGTGCCACGGGCAGGGCCGGTCCCATCACTGGTCAAAATGGGGGCCGCCGCCACCAGCAACGGCCCTTCGGATAACGACACAATCCCCTGAATAGGCTGTTGGGTCTCTGTGGGGGTTAATAAAGGGCTATCGGGTTGAATGTAAGACCACAGGTCAACAGGCACCGTCCTAGCGACCTGACTTTCTAAGTCAAACCCTTGCCCATAGGCAATCTGCCCCGCCTGGTTAATGATCAGCAGCACGTTGATCCGATTATCTGGCAAGAGGCTGATCGGCAAATTATCAGCTAAATCGGCCAGATTAGGGCGCTCAGCATAGTCATAGGTCGCATCCCAGGTGGCTTCATCAGCGGCAGCGGCGGCCAGGCTATCCAGCAATTCATTCAGCGCCGCCTGCACTCGCTGGGTATCCCGATTGATTCGGGCGGTTTCTAGCTGTCTAAAGCTCTCTCCGAGGAATAGGCGTGCGATCGCAAACTGGCACCCAAGCAGCACCATAGCCACCAGGCCAACCACACCCAGTATTTGGAATCGCAGCCCAGAAAAAGGCGACGCCTGATACGCAGTGCTTAGTCGATGCCTAAAACCCATGTTTGCTCGTGATAGCGACTTCTTAAGTCTGGCTTGTAATACCTTAAGTTTCTGGCACAAGCGAGAGAATATGATGAAAAAGTCGAAAATTTAGCGGTCTGCCAAATTCCAAAATTTTCTCTGGAAATCGGTCTTTATGCGGTGGGGGATGCTATAAGCGAAGAAATGCAGAAAGTTTACCCACGTCATGCAGTAACCGGGTGTGCTACCTTCGCAAAATCAATAGCTTAGTTGTTTACATCCCCCATCAAGGAGACCTCTCATGATTGCAGTGGCTCAGGCTCGCCCGAGCGAAAGAGCAGAGTTTATCAAACGCACCTACCTGCATCTTGCAGGCGCAGTCGGTGCTTTTATTGTGGTTGAGTTTTTGTTCTTTCAGCTGGGCATCGCGGATTTGCTTTTTAATTTCGTGAGCAGCAGCGGTCGTTTAGGCTGGTTCGCAATTTTAGGGGGTGTCACGCTGCTGGGCTACCTATCTAGCAGCATCGTCGCGAAAGCCAACGACATTAACAAGCAATACCTGGGGCTCGGCATTTATGTCGTGGGTCAGGCAATCATTTTTGCCCCCCTTCTGTACATGGCGGCAAACTTCTTTCCCAATGAAAATGTCATTTCCACCGCTGCAATTATCACGCTATTTATGTTTGCTGGGCTCACAGCCGTGGTCTTTACCACCGGCAAAGACTTTAGCTTTTTGAGCGGCATCTTAAAAATTGGCGGCATGGTCGCCATGGGGCTGATTGTGGCTAGCCTGATTTTTGGCTTTAGCCTGGGGATTTTCTTTTCCTTCGTGATGGTAGCCTTTGCCTCAGCGGCAATTTTATTCGAAACTTCGAAGATTATGAAGCGTTACTCCACCCATCACTATGTAGCGGCCTCTTTACAGCTATTTTCCTCAGTCATGCTGCTGTTTTGGTATGTATTGCGCATCGTGATGTCTTCGCGGCGCTAACTCACGCCACTAAACTGTCAGTAACATCGCCGTTATATCCATACCCAAATAGGTTAAAAGCGGGGGCAGATTTGCCCCCCGCTTTTCTTGTTGCTCCATCTCTATAATACGCTGCAACTTGTCAAATACCAGGATTTTATTCTGCTTTTATTGATACCGACTTCAAGGAAGACGTTTGCCCTAGCAAACTAATATCTTGATAACGGTTAATCGACTGAGCAGCAGCACCTTCCCGATTAGAAAGTCATGTTTGATAGCACCAGCAGACGGTTAAGGTTTTGTCAGAGAATAGGTCTGCAAGCATCACAGCCTAAAATTTATTAACAGAATTCATTGCTTAAAATGAGCCTATAAACCGCGTCCATATCCAGACCCGTAGTTTGCTCTACGGTAAAAACTCAAGTTTTCAAGCTGGATGTGGTTTATCTGCCGATAGATTTTTTGAGATACGTCAGCCACTATCAGTCAGCCACTTTTAAGCTATCCACTAGGCAAAAGTCGTTGAAAGGCCTACTTCGAAGTGAGTGCTCTCCGCTGAAGACCCCGCCGCCTGCGGCATCTCCCCTTGGTAAGGGGAGGTTGGGAGGGGTCTGCAACGAGCAGGGAAAACGATTATTTGGCAGATGTTCCGGCAAGTTTTGTCTAATGGATAGCACTTTTAGGGGAGGGGAGATCTGATCAACGATCTTCCTGTAGCGCCCCCACCAAAGCCAATATTTCCTGACCCACGGCTTCATAGTCTTGCCAGCCCAGCTCAGCCCGTGGGTCTTTGACCGCATACACCGGCAACCCCGCCATCGCAGCTTTTTGAAACGCGGCAAACCGGCGAATGCCTTGTTCAAAAATAGGAATATCAGCTTCTTTGAGTAGCGCTTTGACCTCCTCCCCGGCGCGACTGGGCCTGGGGGGAATCGAGGTAATCAAAATGCGGTAGTGGTCAGTGCTGATGGCCTTGAGATATTCAATCGTCAGCACCAACGCATCGAGGGACAGAATATCGGGCATGGTGGGCAGCACCAGTAAATCGCAGGTATTGGCCAGGGCCGATAGGTCATTTGAGGTGGGGCGGGCCTGGGTGTCGATCACCACATGCTCATAGGTGGCGGCTTGATTACCGGCCTGCCATTCATCTAACACGTCAAAGGGCAGTTCACCCCGACTGGCCCAACCCAGTGCCGAGCGGTTGGGGTCGGCATCAATCAGTAGCGTTTTGGCCTGCCCTTGCAAAAACGCCGCCAGGTGAATTGCCGTCGTCGTCTTGCCGACGCCGCCCTTAAAGCTGGCTACTGTGATAATCATGGACGATAAGTCTTCACAGAATATGTGAGAGTTAGATAGCAAGCCTAACGAAATCAGGACCATGGGGCAAGCATCTGTCACCCTTGATTTGCAGAATGCGATCGCAACCCAGCACCTGGGCGAAAAACTCGGGCGCTGCTTACCTGCGGGGACCGTACTCTTGCTCGAGGGGACCCTGGGCAGCGGCAAGACCACCCTGGTCCAGGGGTTAGGGGCAGGGTTGGGCATTCCAAACAGCATCGACAGCCCAACATTCACTCTGATTAATGAATACCTGGAGGGTCGGGTGCCGCTGTACCACGTTGACCTGTATCGCCTCTCCCCCGAGGAAGCCGACACCCTATATTTAGAGACCTACTGGCAAGGGGAAGAAGTAGAACCGGGCATTCTTGCCATTGAGTGGGCTGAGCGACTACGCTACTTGCCAGAAAACCCGATTCGAGTGGCGCTTACTTACGATGAAAAAGGGGGGCGACAAGCTAAGCTTGCGGGTTTGAATGAGAAAATTGCAGAGAAGGTAGTGGGTAGTGGGTAGTGGGTCAAACCAAATGAACTATTGGCTAATGAAATCTGAACCTGATGTCTACAGCATCGACGATCTAAAACGCGAAGGGGATGAGATCTGGGACGGGGTCCGCAATTATCAAGCGCGGAATTTTTTAAAGTCCATGAAAGTGGGGGACATCGCCTTTTTTTATCACTCCAACACCAAACCACCGGGGATTGCCGGGTTGATGAAAATTAGCGCCGTGATGGTGGTAGACCCCACCCAGTTTGATGCCTCAAACAAATATTACGACCCCAAATCCACTCCTGATGCCCCCCGCTGGCACACCGTCACCGTGAGCTATGGCGAAACCTTTGACCACTACATCTCCCTCGATCAGCTCAAAGAAAATTTTGACCCCGATGAGCTACAGGTCGTTAAACGTGGCAATCGGCTGTCCGTGATGCCGGTGGAGGCGACCATTGCCAAACGGATTCTTGCCCTGGCTAAAGCTTAAAAACGAGCTAGGGCGAGGGACATCAGGCTCAATACAGCCATACCCAAACCGACAGCCCGGATACTAAAATCAATGGACTAAAGGCCAAGATTAGCCCCGTAGCCAGCGCTGCCAGGCCCAACAGTTTTCTAGTCTTGTGCCGGGCGTCTAATCTTTTTCTGCGGAGCGTAATCACCTCTAAAGAAGAGATGTTTCGCAATGGGTAGGCCCTATCGCCGTAGAGCAAATCGGTAGCGATGAATCAGAGCATTAGTTCCAATTACAGAACGGAAGTCTGATGATTTGCCGGGAATATCGCCAGGCTCAGGGATAGGGGGTCAGGCCGATTTCCAGGTTTGGTAGTGCGCCATTAAAACGGTGTAGGCCTCTGACAAAGTGTCCCCAAAGGTGATCAGCCCTTCTTCGTGGCCTGCCATAATTAATGTTTGCGATCGCATGGTTGGCCCCATTCTCGCCCCTGAACTTTGCAATAACCGGGCCATTTCCTGCGCCATCTCTGGGGTGCCATAGGGAACTGATGCCGCCGTGGTTGGGACTTGATGCATTAAGGTTTGCCACAGGCCGGCATGATGCACATGGATAATCGCCTGCGTCTCGGGGGAGATCTGGTAAATTACCGCATGGGTCAAAGCTTCTGAAGAGGCCCGGATAGGCCCAGAGCAGGCAAGCCAGTTGCGATCGAGATCAAATGCTGTCACGGTTGCATAGTGCTCTGGCGTGAGGGTCGGTAAATGCCCTGTCTGGGTACCTGAAACAATAAACGTTGAAGACTGTTTGGATAACCGCTGACTAACATTGCCAAACCCAATCCCATTGGGATATTGCCCAACCAAACCCAGGCGATATAGCCTATCGCGGTACTGCATCAGATTACTCACCTGATTCTGAGGCAAGGCAGACGTTTGCACCCACTGACACTGATATTTGATATAGCCTTCGTCCATCATGACGCTGCGGATTCTGCGGATTAATTGCTAACAAATTGGCTTTCCATAGACTCTCCCCCGGCATCAGAGGTGTTTACAATTCATCAAATTTTTGAGGGATCAATCTCCGTAAGATGAAGACGGACATGCTTTAAATGATTGCTTTAAATTATCTGGGAGAGATTTTGATGGTCAGTACATTTATAAACCCTGTAGTGAATCCTGAAAAACGACTAGGGACTCAACCCTTCGATGAAAACGCCCCGGTGCGATTGTGGCAAACCCATTCAGAAGATGAATATGAGATTGCAATCCGGGCGGTATATAAGCAAGTTTTAGGCAATGCCCACGTAATGGAAAGTGAGCGTTTAGTCACGGCTGAATCTCAGCTAAAAAACGGCGAATTAAGTGTTCGTGGGTTTGTTCGTCAGGTGGCAAAGTCAGAGCTTTATCGCACTCGGTTTTTCGAACCCTGCTCCCGAAATCGATTTATTGAACTCAACTTTAAACATCTTTTAGGGCGTGCTCCCGAAGGATATGCAGATATCTCAGAACATAGCAATCTTTTAGAAACTAGCGGCTTTGACGCAGAGATTGATACATATCTAGATAGTGACGAATACCAACACGCTTTTGGTGAAGATACCGTCCCTTACTATCGGGGGCACAAAACCCAACCCGGCCAAAAGCTGGTAAGTTTTACCCATCTCTTTAAACTGTTGAGAGGGGCTTCTAGCAGCGATAAAGATGAGCACAGTCAGGCCCGGCTCAACTATCCCCTCATGGCCAACACGGCTAGCAATATACTGCCCGTCAGTGGGTTGTCGAGCGGTTGGCAACCGATCACCGATACAACAACCTTACTGGCCTCTGTATTTAACTTTAAGCAAGGTCCCCCGGTCACAACCTCCACCATGGCCCCCTCTGCCAGTGCAGAGACCGACACCCTCGACACCATTGCCCAAAAGCAATATCAGGTTGCGTATCAGCCATTTAAAGATGCAGATCCTGTTGAGCGGGTCCCCAATGCGTCCTCAGAAGATATTGATATCGTCATTCGAGCAGTTTACCGACAGGTCTTGGGCAATGCCTACGTAATGGAGAGCGAACGGCTCGGGGTTCCCGAGTCTCAGCTCAAGAGCGGAGACATCAGCGTGCGTGAATTTGTCCGCCAGGTGGCCAAATCTGAGCTGTATCGGTCTCGCTTTTTTGAAAACTGCTATTGGTATCGGGCCATTGAGCTCAACCATAAACACCTGTTAGGTCGAGCACCCCAAAGCTTTGAAGAAATGAAGGCCCACAGTGCTGTTCTGGATGCAGCCGGATATGAAGCTGATATCGATAGCTATCTCGATAGCGATGAGTATCAAGACATCTTCGGAGAAAACATTGTCCCTTACTATCGGGGCTACAATACCCAACCAGGGCAAAACATGTTGGCGTTTACCAATATGATCCAGCTACTAAAGAGTGCCTCTAGCAGTGACAAAGATTTAACCGGCGACAACAAACCGCGATTGACCAAAGCCATTATTGGCAAAACCCCCTACGGCAAGCAGAAGGTTCAAGATGTCCAAACACTCATTGCCGAGGCTTTACGCCCAACCGCGCTGTCCTATCTCTCTTACGAGAAATCAGTGGCGCCTGTCCCTATGGAAAGTCAGGCCCTACAGAAACAGTTTGATGAGCAAGCGACGGTGATCCTAAGCTTACAAAATCAACTATCAGATCTGCGGCCACTTTCGTCCATTGGGGCATCCATTACTCGCCAAAACGAGTGGTCTTTGTCCTCAAATGGCGGATCGACTATCCCAAGTGCAATGGCAACAAAGGCTCAAACAAACGGGTCTGCTAGCCTGCAACAAAAGATTGATGATCAGGTCGCCACTATTGAAAAACTCAAGCAAGAGATTGCCGATGCCAGGCCGCTGGCAACGATTGCGGAAGCTCGCTTAAATAAGTGGCGACAAAAGAGTTTTAGATAGGCAGTCAAGATTCTCTCGAATATATTATTCTCTCGAATATATTAAAGCTCCCAGGGTTCTTGAATGATCCTGGGAGCTTTCAGGCGCAACTCGCAAAAAACAATATCCATAAACAATCAAGGGGAATCCAGATTGGACTCCCCTTGATGAAAGCCAACTCAAAAGTCAGCTAGTCTCTATCAGTCACCCATCAAAGGCTTAGCCTATGAGAGGGAGTTGATGACGTAGTCGAGCAGTGCGTTGTACTCGGTCAAGGCCTGAGCAGACATGTCGCGAGGCGCACAACCGCGGTTACGGGCAAAGCTCAGTGCTGCCACATAAGGAGCCGTCGGTAGGCTCAGCGCACGATACACCTCACGCTGACCCGCAATGCCCCACTCATCCAAAGGACCGGTGCCGCCCACCACCAAGCTGTAGCTGATCAAGCGCATGTAGTGCTTGATGTCACGCATGCACTTAGCCTTAAACGTATCGCTGGAGTTTGCTTCACCCGCGTTGTTCAGGTACGGATACTTAGCGATGCAAGCATCGTAAGCTTCTTTAGCAACGTTATCCAAATTGCCAGCTAGCTTCTCAGCGGCTTCTAAACGCGCAGCCGCACGTTGCAGACTCCCTTGAACTGACTCCAGGTCAGAGGTGGAAGGAAAACGGCCAGCAGCATCAGCAGCAGCGATAACCGTGGTAACAACAGATTTCATCTTTCTTTTTCTCCAGTATTATTTTGATCGGTTAGGAATGTTTCATGCTTGGGCTATGAGCTTAAAAGATTAACCTGAAACTCTTAGCCCCATTGCTTTTAAGCGGGTGCAGTTGCACTTAGCTCAGAGCAGCAATGACGCGATCAAAGTAGCCAGATGCTTCTGCAACCAGGCTAGCGCAACGATCATTCACAACCGGGCTACCCATCTTGCGGATCTTAGCGCCGGCACGGGCTTCACTGGGCTCATCTTTAATGTGAGCAGCAGCTTGTGCCTTCATGATTTGCACGGCACGCACGGTGGAGGTAACAGGCACGCCCAGAGCAGCGTAGGTCTCTTTTAGACCGTTTAAGCAACGATCGTCAAGCACAGAGGCATCACCTGCGAGCAGCGCGTAGGTGACATAGCGTAGGATGATTTCGCCATCTCGCAGGCAAGCAGCCATGCGACGGTTGGGGTAGCAGTTACCACCGGCCTGGATCAAGCCCTGGTTTTCGCAAATCATCCCAGCGATC
>JBCDDJ010000175.1:0-12356 GCA_039180385.1 Cyanobacteria bacterium P01_G01_bin.38 | reverse complement strand
TGAAAATTTGCATAACTTATCAAGGGACTATGATTTATTTGCAAAAACTGGGTAAGGCTTACTATGTTCTAAGTGCAGAAGCTTAATTAAGCTAAACCTTCGCCACATCCAAACCCGTAGTCTGCGTTAGGGAAAAACTTAGGTTTTCAAGCTGGAGGCGGTTTAAGCGCGCCGATCGCGCTCAATATCGTAAATAGCTTTTTCCCAACACCACTGCTCAGAGCGCTCAGGGTTTTGCGATCGCACCCGACTCACCAAGCGATCGGCCACAGCCCGGTTGCCATTAACCAATCGCATCAGGCGTTGACGAGTAGGCCGGGTGACTCGACCAGACAGGCTTCTTTCAGCTGAGCGTTGACCCGCTGGCAACCGCACCGGCAGGCGATAGCCCGTCAGCCAGCAAAAGACCGCTACCAGTAAAATAACAGCAAATAAAATAGATAGTCCGGACATTTCCCCGATGCTCGCAGACAGCGACTAAATAGGCACTTTTCGATTAGCTTAGCGGGCTTTCGCCAAGCTATGGTGTTAGGATTCCCGATCTAGACACGTCTTTTGATATTAAATCTTGGCCACATCCAGACCCGTTATTTGCCCTACGGGAAAAACCCATATTTTCAAGCGGGATATGATTCAGCGGTCAAACTCGATGCAGAGCGATTCATACATTGACATGCCTCGCGCCAGCACAATCCTCGATTTTTGGTTTGGTCCTCCAAACGATGAGACCTATGGACAATTTCGCAAGGCTTGGTTTAAGAAAGACCCGACCTTTGATGCCCAGATTCGTACTCAGTTTCTGGCTGACTATAAAGCTGCAGCAGTCGGCCACTACGATAGCTGGAGAGATCAACCCCGCGATTGTCTGGCCCTGATCCTGCTGCTCGACCAGTTTTCTCGAAACCTGTTTCGGGGGCAGCCGCAAAGCTTTGCCACCGATCCCAAAGCTTTGGAGATTGCCCAATATGCGATCGCAGACGGTTACGAGTCAGCCCTGATTCCCGTAGAGCGATTCTTTCTATATCTGCCCCTCGAGCACAGCGAAAATCAGGACCACCAAACCCACTGTGTCGAAAGGTTTAGAGCCTTAGTTAAGGAGGCTCCCTCGTTGAAACATGGTCTTGACTACGCCCTACGTCACCAGACCGTGATTGAGCGATTTGGTCGGTTTCCCCACCGCAATCAAATCTTAAATCGGCCCAACACCCCAGCCGAGCTTGAATTCCTCAAGCAGCCTGGATCAAGATTTTAGCCCCCATCAATCTTGGGGATCTGCAACAAACCTTTATAGTGTTGTGTGTTTTACGGGTTCCCCATTGGGGAAGTTTGAGGTATCTTTTAGTCGCAGTTGGTGTTTTAGGATTTTTTCTTGACGGATTTCACTGACATTGCTCTAATTTGAACTACTTCATCCCAACTGACTTAAAGAAACCTTATCTCCATCCAAAACGTGTCATTTGCACTCAAGTAAAAAATTTCAGATAACCGGATGCGGGTCAGGGCGCATTCCCCATCCTAACAGTGCTTTTCAACCCTATTTTGCCTCTTCTATCGTGATGCAGCTAGCAGCTTATGAACCCTTCCTATCAATCTGATTCGGCCCACAACCCAGCCAACCCTCCGGTCTCTCCGATGCCTGCAACGCCAGAGGTGCCCAACAGCTATTCGCCCTCGGTGCCGATGTCAGTCTATCGAGAGCTGGCAGCTGAGCTACAGGCCACCAAAGCGATGGCAGAGTCAATCAACGGCCAAAATCAGCACCTGGCTCGACAGAATCAGCTACTGCGCCAGGAGATTTATCGGGTTGTACAAACGACGCTACAGCTGGGTCAATATGCTGGGGTTGCCCAACCAGCAGACATTGAGGTCACCCTGCCAACGGAGCCGACCTTGGCCGAGCCCTCTATGCCAGGGATTTCCAGACCGGAGAGCCCCAGGCCCGAAAGCTTCACGACCGAAGACCCCAGGGTCGCGGCCAGTGGGGGAGCTAGAAAGACTTCTCGTCGAGTGCCTAGGCCCATTGCTAAGCACCCGCAGGGCAAAACCTCGGAGGAAAACTCGAACAGAGCAGGTGGCAAAATTCCCCAAGCCCTGGCAATCGTGCCTAAGTTTTTTACTGAGCAATCCGGTGAAAAGCAGCCCTACGAACTTGATGCTGACCGCGCTAAAGAGGTGAGCGGTCTGTGGTTAGTGGTCTCTGTCATCCTGATTATTTTAACGGCGTTTGGGGCAGGCTTCTTAATCATGCGCCCGCTGCTCGGCGGCGATCGCTAGATGGGGCGATTCTTCTTTTAGCAATCGTCTGAGGCGTTGTAAACTGTAGCCATTGATACGGTGCTCAGGCCGTTCTGACAGTTACACAAGACAACAGTAGTTAATAGCAGTCAATCAAGGTCGTTTAGCAAGACATTTGGCTGAATGTAGCAACCGCCATGCCAAAGCCACATAACGGAGTGCCCGACTAGCATGAAAAAGATAGAAGCCATTATTCGCCCCTTTAAGCTGGATGAAGTCAAAATCGCCCTGGTTAATGCAGGCATTGTGGGCATGACCGTCTCAGAGGTGCGCGGATTTGGTCGACAAAAGGGTCAGACTGAGCGATATCGAGGGTCTGAGTACACGGTTGAGTTTTTACAAAAGCTCAAAGTCGAGATTGTGGTTGAAAACGCCCAGGTAGATATGGTGGTGGATAAAGTCATCGCCGCCGCTCGCACCGGGGAAATTGGCGATGGCAAAATCTTTGTATCGCCTGTGGATGAGATCGTCCGTATCCGCACCGGAGAAAAGAATCTAGAAGCTGTCTAGCGATTAGTCAGTTCGACTACACCGATTTAAACTCAATCAATTTATCGAGCCAACGCCCCCGAAGATGCCTGCCCTTTACGGGCATCTTCGGGGGTGGTGTTTGTAGTGGGTCAAGCTGGGAGAGGCGCAACCCCGTCCACTGGGCAAAACTCACCTCCTTAAATCAAGCGTCAGGCGGTTCACCTGGGCAATCTAAAGGATGCATCATTCATTGGCCCTAAACCCCATCCGGTGACTTTTCGTCGCATGACCACCACGCTCTCAGACATTGGCAACCTTGCTAGCAGCTTAAAAACATGCATCCAGCGGCAGCTGACAGGTCGACTCGATATCGAGTGTCCGGGCCAAGATAGCTGGTGTTTGCACTTTTTTATGGGTCGTCTGGTCAGGGCAGAAGGGGGCACCCATCCGATTCGCCGCTGGCGACGGCATCTCTCGCAACATTGTCCCCAGTTTAATCTAGATAATGATGCGCCTCTGGACCCTAGCGAGCTACTGCATTTTGAGAAATGGGACTACTATGCGCTGATCGAGTTGGTAGAGCGCCAGCAAATCCCTCGAGAGCAGGCGGTCAAGACTATTGAGGCTAGTTTGGTTGAGGCGCTATTTGACATTCTCCAGCAAGAAGAGCTGTCCCGTTTAAACCTGCTAGGACCGATCAAGTATCGCATTGTGGGGACAAATCCCCAGACTGTGATTACGTCTCCACTACTGCCTGCTGGAATCAAATACCTATGGCAGCAGGCTCAGCAACAGTGGCGGGCTTGGAAAAAATCAGGTTTTGCCACCCGATCGCCTAATCTGGCTCCGGTGGTTAAATCCCCCCGGCAGCTGCGATCGCACGCCCAGCAATCCCGAGGACTCCGGGTCTTGCTGAAGGTCATGAACGGCAGTCGCACCCTGCGGGATTTAGCTATTAAGCTAGGCCACAGCCCGCTGCTGCTATTGAAATTTTTGACCCCGTATTTGGGGCGTGGGGTGATTGAGCTGGTCTCGCTCAGCGATCTCGATTTTGCCCTGGCCGACGATATGGAGCCGGTCACCCAGGTTCTCAACACACCGCTGCCAGCGATTCCTCAACGGACTGAGCCCCAGGCAACCGTCCCTACACCGATGGGCCCCCTAGTAGCCTACATCGAGGACAGCCCGCTCTATCGTCAGGTGATGGGCGAGCTATTGGCCGAGTCAGGCTATCAGTTTGTAGGCATTCAAGACCCGCTACAAACAGTCCCGACCCTGCTGGAGCATAAGCCTGACCTGATTTTTCTAGATCTGGTGATGCCGATTGTCAATGGCTATGAAATCTGTGCCCAAATCCGCCGCGTCTCGATTCTCAAAGACATCCCGGTGGTGATTGTCACCAGTAGCGATACCTTTGTCGACCGGGTGCGGGCCAAAATCGTCGGTGCATCTGATTTTTTACCCAAACCTATCAGACCCCAAAAGGTCTTGGGCATGCTCAAAAAGCACTTAGGCAAACTGCCCTCAGGGTCATAGCGTTATCATGACCCTGCTGCCTGTCAATTGACTGAGTTTGCGGTTGGATAAGGGCAGATCAGAAATTATCTTTATCAAGTTCAGGTATTAAATTCGAGTGATTCTAAATCGTCGCGAATTTCTACAAACCGCAGGGGCGTTCTCGCTACTGCCTTGGCACGGCACGTCATTCACCGCCCTGACAATGCAGCTTGATTGGCAGCTCAATGCCCAGTTTGCGGGGGTGCTGGTGGCCGATGCTGCTGGTCTGTATCAAAATCAGGGGCTCAAGGTCAATATTCGGGCCGCCTCCGCTAACTTGGATGTAACATCAGCAGTGGCTAAGGCCAACCATAGCCTGGGCTGTACTGAGCAGACTTTGTTGCTAGAAGCCCAGGCCCAGGGGCTACCGCTGGTTGCGATCGCAGCCATGCTCCAGGCCTCCCCGCTCTCCTTGATGAGCCTGCCCACCCAGCCTATCGAAACCCTGGCGGATCTGACCCACAAACGGATTGGCGTCCACAGTGATGGGCGCAAAGCTCTGGAGTTGGTCATCGGCGTCAACCAGCTCGACCCGCGATCTATTGAAATTGTGGAGATCCCCTACGCCGATAAACAAGCCGCCTTACTCAGGGGCCACTACGACGCTATCCAGTGCTACAGCCTGGACGAGCCCATCGCCTTTGCCACTGAGACGGGTA
Organism: Cyanobacteria bacterium P01_G01_bin.38; assembly: GCA_039180385.1. Lineage (GTDB taxonomy): Bacteria > Cyanobacteriota > Cyanobacteriia > Phormidesmidales > Phormidesmidaceae > SIO4C1. The sequence continues at coordinate 7,374 of JBCDDJ010000175.1, read as the reverse complement.
TACAACCCGTTATCTTGAAGCTTAGCGACTATGGCTTCGACGGCTACAGCCAGGTAATTTTTACCCCTCAGGATTTTCTTGCAGATTCACCAGACGTGATTCAGCGTTTTTTGGTCGCGACGTTTGACGGTTGGCGGCGTGCGATCGCAGATATCCCCAACACCGCCCATCTCATTGCCACCCGCTACGCAGCGGGAGCCTATGCGTCTGAGGCTTACCAGGCTGATTCGCTAGCAATTGTGACAGACTATGTACACAAGGATCTGTCCTCTGCCCAACTTGGCTACATTTCTCCCCAGCGCTGGCGACAGACTGCTCAGCAGTTTCAAACCTACGGGCTGATCAAAAGCCTTCCAGATTTAGAAAAGTCCCTTGCCACCGAATTTAGGAACCCGGCTTCTGGGTCCGGTTAAATCAGCCCCTCCGGATTTCAGCCAAATTTAGATCCCCGGCTTCTAGGTCCGGTTAAACCAGCCCCTCCAAGTTTCAGACAGAAGCCGGGGATCTGTGTAAGCAAAAAATCCGCAAAATAGTCTCTCCCGACTGTCCGCTTGCCTTTAGGATAAAGTTTGAACTAGTCACGGCTAAGGAAAAGCGCATCTGGCATGGATATCAAGCAAGGTTTCGTCGGCACCGTTGGCAATACACCGTTGATTCGGCTGAATAGCTTTAGCGAAGAAACCGGCTGTGAAATCTTAGGCAAGGCAGAATTTTTGAACCCTGGCGGATCGGTCAAAGATAGGGCCGCCCTTTACATCATCGAAGATGCGGAGAAAACAGGACTGCTCAAGCCCGGCGGCACCGTCGTCGAGGGCACCGCTGGCAACACCGGGATTGGGCTCACCCATATCTGCAACGCCAAGGGCTATAAGTGCATGATTGTGATCCCTGAAACCCAGTCCAAAGAAAAAATCGACCTGCTGCGTACCCTGGGGGCTGAAGTCAGAACGGTGCCCGCCGTGCCCTATCGCAACCCTGAGAACTATGTGAAGGTGTCCGGGCGCTTAGCCGAGGAACTGGACAACGCTATCTGGGCCAACCAGTTTGATAATTTAGCTAATCGTCACGCCCATTACGAAACCACCGGGCCTGAAATCTGGACCCAGACCGACGGCAAAGTGGATGGCTGGGTCGCCGCCACAGGGACTGGGGGCACCTACGCTGGCACAGCGATGTTTCTCAAAGACAAACGTGCCGATGTACGGTGTGTGGTAGCTGACCCCATGGGCAGCGGTCTCTACAGCTATGTCAAAACCGGCGAAATCAAAATCGAAGGCAACTCCGTCACCGAAGGCATTGGCAATGGGCGAGTCACCGCAAATATGGCCGGTGCCCCCACGGACGATGCCATTCAAATTGACGATCATGAGGCACTGCGGGTGGTCTATCAGCTGCTCTACAAAGACGGTTTGTTTATGGGGGGCTCGGTGGGCATCAACGTTGGCGCAGCAGTCACCCTGGCAAAGCAGATGGGGCCAGGCCATACGATTGTGACGGTGCTCTGCGATAGCGGTTCGCGCTATCAGTCAAAGCTGTTTAGCCGAGAATGGTTGGAGTCCAAAGGGCTGTGGTCAGATAGTTTATTGCCGGGATAGGCATGGAAACGTTTGGCATCACAGCTACCCCCATGGATACGCTCTGGATGGGCCTCCTGGCTAGCTTTATCGCCGGGATGGGCACCAGTGTTGGGGCACTGCCTGCACTGCTGCCGATCAATTTGACCGAACGGGTTCAAGGGATTTTGCTGGGCCTGGGTGGGGGCATTATGCTAGCCGCCACCTCCTTTTCGCTGATTGTGCCCGCGACTGAGGCTGCGATCGCACAGGGCGCTGCCCCGGCTACCGCAGCCCTAATCATGGTGGGTGGGCTCCTGCTCGGCGGCGCGCTGCTATGGTTTGCCCACAATAACTTTCCCCATGAGCATTTCTTTAAGGGGAAAGAAGGGCCAGAAAAGCAAACCTTTGCCCAAATCTGGCTGTTTATCATTGCGATTACCCTGCACAACTTCCCAGAGGGGCTTGCCGTGGGGGTGGGCTTTGGTGCAGGGGATACCTCAGCTGGGCTCACCCTCGCCACCGGGATTGGCTTACAGAATATGCCGGAGGGACTGGTGGTTGCGATCGCGCTGCGCAATCTGGGCTACTCAGCGTGGTATGCCTTCGGCGTATCTACGTTTACTGGTCTGGTAGAACCGATCGGTGGTCTGATAGGCGTGGGGGTGGTCACGGTCGCCCAATCGCTCCTGCCCTGGGGCATGGCCTTTGCCGCCGGGGCCATGCTGTTTGTGATTGTGGATGAAATTATCCCCGAAATTGACAAAAAAGGCTTTGACCAAGAAGGCACCCTCGGCGTGATGGTGGGGTTTGTAACCATGATGTTTTTGGATATTGCATTGAGTTAATGGGTAAAGGGTAAAGGCGCTAGCGTCAGCCCTAGTGAAGCCATGCCTTTTAGGCTATTGCCCGCAGGGCTATAGGGGTAAGCGTTAAGTTTGGTATTCGACCTGTGTAGAGTGTGTTGAAAGATAGTGGGAAGCGGTGGAGTGAGATAGCGCCAATCACCGCACGGTAAACTTGAGTTAACGGAGATCCCTGCGCCCTGCCCCCTTCGCCCTTTATCCCAACTAGCCAAGACTTTTCGGCTTAAGTGAATAACCTATCTGGAGTACCCCCATGAGCTACGATTTCGATCTGTTTGTGATTGGTGGTGGGTCGGGCGGCCTCTCAACGGCCCGTAGAGCAGCCTCCTATGGGGCAAAGGTAGCTGTTGCAGAGTTTGACCGACTGGGCGGCACCTGCGTCAACCGGGGCTGTGTGCCTAAAAAACTGATGGTGTATGCCTCCCATTTCGCGGCCCATGCCAAAGAGGCGGCTGGGTATGGTTGGCAGTTTGAGCCTGGCACGTTTGACTGGTCAAAAATGATTACTGCTGTCAATAACGAAGTAGCACGGCTCAATGGCATCTACAAGCGCATGATTGACAATGCCGAGGTGCAGCTGTTTGCTAGCCATGCCCGATTTCTAGATGCTCACACCCTAGAAGTAGGCGATCAAAAAGTCACCGCCGATAAGATTTTGATTGCGGTGGGGGGTGAGCCGACCAAGCCCGAGATTCCCGGCATCGAGCACACGATTACCTCAGATGATATTTTCCACCTGCCGCAGCAGCCCCAGCGCGTTGTGATTCTGGGCGGTGGTTACATCGGCTGTGAGTTTGCCTGTGTACTTAACGGCTTGGGGTCTGAGGTAGTGCAGGTGATTCGTCGAGATCGCATCCTGCGGGGCTTTGACGACGATATTCGCATGGAAGTGCAAGGGGCCATGGTCAAGCACGGCATCCGCATTGTGACTGCCGATATTGCCGGTATTGAGAAAACAGACACCGGTTTGCAGGTCACCCTCCAAGGCGAAAAGGAAGAAACTGTTCTGACCGATATGCTCAGCCTGGCGGCCCTAGGTCGCCGCCCCCGACTGGATAACCTGGGTGTCGAAAATACCCAGGTCGAGGTGGTCAATGGTGCGATCGCCACCGATCCATACAGTCACACCGCCGAGGCCAATATTTTTGCCGTGGGTGACTGCACCGATCGCATCAATCTGACACCGGTAGCAATTCAAGCCGGGCGCGCTTTTGCAGATACGGTTTTTGGTGGCCAGTCCAGGGTAATGAGCTATGACAATGTGCCCTCTGCGGTGTTTACCACCCCAGAAGCGGCCACCGTGGGCCTGGCCGAAGCTGAAGCTATCGAGCGGTACGGCGAAGACCATCTGCATACCTATCGGTCTCGCTTTCGCCCCATGTATTACACCCTGCCCAACAAAGATGAAAAAACCCTGATGAAGTTAGTCGTCCATCGTGAAACTGACAAGGTACTCGGGGCTCACATGGTCGGAGATGGCGCAGCTGAAATCATTCAGGGGGTTGCGATCGCGCTAAACATGGGCGCGACCAAGGCCGATTTTGATGCCACAGTGGGGATCCATCCAAGCTCTGCAGAGGAGTTTGTGACAATGCGATAGTGAGTGATGAGGGCAGGCTTCGGGTTATCCGCCACAGACAAAAAGCCAACGGCGTCATCCCAGGCAATACGTAGATTTTTTACGTAAGATTAATGATGCTACGATTCCGAAAGATCAATTTAAGGAATTTTAAACAGAGCCTTCTCAGTGAAATTAGGGAATCTTAATTAATGGCTGCTCTGCTCACGCTTCATCACACTGTTCACTAATCTGCTACTTCTTTTGACTGAGAAACATTAACCTTGCCGACCATGACTTTGGAATTTCCCTGTGGTGCTTTGGCGCTCGGGTCTCCCCTTTATATTGAACGTCCTCCTATAGAATCTCTTAGCTATCAAAGCATTGAAACCCCGGGCAGTCTGACGCGGATCAAGGGACCTCGTCACATGGGCAAGAGTTCGCTCTTGGTGAGGCTACTGGCCCATGCTCAAAAGCTTGGCTATCAAACGGCTATGGTTGATTTTCAATCCGCAGAGGATGCGGTTTATTCAGATTTGTCTCGCTTTTTGCGCTGGTTTTGCACCGCTGTGGCTCGACAATTAAAGCTGCCGCCTCGTCTGACTGAGTTTTGGGACGACGAGACCGGCGCAAAACTTAGCTGCACCATCTATTTTGAAGACTATTTGCTAGAAACCATTGATACGCCGATTGTGCTGGCACTCAACGAAGTAAATCGGATCTTTGAGCATCCTGAGATTGCCCGTGATTTTTTACCGCTGCTGCGATTTTGGTACGAACAGGCTAAACAGGCAGACGCTTTCCAAAAGCTGCGAACCCTGGTGGTTCATTCCACTGACATTTACGTCCCGCTGAATATTCATCAATCGCCCTTTAACGTGGGATTGCCGATCCAACTTAGTGCGTTTGATCAGCAGCAGGTACAAGCCCTCGCCGATCGCTATGACGTATCCCTGACTGGCAGCGCCGAGCAGCAAGTCTTGGTGTCTCTGGTGGGGGGGCACCCTTACTTGCTCTCCATCGCGTTTTATTACCTGGCCCAGGGCCAACTCTCGCTCAGCCAGTTGACCCAAACCGCCGCAACCCTAGCGGGGGTTTATAGCAATCATTTACAAGCCTGCCTCGAGACTCTACAACAGCAGCCGTTGCTGACAGATGCCCTTAAACAGGTGGTGCTCTCCCCAGAGCCGGTTGAGTTAGCTGCAACCCATGCCCACCAACTGGCAAGTTTAGGGATTGTCACCCTCGAGGGCAATACGTGTCGCCCAGCCTGTGAGCTCTATCGATTATTTTTTGCCCACCATGGCCTGTCAGACACCTCTCAAGAAAATCGTTTTCAAGAGCTTGAGGCCGAAAATGAACAGCTCAAAGTTCTAGCCCATCTAGACGGGCTTACCCAAATCGCCAACCGTCGAGCCTTTGATCAGCGGCTCACACTGGAATGGCAGCGGGCCTTTAAAAGTCGGTTACCCCTGGCCTTAATCATGTTGGATATCGACTGCTTTAAGCTCTATAACGATACCTATGGTCACCTGGCGGGTGATTTTTGTCTGCAACAAGTGGCCCAGGTGCTGCGAGATCGTGCCCGGCAGGCCTCTGATTTAGTGGCCCGTTACGGTGGCGAAGAGTTTGCCATCATTTTGCCCCAGATGAATCTACACGAGGCCACTCAGTTTGCCTACCAAATTCGCGCTGGCATCCTTGAACTCAATATCGTCCACGGCACTTCGACCGTGGGGCGTAAGGTGGTAACTTCCAGCATTGGGGTGGCGAGTATCGTCCCCCAACGCGATCAGCCCTGTTCGACCCTGATTGCGATCGCAGATGCCGCCCTCTACATCTCAAAACAGCAAGGTCGCGATCGCGTCACCGTCAGCAACAAACCCGTCAGCACCCCCCGCACAAATTAAATTAGACTGGCAAAGATGGGCTCGCAGGTCAAGCGGGTTAGATTACATTGATATCGACTGAAAGCTTAGCCCATTCTACGGTTCTGCCGTCGGTGCAGCGTCTGCGATCGTAGGGCACCCACAAGGGGAGCCCCGACCCTTCCCCCTTCGCCTTTCCCCCTTTCCCATGTCCCTAAAAGCTATTTCCCTATCCCCAAAAGAAGACCCCGCCAACAACCTCCTGGTCATGCTCCACGGCTGGGGAGCCAACGCCCAAGACGTCGCCGGGCTGGCCTCCTATCTCAACCTGTCTGGCTACCAGATGTGCTTTCCCGACGCGCCCTTTCCCCATCCGATGGCCCCCGGCGGGCGCATGTGGTACAACTTTCCCACCAACTATGACTTTCAGCGCCCCCATGACTTTGAGCAACAGACCGATTTAAAGACCAGCCGCCAGCAGCTGATCACCTGGCTACAAAGTCTAGAATCCGCCACTGGCATTCCTTTAGAAAAAACCGTCTTGGGCGGCTTTTCCCAAGGCGGCGCAATGACCCTGGATGTAGGGCCACAGCTACCCCTAGCAGGCATGTTGGTGTTAAGCGGCTATGGCCACGCCCCCATTGCAAAGCCTGCAATGCTCTGTCCGATCCTAATGATCCACGGTCGTCAAGATCTGGTCGTGCCCCTCCCCCGCGCCCATGCAGCCAAATCAGAACTCACCCAGCAGGGCTGGTCCGTAGACTACCAGGAGTTTGACATGGGCCACGAGATTTCGTTAGACGCCCTGAAGCAGGTAGGGCAGTTTTGCAAGGCCTTAGCGAATCATTAATTTGGGAATGGGTGGGGCGCTGCGCTGGTGAGCGCACAACACTAATTATGTTGCGAGAGTTTATCAAAGTTGTAACTTTTTGCGGCGGAGTTCCCGATTTGTAGAGTAAACGGGTAACACTGTAGGAGTAGCGAGTTGTACGTTACAGATAAGCTGCCCCAGGGCCTATCCGACCGTGCAGGAGAGACTGCTCAATGAGCACCCAACCCCAATCTGTACAAAAACCTGAAAAGCAAATCGATCAAATGACCGCTGAGGACGTTGACCAGCTCGCTAAGCGTCTAGAGCAAGATGAGTACAGCTCAGCGTTTGAAGGGCTACAAGACTGGCATCTGCTGAGATCGCTGGCGTTTCAACGACCCGAAATGGTTGAATCTTACCTGCATTTGCTAGATAACGAAGCCTTTGATGAAGAATGAGCCCCCTCAAGGGTTCTCATGGCACGGGTTCTGATCGGAGTGAGCGGCGGCATTGCTGCCTACAAAATATGTGAAGTGGTCTCGACCCTGGCAAAAGCGGGGGTCGAGGTTCGTGTGATTTTGACCGAGCAGGCCCAGGCGTTTGTGTCTGCGCTGACGTTTGCAACCCTGGCAAGGCATTCGGCTTACACCGATAGGTTATTTTGGTCAGCCGAGCAGGGGCGACCGCTCCACATCGAGCTAGGCGAATGGGCCGAGCT
>JBCDDJ010000174.1:0-12408 GCA_039180385.1 Cyanobacteria bacterium P01_G01_bin.38 | reverse complement strand
TTAGCCGAATCCTTCACAGCTTTAGAAAGACTCAAAGCTGACAACAAAAGCGACCATGATCGCCTCGCCCGCGAAGCACAGCAGGCCGTGGCTCAGCTCTCTAGCGATAGCCAGTTTCTCGATCATGTCAGAGAAATTATTCGCTTTTTTAAGACAGCCTGAGGGCCTGGCGTAAAGGTGGAGGTTAGCGTGGGCATAGTCAGCGGGTCTTAATACCGAATCTGCAAGGTTACTCTGGCATCCACCGTTTGTTCACCCCCCTCCACTGGGGTACTGACATCCGCCGCTGATTCAAGCCGTGCCTGGGCCGCGTAAGGGATCGGCGGCGGCGGGTTCGCATCATTCACCTGGATGCCGACAATCTCTTGGGCACTCAGGTTAAGACTGCTGAGCACTACATTGGCCTGGGCCTGGGCGTCAGCGGTGGCTTCCTGGAGGGCGATATCACGGGCTGAGTCAAGGGCCTCGTCAGCGGCAACAAAGCTAACACTGTCAATCTGATTGGCCCCGGCTGCGATCGCATCGTCCAATAGCGTCCCCACCTGGTCGGTCGGCATTTGAAAACTAACGGTATTAGAGCCGGTGTAACCAACAATGCGCGGTCGATCATCGTCATAGTTGTACTGCGGGTTAAGGCGAATGCCGGTGGTTTGAAGTTTGTCTACGGTTTGCGATCGCAACAGTTCAATCACCGCCGACGAGCGCTGGGCGATATCTTGTTGGACTGCCTCGGCATTTTCTCCCTGGGCAGTGACCCCCAACCGCACCTGGGCCAGCGTGGCTGGAATGCTTTCACTCCCCTGACCAGTGACGGTCAGTACCCTCGATAGCGGCTCCTGGGCCTCAACCGGGGCAATTGCGGCTGTATTCATTAACCCCACCGTGAGTGCTGTCAAACCCAGCACCAACCCTGCTGATGGCAAAACCCATCTTCGTACTAAACCCACTTGTTTCATATACCCTCTTGATCAAACTCTCGATGGAAACACGTCTCTAATCTGCCACAACCCCCTCGTCTCAGCAGGATTGTTACCGTTTCTGTAACCTACGGTAGATAATAATTTTTTCATAGTGAGTGTATGGCAACCTGACTCGCACTGATATAGCACTGCCAGCGAGATTCAGGTTTGATTGGGCAGACTACAGTTCCATTGCTTAATCTTGTAGTTTGCCTCTGCCTCAGACCGCCGGGCTTGCTCGGCTTTAGGGGGCCGCAGCTTACCTGAGGTGCCATAAGCGATTAACCCGGCTGATTCTCGTAAAATCTGCTGCATTTGCTTGAGAGAAAAGTCAGATTGGGTCGGATGGGGCACTACCTCAAAGCCAAAGCCACGAAACACCATGGCTGAGCGAGCCATATGGGGCTCATCGGTGACCAGCAAAATGCGCTGAGCCGCTTGGGACGAGAGCAAAATCTCTGAGAATAAACCATTTTCCCAGGTACTCTGAGAGCAGCGCTCACCCCGCACCCTATCTTCAGGAATTCCCATCTCGCGGAGCAACTTTATCATCACCGGCGCATCGGACATCCCACTGATGAAAATCTGAGGGGCCCGACCCTTATCCCACAGCTGAGCGGCCAGCAGAGCCCGATCTCCGTTGTGTTCAGGCCCTCGCCCGAGCACCACAATAGCATCGACCGGCTGACCGTCGTCAGGTTTGCCGACCATGGCCCGCAGCGCTCCCTCGAGCATCAGCGGTGACAGCCCCAATAGGGCAACCAGACCGCCTAACCAGACCGCTTTGAAGCGCCGTTTTCGAAATATCCGCTGACACGCATCACACATGTAGGGCTGTTGCCCCTTTTGCTTAAAACCATGTTCATAAACTGAGCGACTTTTGCAGTATGGACAGCGCATAGTCAGCGTTTAAGCGGTACCAAAATAGCTTACTAATTGATCTACAGCACAGCTATTAAGGTAACCGGAGAAGCCTGGATGGATAATAGTAGATGACAGAAACTTTATCAGTGTATGGGTAGGCGCGACTTCGAGACGCTAGCCGAAACATCAATCGCAAATTTCAGAACTTTTGGCAGTCAATCACGACTTGAGGTAGGGCAGTTGGGATTTACGATCCGACGACTTTACGGCGATGACTTGAGCTGACTTTTTTCCAACTTTTATTAGCCTTGAATCGCTTGCTAAGCGCCTTAAAGCACCAGAGGAGCGCGCGTTCTAACTGACCTCTGAGGGATAATTGTCGATTTTCGCACCGTTGAAGTTGACTGAGGCGTGACCGAATACCCGCATCTTGACGAGAGATGAGTGCTGGTAAGCAGGTTGATTGTCGCAAGCAGTGGTCACAGAGCATAGGTGACGATCCATAATCGTGTAGTACAGATATCTTCTTACTTTTATTGTTGTTCAAAGATCTGAGATTGCTGTCCCTAGGGAGTTAAGAAAACCAGAAGATGTTTGTTCAAAAATGATTATGAAGCTTGTTATCTTTCCCTATTTTACAAGGCTATGCTGGGAACCAAGGTTAATATCACTTTAAGCACGCTTTAATCATCATCCTCAACTTTCTGGAGCATGCCATGTCATCAGTCGATATCTCCACCATCACCACTGCTGATGCACTATTTCAGGCTTATACAGCTGGAGTGCGAGATTTTTCAGAAATTGAGCTGCCCACCGCTCAGCTCAGCAACTGCGATTTAAAGGGAGCCGATCTCAGCTATGCCGATCTCAGTGAGGCAGACCTGAGCGGAGCAAACCTGCGCGGTGTCGATCTCAGCTATGCTGTCCTCCGCGAGGCAAAGCTATCCAATGCAGACTTACGGGGTGCCATCCTGATTGGAGCTGATCTACAAAATGCGCACCTGATCGGAGCTAACTTACAAGATGCAGACTATTCCCCCGATGAGACGCGATTACCTAAAGGCTTTGATCCGGCTGCTGCCGGGATGCAGTCAGCTATTTAATAGCTGTCGTCACCCTTGACCGTCAGCAACCCCAATAAATGATTAGCCTGGTTGAGGCGCTCAGCAATGGCCTGTCGCCACTGGAGACTGATGCTGGGGTCTGCCAAGATTTCTTGAGCCTGCTGCCGATAGGTGGCACTTTTAGTCACGTCTACGGTGTCAATCTGCTGAAGATTGTTGTAAACCGTCTGGGGAGTTAGGGTTGCCATCAATCACCTGCCTCTGCTGAAGGGTTAAATGCGCTCATCTGCATTGTTGTGCGAATTAATTAGATTTCAGGGGGTAAGAAGATAAATCGTGACGATGTGGTACAGAGTGTGCCAATTGTTTGCAAAACTTAATCTCGCCCCAAGGTTTTCTGTCTCAATTGTCTGCATCAGGAATCGCTGACAACTACCTCAACTGACACAGATGTGCCAACTCGCTGCGGGGCTGAGCGAATTTTGTCCGTAAGTACAATTGCCGTCCGCAAGTATCATCTGATACCGTTCATGAGTCACATTTTAGAAGGGAAAACTCCCTGCTTACGTCCAGGATACGGCTGGACAATCCCTTGCGCCTCCTAAAAGCAGCGCAGCACAGTCTATTTATGCTGACCCAAAAAACTATCAGTAAAGAATGGTTTTTGGCAAGTTACTGGTGAACATGAAACAAAATTTTGGAATTCAGAGGGGGAGATCTGAGATATTTCTTAAGAGATGTCACCTTGTGCGAAAACCTATTAGACAATTTGATTCCGGGGAAGATTGCTCTGCCTGAAATTCTCTATATCTACGAGGATATCTAGTTTGTCTTCCTACGGTCTCCCCCTGTTTTTATCTGTACCGTCATTAGGTCATTGATTGTATGAATCGCATTACTCCGCCGCCCAAGCAAGGTTTGTATGATCCTCAGTTTGAACATGACGCCTGCGGTGTGGGCTTTATTGTCCAGATGAAGGGGAAACCTTCCCATGGCATCGTGGAGCAAGCGTTGACGATATTGGTCAATCTTAACCATCGGGGGGCCGTTGGGGCAGAGCGCAACACGGGTGACGGAGCGGGGATTTTGATACAGATGCCCCACAAATTTATGCAAAAGGTGGCAGGCGAAGTTGGGATGACGCTGCCTGCCCCCGGCCAGTATGGGGTCGGGATGATCTATTCGTCGCCTGACCCTGTGGTGCGACAGCAGGGCCGACAGGTGTTTGAGAAAGTGGTCGCGGCGGCAGGGCAAAAGGTGTTGGGCTGGCGCGATGTGCCCACAGACCATTCATCTTTGGGGCACACGGCCCAGGCCAGTGAGCCTTTTATGGAGCAGGTCTTTATTCAGCGCTCGAGTGACCTGGCGGACGATCTGGCCTTTGAGCGCAAACTCTACGTGATTCGCAAGCAGGCCCACACAGCTATTCACAACGGCAAGATTGATACTTACTGGTATATGGCCAGTCTGTCCTGCCGGACGCTGATCTATAAAGGGATGCTGATGCCCGAGCAGGTGGGCAAGTATTACCCCGATCTGGGCGATCCGGATATGGAGAGCGCTTTAGGCTTGGTGCATTCTCGCTTTAGCACCAATACCTTTCCCAGCTGGGAGCGGGCGCACCCCTATCGCTATCTGGCTCACAACGGCGAAATTAACACCCTGCGGGGCAATATCAACTGGATGCATGCCCGCCAGTCACTGTTTCAGTCTGAGCTGTTTGGTGATGACCTCGATCGGATTCAGCCGATTATTAATATGGAGGGCAGCGACTCTGGCATCTTTGATAACACCCTGGAGCTGATGACGCTTTCAGGGCGTTCGTTACCCCATGCGGTGATGATGATGATCCCCGAGCCGTGGACGGGGCATGAGTCCATGAGCCCGGAGAAAAAGGCATTTTATGAGTACCATGCCTGTCTGATGGAGCCGTGGGATGGCCCTGCCTCGATCGCGTTTACGGACGGCACCATGATGGGGGCGGTGCTTGACCGCAACGGGTTACGACCTTCGCGGTACTACGTGACTAAAGACGACCTAGTGATCATGGCTTCGGAGGCGGGGGTGTTGCCGATTGAGCCTGAGCGGGTGGCGTTAAAGGGGCGGTTAGAGCCAGGGCGGATGTTCTTGGTCAATATGGAAGAGGGGCGGATTGTCTCGGATGAAGAGATTAAGCAGCAGATTGTGACGGCTGAGCCCTATCGCCAGTGGTTGGATCAGCATTTGGTGACTTTGGCGGATCTGCCGGATGGGGTTTTGGCAGATGCCGCAGAGGCAAAGGGCCCTTCGCCCCTGCGGGCGCGACAACGGGCGTTTGGGTATACCTTTGAAGAGTTGCGGCTGCTGCTGACGCCGATGGCGCAAAACGGGGTGGAGGCGATCGGGGCAATGGGCACCGATACCCCCCTGTCGGTGCTGTCTGACCGACCTAAGCTGCTCTATGACTATTTTCAACAGCTGTTTGCCCAGGTGACCAATCCACCCATTGACTCAATCCGTGAGGCGATCATTACCTCCCCAGAGACCACTATCGGCAGTGAGGGTAACTTGCTGAAGCCGGTGCCTGAGAGCTGTCACCTGATCAAGCTCAAAACCCCAATCATTAGCAATGCCGAACTGGCTAAGCTGAAAAATGTGGCTGACAGCGGTTTTAAGTCGGTGACGCTGCCCATGGTGTTTGAGCCCAAGACCGGGGTCAGCGGGCTGAAAACGGCGATGGATGAACTTTGTCAGGCAGCGGATAGCGCGATCGCAGCCAACACCAGTCTAATTATTCTCAGCGATCGCAGCATCGACAAAGATCACGCTCCGATCCCCGCCCTGCTAGCGGTCGCCGGTCTACACCACCACCTGATCCGCAACGGCACTCGCACCCGCGTCGGCCTCGTCTTAGAGTCGGGCGAACCTCGCGAAGTTCATCACTTTGCCGTCCTGATCGGCTACGGCTGTGGGGCCATCAACCCCTATCTGGCCTTTGAAACCCTGGAAGACATGATCCAGGATGGCACCCTTCGGGACGTCGAGCCCAAAGTTGCCTTTAAGAACTACATCAAGGCCGTCACCAAAGGGGTGATCAAAATTGGCTCCAAGATTGGTATTTCCACCATTCAAAGCTATCGTGGGGCCCAGATCTTTGAGGCCATTGGCCTCAACCGCGAGGTCATCGACCGCTACTTTAGCTGGACGGCCTCTCGATTAGAAGGGGCCGACCTGGCGGTGATCGCTCAGGAAGCCATCTTGCGCCATCAGCAAGGTTTCCCAGACCGCGACACGGCAGATGAAACCCTCGGGGTTGGCGGAGAATACCAGTGGCGCAAAGAAGGAGAAGCCCATGTATTTGACCCTGAGACCATTCACCTGTTGCAGAAGGCGGTGCAGGCCAATGACTACGATCTCTTCAAGCAGTATTCTGCCCGAGTAAACGATCACGGCAAAAAGTTTTTCCGCCTGCGGGATCTGTTGCAGCTTAAGAAGCGCGAGTCTATCCCGATAGAGGAGGTCGAACCGATTGAAGCGATCATGCGGCGCTTTAAAACCGGCGCGATGAGCTACGGGTCGATCTCAAAAGAGGCCCATGAGACCCTGGCCATTGCCATGAACCGCATCGGTGGGAGATCTAACACTGGCGAGGGCGGCGAAGACCCCGAACGCTATACCTGGACCAATGAGCTGGGCGATTCTAAAAACAGCGCCATCAAGCAGGTGGCCTCCGGGCGATTTGGCGTCACCAGTTTATACCTTTCCCAGGCCAAAGAGCTGCAAATCAAAATGGCCCAGGGGGCCAAGCCCGGTGAGGGCGGTCAGCTCCCCGGCAAAAAAGTCTACCCGTGGATTGCCAAAGTGCGCCACTCTACCCCAGGGGTGGGGCTGATCTCGCCGCCGCCGCACCACGACATTTACTCCATTGAGGATCTCGCCGAGCTGATCCACGATCTTAAGAATGCCAATCGTGAGGCCCGCGTCAGCGTCAAGCTGGTGTCAGAGGTGGGCGTCGGCACCATTGCTGCTGGGGTAGCTAAGGCCCACGCCGATGTCGTGCTGATCTCCGGCTTTGACGGCGGCACCGGGGCCTCTCCCCAAACCTCGATCAAACATGCCGGGCTCCCCTGGGAGCTGGGTCTGGCCGAAACCCACCAGACTCTGGTGCTCAACAACCTGCGCAGTCGCATCGCCGTTGAAACCGACGGTCAGATGAAAACCGGACGCGACATTGCGATCGCAACCCTGCTCGGGGCCGAAGAATACGGCTTCTCAACCGCGCCCCTGGTGACGCTCGGCTGCATCATGATGCGGGTATGTCACAAAAACACCTGCCCGGTCGGGGTCGCCACCCAAAACCCAGAGCTGCGCAAGCACTTTATGGGTAAACCTGAATACACCGTAAACTTTATGAAATTCATGGCCCAGGAGGTGCGCGAGTTGATGGCTGAGCTTGGCTTTCGCTCGATCAACGAGATGGTAGGCCGCACCGATGTCCTGGAGCCCAAGCAGGCCATCGACCATTGGAAGGCTAAGGGCATTGACTTGTCTAAGATCTTGCACCAGCCCGAAGTGGGTCCAGAGGTGGGTCGCTACTGTCAGATCCACCAGGATCATGGCCTCGAAAAGTCCCTCGACATGACCACCCTGCTGGATCTCTGCAAACCCGCCATTGAGAAGGGCGAGACCGTCAAAGCCACGCTACCGATCAGAAACGTCAACCGAGTTGTCGGCACCATCCTCGGCAACGAGATCAGCAAGCGTCACTGGGACGGGCTGCCCGAAGACACCGTGCATCTCCACTTCCAGGGCAGTGCCGGACAAAGCTTTGGAGCCTTTGTCCCCAAGGGCGTCACCCTGGAGCTTGAGGGCGATGCTAATGACTATCTGGGCAAGGGTCTCAGCGGCGGCAAGATACTACTGTATCCCTCGAAAGCCGCTACTTTTGTGGCCGAAGAGAACATCATTATCGGCAACGTTGCCTTTTACGGTGCGACGGGCGGTGAAGCCTACATCCGCGGCCTGGCCGGAGAGCGCTTCTGCGTTCGCAACTCCGGGGTTCAGACCGTGGTCGAGGGGGTTGGCGATCATGCCTGTGAATATATGACTGGCGGCAAAGTTGTCGTGCTCGGCCCCACCGGACGTAACTTTGCCGCCGGCATGAGCGGCGGGGTTGCCTACATCCTTGACAAAGCGGGTGACTTTAAGACCCGCTGCAATCCAGAGATGGTCGATCTTGAAATGCTAGAAGACCCCGAAGAGATCCGCGATCTCAAAGAGTTGGTGCAGCGCCACGCTGACTCCACTGACAGCCAACGAGCCGCTCAGGTGTTAGCCAACTGGGAGACCCTGATCCCCAAATTTGTCAAAGTCATGCCTCGCGACTACAAGCGTGTGCTGCAGCACATCCAAAAAGCCCTGGCCGACGGCCTCAGCGGCGACGATGCGTTGTCCGCCGCTTTCGAGGAGAATGCCCGCGATATCGCCCGCATTGGGGGTAGCTAAAGGGGCAAAACGTCTGTAATCGCCGACGTGTTGTTTTGAGATCGATCCCTTCGCCCTTCGCCTCTTCCCCAATCCCCCCTCCAAAATCCAAAATTCAAAATCTAAAATTGTCATCATGGGAAAACCAACTGGCTTTATCGAATTCCTCCGCGAGGCTCCGTCTGAAGTTTCGCCCGCCGATCGCATTCGCAACTGGGACGAGTTTCATCTGCCGATGCCCGATCAGCAGTTGCAAACCCAGGCAGCCCGCTGTATGGACTGCGGTACGCCCTTCTGCCACACGGGCACCGTCATTAGTCGGATGGCTAGCGGCTGCCCGATTAACAACCTGATCCCCGAGTGGAATGATTTGATTTATCGCGGTCTATGGAAAGACGCGCTGGATCGGTTGCACAAGACCAATAACTTTCCCGAGTTTACCGGGCGGGTCTGCCCTGCCCCCTGTGAGGGGTCCTGCGTATTGGGGATCACCAGTCCCCCGGTGACGATTAAGAACATCGAATATTCCATCGCTGAAAAAGGGTGGGAGTCAGGCTGGATTACCCCGACCCCTCCGGCTAAGCGCACTGGCAAGAAAGTGGCCATTGTGGGCTCTGGCCCGGCGGGGCTATCAGCGGCGGATCAGCTCAATAAGGCCGGTCACTGGGTCACCGTTTACGAACGGGAAGATCGCCCCGGCGGGTTACTCACCTACGGTATCCCTAATATGAAGCTCGACAAAAAGCACGTGGTGCAGCGCCGCCTCGATGTGCTTGAGGCCGAGGGGGTGACCTTTGTTTGCAATACCGAGGTGGGTAAAGACCTGCCTGCTGAGACCTTGATGAATGACTTTGACTCGGTTGTTCTCTGCACCGGGTCCACCCGACCCCGAGATCTACCCATTGAGGGGCGCGATCTCAAGGGCATTTACTTCGCTATGGAGTTTCTCACCGAAAACACCCGAGCCGTACTCTCGGGCACCCCTGGAGAGAAGTACATTTCGGTTGCGGGTAAAGACGTAGTGATTATCGGCGGAGGTGATACGGGTACCGACTGTGTCGGCACCTCGATTCGCCACGGCTGTGCCAGCGTCAATCAGGTTGAGATTATGCCCTGCCCGCCTGAGGCCCGCGCCGCCGATAACCCCTGGCCCGAATGGCCGAAGATTTATCGTATGGACTACGGTCAAGAAGAAGCCGCAGCCCTATTTGGGGATGATCCCCGGGTTTATGTCACAACAGCTACCCGCTTTGAAGGGGATGATCAAGGCCAGGTTAAAGCCGTGCATACGGTAGAAGTCCAGTGGGAGCGCGATGAAAAGGGTCGCTTTACTCCCCAACACATTGCTGGTAGCGAAAAGGTCGTCCCCGCCCAGCGAGTCTTTTTGGCGATGGGTTTCTTGGGGCCTGAGCAACCACTCCTCGATGCCCTGGGTTTAGAGCGAGATGCCCGCAGCAATGTCAAAGCGGAGCACGGTGACTATGCCACCAGTCTGCCAGGGGTATTTGCCGCAGGCGACTGTCGGCGCGGTCAAAGTCTCGTGGTGTGGGCCATCAATGAAGGTCGTGGGGTCGCAAAGGCTTGCGATCGCTACCTGATGGGCACAACCGAACTCTCTTAACTGTCCGTCAATGTTCAATTCAGATTGGATGGGTGAGTGCGCTGCGCTGGTGAGTCCGCTGGCGCTCGGTGGGGTCGCTGCGCTGGGATTGTCATACACTTCTCCTCCTCGGAGGGGTGCCCGCAGGGCGGGGTGGGTTTCGGCAGTTACGCAATTGACCGAAACCCACGCCTGCCCCTCCCAGGAGGTGTTTTTTTGTAAACTCCTGGCAACATTGGGGAGCCATTTTTCACATTCGGGTCCAAAATTGAAGTTCATTTACTAAATGGACATCATGGCTGGTATCCCTGAAGCTGGCGTCGCCTTGATCAAAAAGTTCGAAGGACTGCGTCTCGAAGCTTATCCAGATCCCCTCAGCGGTGGCAAACCCTACACGATTGGCTATGGCAGTACCCGCACCAAGAGCGGCGGAGCGTTTGCCATCGGCGACAAGATTTCTCAAGCAGAAGCGACTGAGCTGCTCATAGAGCAAATTGAACGAGATTTCCTGCCGCCCTTGGAGGACATTCCTAACTGGTCTAGCTTTAACGACGATCAGCGCGGGGCTATTTTGAGCTTTGCTTATAATCTGGGGGCCCGCTTCTACGGGGCAAATAACTTTGAAACTATCACCCGTGTGCTGAGAGAAAGCCAATGGGATCAAATCGAGGCCGCCCTGGTGCTCTATCGCAACCGGGGCACCAGCGTAGAGAGAGGGCTGTTGCGACGACGGCTTTCGGAGGCTGAGCTATTTCTTGAGGGGGTGCCCGGGGAGTATCTGAGTCCCCCGGGGCAACAGTTTCTCAGCGGCATTTTAGAGGACCCCCAGCAGTACTTTGACGCCCAGGCCGACACCTTTGAGCCCGGTGAGCGAATTGTCTCGGTGACGCGTCCGTTTATGCGGGGGGATGATATTGCGATCGCACAAAAGACCCTAGTCAGAAACGGTCACAATATTGATGCCGATGGCATTTTTGGACCAGCGTCCAGTGCTGCCCTTAAAGACTTTCAAGAAAAAAACGAGCTGCCCGCCGATGGCATTTTACAAGAAGCCACCTGGGCGACGCTGCTGGCTCCAGAACCCGATCTCTCCCTGGAGTTAGAAACCGAGTTGGCGTCTAACTTAGACGATTTAGATTTAGATCTGGACTTGGACCCTGAGGTAGAACCAGGCCTGGTGCTAGGGTTAGAGTCTTTAGACTCTGACTTAGACCTGGATTTAGATTTAGGCCCAGACCCCCTTGCAGAGTTAGACCCGGTCACCGAATCAGCTCCCGCCACAGACTCAAATACCGATCTGGCCAATACCATTGCCGAACTCCCGGATTCTGGCGTTAAGCTGATCAAAACCTATGAGTTTGGAGACACCCCTCCCGAGGACGGAGCAGACGAGTTGTTATTGGAAAAAATAGCCAAGGTCCTGCCCCCGCAGAAAAAGATTCCTAACTGGTCTACCTTCAACGACAATCAGCGCGGGGCCATTGTCAGCTTTGCCTATGACGTGGGCACAGCAGACTTCTACGAGACTGAAGGATTTGAAGCCTTGACCCGCGTCTTGAAAGACGCTCAATGGGATCAGCTTGAAACAGCCCTGGTGACTCACCGTACCCCTGACACGAGTGCCGAAACGAGTCTAAAGCGACGCCTCTCCGAAGCCGAACTATTTCTTGAAGAAGTCCCTGGTGAATCTCTTAGCCCACCGGGACAACAGTTTCTAAGCGAGGTCTTAACCTCTCCACAGCAATATTTTGATGCACAGGGTGAGAAATTTGAAGTCGGCCAGCGAATTGTCTCGGTCACGCGCCCTTTTATGCGCGGCGATGATATTGCCACCGCTCAAAAAGCCCTGGTCAAACAAGGATATGACATTGACACCGACGGCATTTTTGGCCCGGCTTCAAAAGCGGCCCTCGAAGACTTTCAACAAAAAAGCGATCTGACTGCAAACGGTATCTTAGACGCCACCACCTGGGAAAATTTGTTGGTGGCAGAGCCGATCACGTCTGAGCCCATTACACCTGAGCCGGTCACGTCTGAGCCTGAACCTGACCTTGGCACCCTCCCGGTGATCCCAATTGGGGAGCCGTCCTCGGAGGAGGTAGTGGCACCAGAAGCGCCGTCAGAAGCCGATCTGGCCCCAGCAAAATGGATTCTTACGCTGCAAAAAGATACCGTCTTAAAGCTACGCCCTGAGGATGTTGAACAACTTACCGATGCTGAAAAGCAGGCAGCTACTGCGGGTACCACCTACGGACTGCAATCCTATGCCTATGCTGACCCGGTGCTGGGAGATTTTAATGGCCATCTCAAAGTTGCCCTGCAAGATGAAACCATCAAGGGGTTTAATACCTGGTTTGTGAAAGGGGATGCCGTCCAGATCGTTACTGAGGAAGGCGATGTTGTTTACCCCTGGGAAGAACAACAGGCAACCTTTGTTTTGAAAGTTTTTCGGGATACG